>SLRZ01000220.1 GCA_007130695.1 Nitriliruptoraceae bacterium
CCGACGACGAGGTGGCTCCGGCGCCCGGAGCGACCACGTCGGCCGAGCCCGACGTCGAGGTCGTGATCGCCGAACTGCTGGTGGAGATCGAGCGCCTGACGGAGGAGGGACGCCTCGAGGACCGTGACCTGCTGGTCGCGGCCGCCACCTCGTCGACGGCCCGGGCCACCTACGACCCGGACCCGTCGCACCACCGTGGTCTGGCCGCCAGCGCCTACACCCACTTCACCTCGCCGATCCGGCGCTACGCGGACCTCGTGGTCCACCGCCAGATCCGCGCCGTCCTCGCCGGCGAACAGCCGCCCTACGCGCTCGAGGAGCTCGGGCCGCTGGCCCGCTGGCTCGACGCCCGGGCCGGCGCGCTGAACCACCTGCAGGCACGTGAGCGGGGCGACCTGTGGTCCCGCCTGCTCGACCGCGGCTTCCTCGACGGGGCGGAGCCCGCCACGGTCACCGGAATCACCAACGCCGGCCTGCGTATCCGACTGCCGCGCCTCGGGATCAACGGTTTCGTGACCGCGGAGCGGGCCCTGGACCTCCCGGCGCGGGAGCGGGGCCGGCTCGAGATCGACGAGCACGGGATCGCGACGAGTTCCGGACCGTGGCGGGTCGGCTCACGCATCGAGGTTCGGTTCGTCGGCCTCGACGACACGGGCCGCGCGAACTGGCGTCTGGGCCAGGGCGGGTCCGCCGACCGGGCGTCGGGATGAGCGCCGGGGATCGGCGCACCGAGGCCACGATCGCGGCCGAACTCGCGGAGCTGCGCCGGCACCTCGAACAGGCCCCGCCCCACCACGGCGGTGGCCGGGCAGAGTCGGAGGACCGGGTGCGACAGCTCGAGCGGGAGCTCGCGGCCGTGCGCCACGAGAAGTCCTGACCCAGCCGCGGCGTTCTAGGGCCCGGACGGTTCCAGCAGCACCGCCTGGCGGGCTCCGAGGCGACCCGTGAACCCTCGGCCCTCACCCGTCCCGTCGCTGGCGATCTGCACGTCCCAGCCCGGGCCGACCTCGACGGGGACCTCGTCGGTCGCGAAGTTGACGACCACGAGCCGCTCGTCGGCGCCGTCGGAGCGCCGGTAGGCGACCACCTCTCCCGGCAGGTCCAGCAGCTGCTGGTCACCACGCACCAGCGCGGCGCTGTCCCGCCGGGCGGTCAGCAGCCGACGGTGGAGGTGCAGGATCGAGTCCTGCGCCGAGCGCTGGCGTTCCAGGCTCGACTCCTCCGGCTCCGGCGGCCAGGGCAGCCAGGGCCGTCCCGCCCAGCCGTGCCCGGGATCCGCGGTCCAGGGCACCGGCGCACGGCAGCCGTCGCGCCCTCCCGGGTCCACCACCTGCCCGGGCCCGACCTCGGCGTCACGCAACCCGAGTTCGTCACCCGCGTACAGGAACGGCGTCCCCCGCAGGGTCAGCAGCAGCATGGCGGCCGCCCGGGCAGCGGCCT
Organism: Nitriliruptoraceae bacterium; assembly: GCA_007130695.1. Classification (GTDB taxonomy): domain Bacteria; phylum Actinomycetota; class Nitriliruptoria; order Nitriliruptorales; family Nitriliruptoraceae; genus SKLC01. The sequence goes on from SLRZ01000220.1 coordinate 1,441, forward strand.
CGTCCCCCGTGCGGGTGCGCACCCGCGGGTTGTCGTGGTTGCCGAGCGCCCACGTCGGGGTGGCCCCGACCTCCGCGAACGCCGCATCCACCTCGGCGATGGTCGCGCGCACCCGTTCCGCCTCCCAGGGCACGTAGAGCAGCCCGAAATGGAAGGCGAGGTGGAGCTGGTCGTCGGCCACGTAGGAGGCGACCTCGCGGGGATCGAGGAGGTTGATCTCCCCGACCATGCGCCGCGGCCCCGGGTACTCGTCGAGCACCGCCCGGATCCCCCGCAGGTGCTCGTGGGTCACCGACTCGTGGTGGAAGGCGGCGCGGGGGATCCCGACCCAGTCGCCCTCGTCGTCGGGCAGCGCGGGGTCCTTGCCGATCAGGTGCACCACATCGGCCCGGAAGCCGTCGACGCCGCGGTCCATCCAGAACCGCAGCACGTCGTGCATGGCCTGCCGCAGCCCCGGTTCGGCCCAGTTGACGTCCGGCTGCTGCGGCAGGAACTGATGGAGGTAGTACTGCCCGCTGTCCTCGTCGAGGGTCCACGCCGGTTCGTGGGCGAAGTGGCGGATCCAGTTGTTGGGTGGGCCACCGTCGGGGGCCGGGTCACGCCAGAGGTACCAGTCGCGCTTCGGGTCGTCGGGCGACGACCGCGAGGCCACGAACCAGGGGTGCTCATCCGAGGTGTGGTTGGGCACCCAGTCGAGCCAGACCTCGAGGCCCCGCTCGTGGGCCTCGGCGATCAGACGGTCGAGATCCTGGAGCGATCCGAAGACCTCGTCGACGTCGCAGTAGTCCGCGACGTCGTAGCCGAAGTCCGCCATCGGGGACGGGAAGATCGGCGAGAGCCACACCGCGTCCACCCCCAACCAGGAGAGATGGTCGAGCCCACGTCGGATGCCCTCGAGGTCCCCGACCCCGTCGCCGGAGGTGTCACGGAAGGACCGGGGATAGATCTGGTAGACGACCCCCGGGAAGCCGGGGACGGGTGGGCCGGAACCGGCGCGCGTCTGCGAGTTCATGTCCGCTCCTCGTCGCCGCCGAGTTCGAGGCCGGCGGCATCCTCGACCATGCGGACCAGTTCGGTGTGGTCGACGGCCCCGCCCCGCGAGTCTGCGGCCGCCCGGGTCAGTTCGTCGACCAGATCCAGCACCGGCGCCTGCAGCCCCGCGGTCCGCACCACACCGGCCGCCAGGCCCACGTCCTTGGCCAGCAGCCCGAGCGAGAACGTCCGCGGAAAGGTCCGCGGCACCACCCGCTCCGGCAGCAGCCGTTCGGTGGCGAACGACCGTCCGGACGAGGCGTTGATGACCTCGAGGGCCGTGGAGGTCGCCACCCCCGAGGCCCGCAGGGCGACCAACCCCTCCGCGGCAGCGCGCAGGGAGGTCGCCAGCAGGGCGTTGTTGACCGCTTTGACCGCCATGCCCGCGCCGCTCGGCCCCACGTGCACGACGCGACCGGCAACCGCATCCAGGACCGCGGACACGCGCCCGAGAGCGGCCCCGTCCCCGCCGACCATGACGGTGAGCGTCCCGGCCGCCGCGCCGTCGGTCCCGCCGGACACGGGCGCGTCCAGCAGCGCCACGTCACGGGCGGCACAGCGATCGGCCAACTCCCGGGTGGCCTGTGGATCCCCGGAGGTGTGATCGAGCCAGACCGTGCCGGGGCGCAGGCTGTCCAGCAGTTGCTCGGCCACGGCCGCGACCTCGACGGTGGTCGGCAGGCAGGTGGCCACCACCTGCGGCCCGCAGAGCGCCACCTCCGCGAGGTCTGCGGCCACGGACGTGCCGTGCGCCGCCGCATGCGCACGGGCCACCGCGGCCGTGCGGTTGTACACCCACGTCTCGTGGTGTCGGGCGAGATTCGCGGCCATCGGGCGACCCATCGCGCCCAGTCCCAGGAACGCCACCCTCATCCGTGCCTCCCGCGGTCTCGTCCGTCCGGCCGTCCCCCCACGCTAGTGGCCGGTTCCCTGCCCTCGTACAGCGCACGCCGCATGCGGCAGCGGACCGCGGTGGGCACCCTCGAAGGAGCGGTCCCGCGGCGGCCGACGGACGCGGGAAATCGAGATCTCGAGGGGATTGACGACACGGTGCAACGAGCTTCGACGAGCGGACGCTCGACGCCCTGGGCCCTCGCGTTCCTCCAGCCCGGCCGGCCGCGCGCAGTCGCGGTCCTCGTCGTCGTCCTGCTCGCCGTGGGCGCCATCGGCCCGCAGTTCGCGGGCGAATCGGACGAGGGCGACGACGTCGGCGGTCCCGCCGCGCCCGACCGACCCGGAGCGGACCCCGAGCAGGTCGCGGAGGAGCCTGCGGACCTTCCGGCGGACACGACGATGGTGTGGTCCGGGGCGCACCTCGCCGAGGGCTACGCCGAGGCCGTCGCCGACGACCCACGGACCGGTCCGACCACGGTGGTACGCGGGGAGATCCTCGGTTTGGTGCGCACCGAATCGGCCGAGGGCGAGGTGGTCCACGACCCGCCCAACGACTGGTGGTACCCGGTCGAGGTCCTGGCCCTCGACCCGGCGACCTACGACGAGGTCGCCGGCCGGGAGCTCGTCGCGGGCCTCGACGAGGACGGGGCGCTGCTCAGCGAGACCTCCGCCGAGGTCCGCGGCCTGGGACCGGGCGCACTGCTCGTGTTCGCCGACGGCAGTGAACTACGTGTCGCCGACGTCGTGCCCGACGAGCTCGTCGGCGCCGCCGAGGTGGCCGTGCGCGCCGACGGGCCGCTGGACGTCCCGACCGAGAAGTACCTGCTGGTCCGGCCCGGCGACCCCGACACCCTCCACGAGGCCCTCGTCGAGCACGGCGGCCCGGACCGCGAACCGCGCCTGGTGCCCCACGGCACGACGCCCGTCCTGCGCCACGCCCACAGCGTGCTGCCAGCCGTGGAGCGCAAGGCCCGGTTCGGGGAGTTCACGATGCAGGACCGGCCGGGGCGACAGATCCGACCGGGGAGCACCTGGACCCGCGGCCACGTCGTCACCGAGTCGGTACCGGTCATCGGCCGCGTCACCTGTCACCGGGAGCTCATCGAGCGCCTCCGACCCGCGATGCAGGAGCTGCGCGACCGTGGGGCCGAGGGTGTCATCTCCGACTACGCGGGCTGCTGGGTCCCCCGGACCTCGGGTGCCACGGGGCCGCTGTCGAGCCACGCCTGGGGTATGGCGATCGACTTCAACGCGCAGGTCAACCCCTACGGTGCCGAGCCCCGACAGCCCGACGTGCTCATCGAGGTCATGGCCGACCACGGGTTCCTGTGGGGTGGGGACTGGCACACACCGGACGGCATGCACTTCGAGCTCGCCCCCGGCCGCGACACCTCCCGGCCGGAGTGAGCCACGTCCCGGGGCCGCTCGCTTCAGCTGTGGCCGAGGACGGGCCGGGGACGGTACGGCGCCTCGAGCTGTTCGACCTCGTCGTCGGAGAGCTCGACCTGCGTGGCGGCGACCGCGTCGTCGAGGTGGGACAGCTTCGTGGCGCCCACGATGGGTGCGGTCACCTCCGACCTGGCCAGCAGCCAGGCCAGCGCGACCTGGGCCCGGCTCACGCCGTGGGTGTCGGCGACCCGTCCCACGGCATCGACGATGGCCGAGTCCGCCTCGTCGTAGAGCACCTCGCTGAAGCGGTCCTGTCGACCGCGCTTGGTGACCGCGGCCTCCTCGGACGGCCGGGCGAGCCGGCCCCGGGCGAGCGGGCTCCAGGGGATGACCCCCACCCCCATGTCGCGACACTGCGGGAGCATCTCCCGCTCCTCCTCCCGGTAGAGCAGGTTGTAGTGGGGCTGCATGGACACGAATTCGGTCCAGCCGCCGAGCGCGGCCACGCGCTGGGCCTTGGCGAACTGCCAGGCGTGCATGCTCGACGCCCCGAGGTAGCGGACCTTGCCGGCGCGCACGCAGTCGTGCAGCGCCTCCATGGTCTCCTCGATCGGTGTGCCGTAGTCCCAACGGTGGATCTGGTACAGGTCGATGTGGTCCACGTCGAGTCGCCGGAGCGAGGCGTCGACGCCGTCGAGGATGTGCCCCCGCGACAGGCCGGCGTCGTTGGGCCCCGACCCCATCGGGCCACGCACCTTGGTCGCCAGCACGTAGTCCTCCCGTCGGGGGAAGACCTTCTTCAGCAGGCGGCCGGTCAGCTCCTCGCTCACCCCGTCGGAGTAGACGTCGGCGGTGTCGTAGAAGGTGATCCCCGCCTCCGCGGCGGCGCGGACGAAGGCGTCGGCGTCCCGCTCCTCGAGCACCCAGTCCCGCCAGCCGGGGTCGCCGTAGGACATCATTCCCAGACAGATCTCCGAGACCTTCAGGCCCGTCGCGCCCAGCCGTACCTGCCGCATGCCGCCGCTCTTCGTCGAAGGTGGCCCACCCTAACGCCGTGGGTGGTGACCGCGGGCGGCGATCACGCCGGGTGTCCGTTTGTCCCTGCCGGACGGCCGGCGATGCGCCATGCTGTGGGCAACCGACAATGGGCAAGCGACAACAGGAGCGCCCCGTGGACCTCAGCCAACTCTCCGAGCGTTTCGGCAGCAGCGTCGACGAGCTGCGCGACCGGACCGCCGAGGCGATGAAGGCCGACGGCGAGTCCGTCTTCCGTGAGCTACGCGACCTCAACGACCGGGTCGACGGCATCGGCGAGCGCGTCGGCCGGATCGGTGACCACCTCGTGGACCTCGAGGTGTCGCAGGTTCATGGCTTCGACCAGTTGCTCTCGGACTCCCGGCGGACCAGCTGGCCGCGGCGGCTGTTCTGGGTCGTGCTCGGCCTGGGGCTCGGCGCCGGCGCCGCCTACCTGGCCGACCCCGACCGCGGCCGCTCCCGTCGGGACCAGCTCACCGACCAGGTCGCCGCCCGGACGCGGGAGCTGACCGAGGAGGCCTCCAACCAGGCGAAGATGGCCGCGGACCGCGCGAAGGGCAACGTCATCGAGTCGACCAAGGACGTGCTGCCAGAGGATGTTCCCGACGACCCCAAGCTGCTGCAGCAGCGGGTGCAGAGCCACGCGTTGGGCGGCCGTGACGACGTGGCCGACGTCATCGTCCGGGTCGACGGGCCCGGTCGGGTGGCGCTGAAGGGCACGGTCCCGAGCGCCGAGACCGAGCGCGACCTGCTGGTCCTGGTCGCCGACGTCGAGGGCGTCACCGACGTACGTTCCGAACTCTCCGTCCGCAACGCCTGACCGACACCATGTGCGCGCCGGCGGTCGCACGCCGGTGCGAAATGCCCCGTTGGAGGGCCCGGTCCGCCGGGCCCTCCAACGTTTTCTCCCGGCCCTTCTCCGGGCGGAACGGTCACCCGGCCGGGCGCGGGCTGCCCGGCCGGCACCGTTTCGCATACTGACCGGGACGCGAGCCCTCCGTTTCGTTAGGCTTTACTCACATCGGGCGGTCGGCCCGAGGCCTGCGGTGCGTTCGGGAGAGCGCCGGTTCGCCTCGAGTGCAGTGGCCCACCGCCCTGGGAGCCCCCGTGCACCGGTGGTGCACGGGCAACGGGAGCACGAGGGAGCCAGGGCACATGGACGACCGTCAACGCAGCACGCTACGGGCACTGGTCGACACGTTCGTCCCCGCCATCGAACGTGATGAGGACCCGAACGGCTTCTGGGCGACGCCCGGTTCGGCCGTGTTCGCCGACATCGGCGTCGAGCTCTACCTCTCCACCCTGCCCGAGGAACTGTCGGCGGGGTTGCTGCAGTTGCTCGACGGGCTGGGACAGTTCGGCTTCGTCCACCAGTCACAGGCCCTGCGCGAGATCACGCTGCGCAGCATGCAGGCCACGGGCCCGGCCGCCGCCATGGGCCTGGACGCCTTCCGGCAGCTGGCGACCCTGATCTCCTACTCGGCGGTGGACGACTCCGGGGGCAACCCCCTCTGGGCCGGCCTGGGCTATCCGGGGCCGCCGAACCCCACGCCCCCGGACGTCGCGAAGACGCTGCCGGTCCTCGACGTCGACGGCCCGACCGAACTCGACGCCGACGCGGTGATCGTGGGCTCCGGCTCCGGCGGTGCCGTGATCGCCGCCGAGTTGACGGCCGCCGGCCTCGACGTCGTGGTCGTCGAGGCGGGGGGCTACTTCAACGAGGCCGACTTCAACCAGCAGGAGATGTGGGCCTGGCAGAACCTCTACTACCGCAGCGGCCCCACGCCCACGGCCGACGGCAACGTCACCCTGCTGGCCGGACGGTCGCTGGGGGGCGGCACGACCGTGAACTGGTCCAACTCGGTGCCGCCGCGCGATGACGTCCGCAAGCGCTGGGAGGACGAACACGGCCTCGACGGTCTCGCCGGTCCCGACTTCGACGCTCACATCGACGCGGTGATGACCCGCATCGGCGCCACCGAGGAATGCAGCGACCACAACGGGCCCCACCAGCGGATGATCGAGGGTGCGGAGGCCCTGGGCTGGAAGGTGCGCCGCGCCCGGCTCAACCTCGACCCCGAGCGTTACGACGCGCGGGCGGCGGGCCACACGGGCTACGGCGACCAGACCGGGGCCAAGCAGGGGGCGTACAAGACCTGGCTGCAGGACGCCGCCGACGCCGGCGCCACCCTGCTCGTGGGCACGGCGGTCGAACACATCCTCGTCGAGGACGGGCGCGCGGCCGGCGTCACGGGTACGGCGACCAGCGCCTTCGGGGAGCAGCACGAGGTCACCGTGCGCGCCCCGGTCGTGGTCGCCGCGTGCGGCGCGCTGGAGACCCCTGCCCTGCTGCTGCGCTCCGGCCTCGGTGGACCAGTCGTCGGTCACCACCTCACCCTGCACCCCACGGGCGCGATCTTCGGGACCTACGCCGAGGAGCAGCACGCCTGGTGGGGCCCCGTCCAGTCCGCGATCCTGCACGAGTTCGATGCGGTCGAGGACGGCCACGGCTTCATCATCGAGGGGACCCACTTCAACCCGGGGCTCACCGGTTCCGCCGTGCCCTGGAACTCCGGTGAGGGGCACAAGGAACTGCTGTCGCAGACGCCGCGCAGTGCGACGCTGATCCACCTCACCCAGGACCGCGGCGGTGGGCAGGTCGTGATCGACGGCGACGGACAGGCCATGCACCTCTACCCGTTCGACGACGACCTCGACGTCCGCAACTTCCGGCGCGGCCTGGAGGCCACGGCACGCATCCATGAGGCCGCCGGCGCCGAGCAGATCGCCTGCCTGGTCCCGGGGGTCGAGCCGTGGCAGCGGGGCGAGGACCTCGAGGCCTGGCTCGACGCGCTGCGGGTCGTCCCGGTCGGCGCCGGTGGCCTGGCCGCGTTCAGTGCCCACCAGATGGGCACGGCGCGCATGGGCGCCGACCCCGCCGACAGCGTCGCCGACGCCGTCGGCCAACTGCACGACACCCCGGGCGTGTGGGTCGGGGACACCAGTGCCTTCCCGACCTCCTCGGGCGTCAACCCCATGGTCACCTGCATGTCCCTGGCGCGTCGCACCGCGCACGCCATCGTCGCCGAGACCCTCTGAACCTCGCGACACCCCGAAGACGTACGTATCCGAAACGAGAGCACGCACAAGGAGCACCTGTGGAGACCGAGCGCGACCAGCTGTACATCGACGGGAACTGGTCGGTGCCGTCGGGCACCGACAACCTCGAGGTGGAGAACCCCACCACCCAGGAGGTCATGGGGTCCATCCCCCAGGGCGACGCCCAGGACGTCGACCGTGCCGTGCGGGCGGCCCATTCCGCACTGCACGACTGGTGGGCGGTGCCCGCCACCGAACGGGCGGCGATGTGCGCCAAGGTCGCCGAGGGGCTGCAGGCCCGGCAGGGCGAACTCGCCGACCTCATCACCTCCGAGCTGGGCATGCCCCACATGCTCTCCACGCTCATCCAGACCGGACTGCCCTCGCTCACGTTCGGGTCCATGCCCGAGGTGCTCTCCCAGACCGAGATCGAGTCCGAGATCGGCAACGCCCTGGTGGTGCGTGAGCCCCGCGGGGTCGTCGCGGCCATCACGCCCTGGAACTACCCGCTGCACCAGATCGCGCTGAAGCTCGCGCCCGCGCTGACGGCCGGCAACACCGTCGTCCTCAAGCCCAGCGAGATCACGCCACTCAACGCCTTCATGCTCTTCGAGGTCCTCGACGAGGTCGGCTTCCCCAAGGGCGTGGTCAACCTGGTCACCGGGACCGGTCCAGTCGTCGGCCAGGCGCTGGCGGAGCACCCGCTGGTGGACATGATCACCTTCACGGGCTCGACCGGCACCGGCCGACGTCTCGGAGAGGTCGCCGCACGCGACGTCAAGCGCCTGGCTCTCGAACTGGGGGGCAAGTCGGCCAACATCATCCTCGACGACGCCGACCTCCAGCGCGCGGTCACCGACGGCATCTCGAAGTGCTTCCTGAACTCGGGCCAGACCTGCATCGCGCTGACCCGGATGCTGGTGCCCGAGAGCAAGCTCGACGAGGTCAACCAGATCGCCGAGAACGTCGCCAGCGCCCAGAAGGTCGGCGACCCGTTCGAGGAGGGTGTCGCGCTCGGCCCGTTGGTCTCCGCCGACCAGCGCGAGCGGGTGCGCAACTACATCGACAAGGGTGTGGCCGAGGGTGCGAAGCTGCTGACCGGCGGCACCGAGGCCCCGGCAGGCCTGGACACCGGCTACTTCGTCCAGCCGACGGTGTTCACGAACGTCTCCAACGACTCCACGATCGCGCAGGAGGAGATCTTCGGTCCCGTCCTGTCGATCATCCCCTTCCGTGACGAGGCTCACGCGGTCGAGCTGGCCAACGACTCGCCCTACGGGCTCGCCGGCGCCGTGTGGTCGGGTGACGACGCCCGTGCCCTGGACGTCGCCAAGCGCATCCGCACCGGCCAGATCGAGGTCAACGGCGGATCGTTCAACCCGGCGGCGCCCTTCGGTGGCTTCAAGCAGTCCGGTCACGGTCGAGAAGCCGGCGTGTTCGGGCTCGAGGAGTTCTTCGAGGTCAAGGCCATCCTGCGCTAGCCCCCACGCGACCGGCACCGACCGGTCGCGGGCCACGGGCCCCGTCACTCATCGAAGTGGCGGGGCCCGTCGCGTGGGCCCCGTCCGTGCGTGAGGACATCGGCCCGCGCCCTGCGGGACGACCCCCTATCGTGCGGAATACGAGGAGGAGAGCATGCAATGGACCGCCTGAGCCCACTCGACGCGTCGTTCCTGCACATCGAGGACGACGTCAACCTCATGCACATCGGATCGGTCGGGATCTTCGAGGGCCCGCCACCGCCGTTCGCGGATCTGCGTTCGATGCTCGAGGGCAAGATCCAGTTGGTGCCCCGCTACCGGCAACGGGTCCGGGAGATCCCCTTCACGCTCGGCCGGCCCGTCTGGGTCGAGGACGCCCACTTCAACCTCGACTACCACCTGCGCCACACCGCACTGCCCGCCCCCGGTGGGCGGGACGAACTGCGGAACCTCGTCGGCCGGATCATGGCCCAGCGCCTCGACCTGACCAAGCCGCTGTGGGAGTGGTGGGTGGTCGAGGGCCTCGAGGATGGCAACTGGGCGCTGATCAGCAAGGCCCACCACTGCCTGGTCGACGGGGTGTCGGGCACGGACCTGCTGGCCGTGGCGCTCGAGCCGTCGGCGGAGGGCACTCCCCCGGCACCCGATCGGTGGGAACCCGAGCCCGAGCCCTCCAGGGTGCGACTCGTCGCCGGAACCCTCGGCGACTACCTCGCCTCGCCGAGGGAACAGCTGCGGGCCGTGCGCTCCTGGGGCCGGGCCCCCAAGCGCCTCGCGATGCAGGTGGCCGGCAGCGCCAAGGGCCTCGCGTCGATGAGTTCGCTGGCCCGCACCCGGGGGGAGTCCACCCTGCTGGGGCCGATCGGTCCGCACCGACGCTACGCGTGGGCGCAGACGACGATCGCGGAGATCAAGGAGATCCGGACCGCGCTGGGTGGCAGCGTCAACGACGTGGTGCTCGCCGCGGTCAGCCAGGGGTACCGCGAACTGCTGCTGGCCCACGGCGATGAGGTCGCCGACCGGACGGTGCGGACCCTGGTTCCCGTGTCCGTGCGCAAGGAGAACGAACAGGGCACGTACAACAACAAGGTCTCGGCCATCTTCGCCGAACTGCCGGTGGGCGTCGAGGACCCGGTCGAGCGCCTCAACGCCGTCCGCGTGCAGATGGATCGGCTCAAGACCTCGGGGCAGGCGGTCGCGGCCGAGACGCTGACCTCGCTGTCGGGCTTCGCGCCGCCCCTGCTGCTCGCGGTCGGCACCCGCATCGCCTTCCGGGCGGCCCACCGGGTCCACCGCACCCCGATCGAGACGGTGACCACCAACGTGCCCGGCCCGCAGCAGCCGCTGTACGCCTGCGGCCGGCAGATGCTGACCGCCTACCCCTACGTGCCGCTGGCCAGTCCGGTGCGCGTGGGCACGGCGATCTTCTCCTACAACGGCAACCTCTCCTTCGGGGTGACCGCCGACCGTGACGGGGTCGAGGACGTCGAGGTACTGACCCGCGGCATCGAGGAGGGCATCGCCGAGTTGCTGGAGGCGGCACGAGCGGTCGTGGCCGAGTCCTCGACCAGCTGAGGCGCCGCGCTCGTCACCGCGCCGGGGTCGGGACGAATGGCCCTGGCTGCGGGGCCGCCACCGGCGCAATATGGCACTGCGACGTTCGTGATGTGCGCGGGAGTTGGCGCCCCTCCGAAGAGATCGATCGGAGGCACCCAGCTGAGAGGCCGCTTGAGGCGGCGACCGCCAAGACCTGATCCGGCCGTACCGGCTTCGGGAAGCACATCGCGGGCGTCGCACCATTGCCGGCACGTGCCTCGCCGAGGGGTTGCCGAGGAGGTCTCGGATGCCGTTCGCAGACCGGCGTGAGTCCCGGCGCCTCCCCGCAGCCGGGGGCATCGTCCTCCCTGGCGAGCTGGCCGTCCCAGTCGCCCCGGCCGGTGTGGTGGCCTTCGCCCACGGCAGCGGCAGCAGCCGGCACAGTCCCCGCAATCTCGCCGTGGCCCGCACGCTCAACGACGCGGGCCTGGCCACCTTCCTGTTCGACCTGCTCACCGACGAAGAGGCGGCCGACCGGGCGATGGTGTTCGACATCGGCCTGCTGGCCGACCGGCTCGTCACGGCCACCCGCTGGCTGCAGCGCGACCCGGACGTGGGGGGCTCTCCGCTGGGTTACTTCGGTGCGAGCACTGGCGCGGCGGCCGCACTGTGCGCGGCGGCCGATCTCGGCGTCGACATCGCCGCGGTGGTCTCGCGAGGCGGCCGCCCGGACCTCGCCGCCGAACGCCTCGCCGAGGTGTCGGCGCCGACCCTGCTGATCGTGGGCTCCCGCGACACCGCGGTGCTCGACCTCAATGAGCAGGCACACCGGCTGCTGCGCTGCCCCAGCCGGCTCGAGATCGTGGCTGGCGCGACCCACCTGTTCGAGGAACCCGGCGCCATGGACACCGTCGCCACGCTGGCCGTCGACTTCTTCGCCCGGCACCTGTCGACCACGACCGCCCCGGGCTGAGCCGGGCCGACCTCGACGCCGTGGCCATCGCCCAGCAAGGAACGTTCGACGAGCGGGAAGCCTGTGACCAGCCAAGAGCGGCTCGACCCGATCGTCGTCGCGCCGGGCGAGTGGGGCCGGCGCACCAGGCTGCGGGACGGCACACGGGTCCTGCTGCGCCAGATCCGCCCCACCGACCGCGACCGGCTCGTCGAGGGCCTGCGGCAGCTCTCGCCCACGTCGCGGTTCCTGCGCTTCCACGCCGACATCGACGAGCTCAGCGACCGGGAGCTGGACTACCTCTCGCAGGTCGATCACGTCGATCACGAGGCGATCGTCGCCCTCGACCTCGATCATCCCGAGGTGCCGGGGATCGGGGTCGCCCGCTACATCCGCGACCCCTACGAGCTCCACGTCGCCGAAGCAGCGGTCACCGTGACCGACGACTACCAGCACCGGGGCGCCGGGACCCTGTTGCTGGGAGCCCTCGCCGCGCAGGCACGCACACACGGGGTACAGGTGTTCCGCAACTACGTGCTGGACCAGAACCAGCCGATGCTCGAACTGCTCGACCAGCTCGGCGCACCCCGCGAACTCGAAGCCCCCGGGATGTGGCGTGTCGATCTCGCCCTCCCCGGGCACAAGAACGACCTGCGCGACTCACCGGCCGGCAAGATGTTCATGGCCGCGGCCAAGAACGGGTTCAGACTCACCAGCCTGTTCCCGCCGATGTGGTGCCACATCCCGTTCCGCGCGATGGGGCACGGAACGTACGAGGCGAGCATCGAGGAGGAGCTGACCACCCTGCGCGACCAGCTCGACCAGTGGCTGGCCCACCGCGAGCAGCGAAGCCCGCGCTGGCCCGCCGCAGACACGGGGGAGAAGGCCGAGGCCGAGACTCCCCGACGCGACGAAAATCAAGGCTAGATGGCGGCGCAGCGTGGCGTACACGAGCGACGTGGACCGCATCGCGACGAGCACCGATCAACCCGTCGAATGGGCCGACCGGCGGGCACGGTCTCCTGACGCTCGTGTGCTGCCCGGGGCGACCGGGACGGCATCCCCATTAGGCTCGCGGCGTTACCGACCGAGACCCAGGAGCGTGTCCCCGTGTCCTCGACATCGCTCCGTGCCGCCACCGCGGATCGCCTGTCGGCCCGCATCGCCGAGGAACAGGCGCAACGGCGACTGCCCTCCGTCATGGCGGGGCTCGTCCGGGACGGCCACCTGGTGTGGGCGGCCGGCCGTGGCAGGGTGCAGGACGGCGAGCCGACCACCGACACGCAGTACCGGATGGGGTCGATCACCAAGCCGCTCGTCGCGGTCGCGGTACTGCGGCTGCGCGACGCGGGCCGGCTGCGCCTCGAGGACCGGGTCGAGGACCACGTCCCCGCCACACCCGTCGGTGGGGCGACGATCTCCCAGCTGTTGGCGCACGCCTCGGGGCTGCAGGCCGAGACCGAGGGCCCCTGGTGGGAACGCTCGGCCGGAGGGCCGTGGGACGAACTGGCACGGTCCCTGCCGCCGCACGCCGCCCGGCACCGGCCCGGGCGTCGCTTCCACTATTCGAACGTCGGCTACGCCGTGCTCGGCGAGCTGCTCGTCCGTGCCCACGGGGCCCCGTGGGACGAGGTCGTCCGGGACGAGGTCCTGCGGCCGCTGGAGATGGACCGCACGACCACCCGCCCGCAGGCCCCCGCGGCCCGCGGCTACGCCGTGCACCCCTGGGCGGACGTGCTGCTGCCGGAGCCAGAACACGACGCGGGCGCGATGGCGCCGGCGGGGCAGCTCTGGTCGACCATCGACGATGTCGCCCGGTTCGCCACGCTCCTGGCCGGCGACGGCGGCGACGTGCTGCACGACGACACGATCGCCGAGATGTGTGAGCCCGTCGCCGTCACCGACCAGCCCGGCGAGCCCTGGACCGCCGCCTACGGCCTGGGGGTGCAGATCTGGAACGTCGACGGTCACCGCACGGTGGGGCACGGAGGGTCGATGCCCGGGTTCCTCATGCTGCTGCGGGTGGACCGCGAGTCCGGTGACGGGGCGGTGGTCGCGACCAACAGCACGGCAGGGCTGCAGGGCCAGATCACCACCGACCTCCTCGCCCTGCTCGCCCGAGAGGAACCCCGACCGCCACGCCCCTGGGCCCCCCTCGAGGTGACTTCGGAGGTGCTCGGGCTGACGGGGCTGTGGTACTGGGGGCCGATCCCGCTGCAGTTGCGGGCCGAACGGGAACTGGCCTTCGAGATCGCCCCCGTCGCAGGTCCGGGCCGCGCCTCGCGCTTCCGGGCCGAGCCGGACGGGACGTTCACCGGGCTCGACGGCTACTACGCCGGCGAGACCCTGCGTGTGGTCCGGAACACCGACGGCAGCGTCTCCCACCTCGACCTCGCCTCATTCATCCTCACTCGTACCCCCTACGACCCCGACGCGGACGTGCCCGGTGGCGTCGACCCGGGCGGCTGGCGTGCCGCGCCACACCGATCGAACGAGGAGCACCCGTGAACTCCGAGGACCTGCCGACCGCACTGCGCCGCCCCGGGGTGTGGTTCTTCACGGACGGACTGGCCGCCGCGCAGGCCGCCGAGTTCGCCGAACGGATCGAGACGCTCGGGTACTCCGCCCTGTGGCTCCCGGAAACGGTCGGCCGGGACCCGTTCGCGCACATCGCGCACCTGGGCAACCACACGAGTTCGCTGCTGTTCGCGACGGGCATCGCCAACATCTTCCACCGCCACCCGGGGGTGATGAAACAGGCGGCCAACACCCTGGCGGAGCAGACGGACGGGCGATTCCTGCTGGGCCTGGGGGTGAGCCACGCCCCCCTCGTGGAAGGTCTACGGAAGCTCGACTACTCGCGGCCGCGCTCGCAGATGCGCCACTACCTCGAGGCCATGGACGCCTCCCCGTACCGGGGCCCCCGACCCGCCGAGCCCCCGCCACGGCTGCTGGGCGCGCTCGGTCCTCGGATGCTCGAACTGGCCGGCGAACTCGGCGACGGTGCCCACCCCTACTTCACCACCCCGGAGCACACCGCCCGGGCCAGGCAGACGTTGGGGCCCGACAAGCTCCTGTGCGTCGAACAGAAGGTGGTGCTGGACACCGATGCGGACCGGGCACGTCAGACGGCCAACACCGCGATCGACCTGTACGCCGGCCTGCCGAACTACCGCAACAACTGGATCCGGTTGGGCTTCGACGACGACGTCATCGAGCGGCGCGAGGACCACTTCGTCGACGCTGTCGTGGCCTGGGGTGACGAGCAGGCCCTGCGCGAGCGGGTGCAGGCGCACTACGACGCCGGGGCCACCCACGTCTGCATCCAGCCCCTGGGCGCGCAGGCACGAGGCGACGTCGAGTGGCGCGTGCTCGAGGCGCTGGCACCCGCCGGCGCGTGAGGCGCGACACGCTGCGGGCCCGACGCCAACGGGCCCCGATCACCAGGCGTCGACGTAGCCCGCCTTCCGGCCCTCACGGACGGGCGACTGCGGCGCCGAACGCAGGATCTGGAGGATGACCTCCCGGGACTCCGCGGGGTCGATCACCCCGTCGATCTCGAGAAAGCTGGCCATCGACAGCGCCTTGCCGCGCTCGTAGGCCGCGGCCACCGCGGCCTCATAGGCCCGCCGGCGTTCCTCCGGATCCTCGATCGCCTCCAGTTCACGGCGCATCGACAACTGCACCGCGCCCTCGAGCCCCATGCCGCCGAACTCCCCCGTCGGCCACGACACGATCGTCAGGGGCTCGCGGAAACTGCCACCGGCCATCGCCTGCGCACCGAGCCCGTAGCCCTTGCGGAGCACGATCGTGAGGAAGGGCACCGTCAACGCGCCACCCGCGAGGAACAGCCTGGCGGCGTGGCGCACCAGGCCGGTGCGCTCGGCGTCCGGGCCGACCATGATCCCCGGCGTATCGCACAGGAACAGCACCGGCAGGTCGAACGCCTCGCACAGCTGCAGGAACCGGGCGGCCTTGTCCGCCCCGTCGCTCGTGATCGCGCCGGCGAGGTGGGTGGCGTTGTTCGCCACGACCCCGATGGGCCGCCCCTCGATGCGGGCGAAGGCCGTGACCATGCCGGGCGCGAACGTCGGGCGCAGCTCGAGCACCGAGCCGGTGTCGGCCATCGTCTCGATCACGCGGTGTACGTCGTGGACCCGGAACCGGTCCTCGGGCACGAGGTGGCGCAGCCGACGCTGGTCGGCGCACTCCCAGGCGTCCACCCGGCCCTGGAAGTACGACAGCGCCTGCCTGGCGATGCGCACCGCGTCGGCCTCGTCCTCGGCCAGGACGTCGATCACCCCGTTGGGGACCTGCACGGAGGTCGGTCCGACCTCCTCGGGGGTCACCCGGCCGAGGCCGCCACCCTCGA
Organism: Nitriliruptoraceae bacterium; assembly: GCA_007130695.1. Lineage (GTDB taxonomy): Bacteria > Actinomycetota > Nitriliruptoria > Nitriliruptorales > Nitriliruptoraceae > SKLC01. Next base: position 17,231 of record SLRZ01000220.1, read on the forward strand.
TCATGGCGGGACCGCCCATGCCGATCGTGGCCTCCGGCGTGGCGATCGTGACGTCGCACGCACCGAACAGCACGGCGTTGCCCGCGAAGCACCGCCCGGAGGCGATCCCGATCCGCGGCACCAGCCCGGACAGCCCGGCCCACAGCGCGAAGGCCACCGTGTCGAGTCCGGCCACCTGGGCGACGTCGGTGTCGCCGGGCCGGCCGCCCCCACCCTCGGTGAAGAACACGACCGGCCGTCGAAGGCGTTCGGTCACCTCGAACAGCCGGTCCTTCTTGCGGTGGCCCATGGCCCCCTGGGTGCCGGCGAGGACCATGTAGTCGTAGGACAGCACGACCGTCTGTGCCCGGTCGTCGCCGAACAGCTCCCCGTTGACCCGCGCGAGCCCGCCGATCAGCCCGTCGGCCTGCGTGCGGTGACGCAGCTCCTCCTCGTCGCGGCGCCGGCGCTGGGCGGCGACCGCGAACCCGCCGTACTCCAAGAAGCTGCCCGGGTCGATGAGGTCCTCGAGGTTCTCCCGGGCCGTGCGCAGGCCGCGGCCGTGACGCTTGGCCACGGCCTCCTCCCGGCCGGCGTCGAGGAGCAGGTGGCGGCGTTCGGCCAGCTCCTCGAGGTCGGCACGCGACGCCTCGAGATCGAGCTCCTCCTCGATTTCCTCGGCCCCCGTGGCACGCTCGTCCGGTTCGACGACCGCGAGCACCGCGCCGGCCGTGACCTCGTCACCGACCTCGACGCCGAGGCCGGTGACACGACCCGCAACGCCGGCCGCCACGACGTGCTGCATCTTCATCGCCTCGATCACGACGACGCTCGTCACCGGGTCGACGAGGTCGTCGACACCGACCTCGACCGCGACCACGACGCCGGCGGTCGATGCGGTCACCGCACTCGCTCCCCCGGGGACCTCGAGGTCGGCGGGAGCCTCGCCGGGCACGGCGGAGGCGCGCACGTCGCCGTCGTCCTGCTGCCGGGGTGCGGCCTCGAGCAGTTCGCCAAGGTGGGTCTCCACCCAGCCGGTGTGCAGCCGGCCCGCCCGGACGTCGGCGTGCTCCACCACCGCGACGAGCAGTCCCAGGTTGCTGTCCACCCCGACCAGGCGTGTCTCGCGCAGGGCACGTGCCAACCGGGCGAACGCGGCCGGAGCCCCACCCGGCGCGTGGGCGACCACCTTCGCCAGCAGCGAGTCGTAGCGCGCCGAGACCACCGCGCCGGCCTCCAGGTGGGTGTCGGTCCGGATCCCCGGGCCGCCCGGTGGCGCGAAGGCGGCGACCGTCCCCGAGGTCGGCGTGAGCGATCCGTCGGGTGCCAGTCGCTCCGCGCCCAGGCGCGCCTGGACGGCATGTCCCGCGGCCGGGGGCGGCGGGTCGAGCCCGAGCTCGGCGAGTGACGCACCAAGCGCGAGGCGTAGCTGTGCCGCCACGAGGTCGGTGCGCAGGACCTCCTCGGTGACCGTGTGCTCGACCTGCAGCCGCGGATTGACCTCCAGGAACCGGTGGCCGCCGCCGGCATCGGACGGCTCGACGAGGAACTCGACGGTCGCCAGGCCGACCAGCCCGGCGGCCGTGACGACGCGGACCGCGTCGGTCGCCAGGCGCCGGCGCTGCTCGTCGGACAGCCCCGGCGCCGGCGCGATCTCGACGAGCTTCTGGTTGCGTCGCTGCAGGCTGCAGTCGCGGTCGCCGAGCGCGACGACCCCACCGTGGTGGTCGGCGGCGACCTGCACCTCCACGTGGCGGGCACCGGACACCAGCCGCTCGAGGTAGAGCGCGTCGTCACCGAAGGCGGCGCGCGCCTCGGCCCCGCACGCCGCGAAGGCCTCCTCCAGTTCGGCGACGTCACGAACGACCCGCATGCCGCGCCCGCCGCCGCCGGCGATGGCCTTGAGCATCACCGCCGCGCCCGCCTGCCCGGTCACGAATTCCCGGGCGGCTTCGAGGTCCACCGCACCGTCGGTGCCCTCGGGCACCGGCACGCCCTCCTGCGCGGCCAGCCGACGCGCCGCCACCTTGTCGCCCAGCAGCTCGAGCACCTCCGGGCCGGGACCGACGAACGTGACGTCCCGCTCGGCGCAGGCCCGCGCGAGGGCGGGATCCTCGCTCGCGAAGCCCCAGCCCGGATGGAGCAGCGCGCAACCGGCACGGGCTGCGGCCGCGGCCAGTGCCTCGACGTCGAGGTAGGCGGCCGGCCCGTGGCCCGGCAGCGGCTCCACGCCGTCGGCGAGGCGCGTGTGCCTCGCGTCGGGTTCGTCGCCGGCGGTGACGGCCCACGTCTGCATCCCGAGGTCGGCACCGGCGCGCAGCACGCGGACCGCGACCTCCCCGCGGTTGGCCACCAGCAACCGTTGCTCGCTGAGGTCGGACACGTCGCTCTCCCTCGCCGCGTCTCGTGCCTGCGCCACCCTCGGGACTGGCGCCCGGCATCCGGCGTCGAGACGCTAGTGGTCCGTTGGGGACCCGCCCAACCGCTTCGCTACCGTCCGCCCGCAGCGCCGGAGGGGCCGGCGCAGCAGAGAGGGATGCCGGTGGCCGTCGTTCTGCTGGTCCGCCACGGACAGGCGTCGTTCGGGGGCGACGACTACGACCAACTCTCCGAGCGCGGTGAGGAGCAGTCCCGGATCGTGGGCCGGCGCCTGGCCGCGATCGGCCCGATCGACCGGATCGTGCACGGCACCCTGCGACGCCAGATCCAGACGGCGGATGCGTGCCTGCCCGAGCTGGGCACCGACCCGGGACGCGCAGAGGACGCGCGTTGGAACGAGTACGACGGTGAGGACCTGTTCCGGCCGCTACCGGCCGACGAGTCGCTCGCACAAACGGACGACCCCCGCCGCGCCTTCCAGGCACGCCTCGAGCAGGCCGTCGAGCGGTGGACCAGCGGAGAACACGACGGGGACTACCGGGAGCCCTACCGGCAGTTCCACGCCCGCACCCGGGCGGCCCTCGACGAACTGATCGCCGACCTCGACCGCTCCGAGACCGTGGCCGTGTTCACCTCGGGCGGCGTCATCGCCGCCCTGTGCGCCCAGTGGCTGGGTGCGGACCCACGGGGCTGGGCGTCGCTGAACCGGGTGGTGGTCAACTCGAGCATCTCCAAGCTGGTGCACGGACGCAGCGGCACGAACCTGCTGACCGTCAACGACCACGCCCACCTCGAGGACCACCCACGCGAGCTCTTGACCTACCGCTGAGGTCTCGGGGCGGCGGGCCCCGTGTCCGCGTGGCGGGAGACTCGCCTGCCCCGGCCGTCGGAGTAGAGTCGCCCGGCGCGTGCCCGGGGAGGTCGAGCTGACTGGCGGTGGGGCGATGTCCGAGGTGGCGACCGACACGGTCCTCGAGGTCGTGGGGCTGTCGCGGAGCTTCGGTGCGCTGCAGGCCGTCGACGACGTGCACCTGCGTATCCGTCGCGGCGAGACGGTCGGGCTGCTCGGCCCCAACGGCGCGGGCAAGACCACCACCATCGCGATGGTGTGCGGCCTGCTCGAGCCCGACGTGGGGGAGATCCGGGTCGGCGGCGAGCGTATGCACCCGCGCACGACCGCCCCCCGCCGCCTGCTCGGCTACGTCCCGCAGGACCTGGCGCTGTACCCGGACCTCAGTGCCCGCGAGAACCTGCGGTTCTTCGGCCGCCTGCAGCGGCTGGGCCGGGCGGACCTCGCGACCAGGGTCGAGGAGGTCCTCGAGGTCACCGGGCTCGGCGACCGGGGCGACGATCGCGTCGAACACTTCTCGGGCGGGATGAAGCGGCGCCTGAACATCGGCGTCGGGTTGTTGCACCGGCCCACGCTGCTGGTGCTCGACGAACCCACCGTCGGGGTCGACCCCCAGAGCCGCAACTCGATCCTCCTCGCCATCGAGGCCCTCGCCGGCGAGGGCCTGGCCGTGCTCTACACCACCCACTACATGGAGGAGGCCGAGCGGCTCTGCGACCGGATCGCCATCATGGACCGGGGGCGGGTCGTCGCGGAGGGCACCCGGCGTGAACTGATCGCGACGGTCGGAGAGCACGACCTCGTGCGCCTCGAGGTCACCGGCGACGCCGGTGCCGCCGCGGCCGCCTGCGCCGACCTCGCCGCGGTGGACTCGGCCGACGCCGAGGACGACACCATCACCTGCCTCACCAGGGGCGCGGCGGCGCTGCTGCCCGCACTGCTGGGCGCGGTCGCCGGGGCCGGGGCCAGCGTGACGGGGGTCGAGGTCCGCGAGCCGGACCTGGAGGACGTCTTCCTCCACCTCACCGGCCGCGCGCTGCGGGACTGACGGTGGTCCGGGCCGCGCTGACCATCATGGGCAAGGACCTCCGGCTGCGCCTGCGCGACCGCAGCGTGCTGCTGTTCGCCCTGGTCGTCCCCCTGGGACTGACCCTGCTGTTCTCGGTGATCTTCCCCGACGTCGAGGACCTGGAGCTCACCGGGGCCGTGCTCGACCACGACCGCAGTGAGGTCTCGGCGGCCTTCACCGACGAGGCACTGGCCCCACTCCGCGAGGCCGGGGTTCTCGAGCTGGTCCAGGTCGCCGACCTCGAATCGGCCCGGGCCGGCCTGGACGCCGGTGCACTGGATGCCGTGTGGGTGCTGCCCGAGGAGTTCGGCGACCGCGTCACCACGGGCGGAGCGGCGACGCTCGAGGTCCTGGTGCAGGGCGACCGACCGCTCCGGGGCGAGATCGCGCGTGGTGTCGCCGAGGCCTATGTCGACCGGCTCGAGGCGATCGGCCTGGCGGTGGCCACGACCGCGGCCGCGGGTGAGGGCGAGGCAGGAGAGGCACAGCTCGGAGAGGCCGCGAGCCTCGCCGCCCAGGCTCCGCCGGCCATCACGCTCACCGAGCTCGCGACCGAGGACCGACGGCTCGACGCCGTCAGCTATCTCGCGGCGGGCATGGCCGCCTTCTTCGTGTTCTTCACGGTCACCTACGGCGTCACCGGGCTGCTCGAGGAACGCCAGCTCGAGACGCTGCCCCGGATCCTGGCGGCGCCGGTGTCCGCGACCGCCCTGCACCTGGGCAAGACGTTGGGGGCACTGCTGCTGGGGCTGGTGTCGATGACCGTGCTGGCCGTCGCCTCCCACCTCCTGCTCGGTGCCGACTGGGGTCCGCCCGGGGGCGTGGCCGTGCTGGTGGTCGCGATCGTGGTCACGGCGCTGGGCATCATGGCGCTGGTGGGCAGCTTCGCCCGGACCGCCGAGCAGGCCGGCAACCTGCAGGCGATCGTCGCCATCGTCCTGGGCATGTCGGGCGGGGTGTTCTTCCCGCTGCCGATCGACGAGGGAATCCTACGGGTGGTCACGCTGGCCTCCCCCCACGCCTGGTTCCTGCGGGGACTGGGCGATCTCGTCGGCACCGGCGAGATCCGCGCCGTGCTACCCGCGACGGGCGCGCTGCTGACGATCGGTGCCGTCGCCGCGGCGCTGGCGGTCCTGCGGATCCGGCGGTCGCCGACATGGTGAGGGCACTCACGATCGCCCGGGTCGAGCTGGTCCGCCTGCTGCGCGACCGGGCCAACATCTTCTTCGTCTTCGTGTTCCCCCTGCTGCTGGTGGTGCTGATCGGCGCGGGTTTCGGCGGGAGCATGGAGCAGCGCATCGGGATGGTCGCGCCGGACGACCTCGCGGCGGACCGGCTCGTCGGCCACCTCGAGGAGGGCCGTCGGGTGACGGTGGTGCGGGTCGGCGATGTCGACGAGCTCACCCAGCGCGTGGAACGCGGCGGACTGGCCGCGGGCATCGTCCTCCCGTCCGACTTCGGCCGCGCCGTGGCCGGTGCCCGGGACGTCGACGTCGGCTTCGTGGCACGACCGGACGGCACCTCGCAGGCGCTGCGGGTCCTGGTGGAGGATGCCGTGGCCGGGGAGGCGGCCACCATCGCCGCCGCCCGGACCGCCGCTGCCGTCGTCGGCGGGGAGGCCTCGCAGCTCGTGGCGCTGGCGGCCGAGCAACGCACGGACCTCGGCGGCGTGGAGGTGCGCACGGAGCAGGTTGGCGCCGACGAACTGGCCCAGGAGTTCGCCGGTCTCGGCCAGTTCGACCTCGGCGCCTCGAGTCAGCTGTTCCTGTTCACGTTCCTCACCGCGATCACCGCCTCGGCCTCACTCATCCAGACCCGCCGGTTGGGGGTCGCCCAGCGGATGCTGGCCACGCCCACCTCGGTGTCGACGCTGCTGGTGGGCCAGGCCGGGGGCCGGGTGCTGGTGGCCCTGCTCCAGGCGGCCTACATCGTCGTCGCGACCCTGCTGCTCTTCCGCGTGGACTGGGGGGACCCGGTGGCGACCGGCGCGGTCGTCCTGCTCTTCTGTGTGTTGTCGGGGGCCGCCGGCATGCTCATCGGCGCGACCATGCGCAACGACAGCCAGGCCGGCAGCGTCGGTGTGGGTCTCGGGCTGGGCTTCGCCGCCCTGGGCGGCTCGATGGTCCCCCTCGAGGTCTTCCCCGACGCCATGCGGCGGGTGGCGATGATCACCCCGCACGCTTGGGCCAACGACGCCATGGCCGAGATCGTGCGTCGGGACGCCGGCGTGTTGGACGTGCTGGGCCAACTGGGCGTGCTCGCCGGCTTCGCCACGGGGCTGCTGGCCCTGGCGACCTGGCGGTTGCGTCGGCTGCTGGCCACGGGCGCCTGACCGCTCCGGGCCTGCTGCCCGGACGTTCGGAGCGGCACGCCGGTGCGCTCGTCCCCGGCGCCCTCAGCGTCCGGTGCCCAGGCGGGCCCGGGCCCAGGCCAGGGCGCCGGGCGCCATGCCCTTGAACTTGGGGATCTCGGTGAGGGTGGTCACCAGCAGGGGCGCGCCGGCGGGCAGGTGGTCCTTGAGCGCGTGGTAGACCACGGAACGGCGCTGCTCGCTCTCGACGAACAGCAGCCCCGGACGCAGCACCACCAGCTCCCGCCACGGGCCTTCGGTGTCGGCGTCGAGGTCGTAGCCGTCGAGGTGGGCCAGATGGATCACGCCCCCTCCCCCGCGACACCGCCGTCCAACCGTGCGCGCGCTCCGAGCAGCAGCGTCTCCAGGCCCGCCGCGAACAGCTCGTCCCAGGCCGGCAGGTCCGGTCCCGCCCCGAGGGCATCGGCGAGATCCACCAGCCCACCGGGCACCGATCCCGGGGTGGGTTCCTGCCCGCCGGATCCGCTCTGCGTGGGCCCGTCCGGCGGCACCCCCACCTCCGCCAGGGCGTGACCGATGAGGAACGAGGAGGCCGCACTGACCAGGGTGAACGCCTCCCACGCGGGCATGCCGGCACGCCGGCACACGGCGATGCCATGGTCGAGGATCCGGAGCCCGGCCGGACCGCTGCTGCGGGTGGCGATGATCGGCAGCGCCGCGGCGTGGCGCCGCAGCACCGCGCGGACGGCGTGGGCGAGCTCCCGCAGGTCGTGCTCCCACCGCCCGGTGGCCGCCGGCGGTTCCACACCGCGCCAGACGACCTCCACCACCGCGTCGAACAGGGCCTGCCGGCTCGGCACGTGGTGGTAGACGGCCATGGGGTCGACCCCGAGCTCGCGGCCCAGCCCGCGCATGCTGAAGGCGTCGAGGCCGTCGCGATCGATGAGCGCCAACGCGGCCACCGCGGCGCGCTCGCGGCTCAGGCGCGGGGCGGTGGCGGACCCACGATCGGCGTCCACGCGCCTCGACCCTTCCGTACGGCGACCCGGTCGGCTCTTGTCCTCCGTCATTCTACATCGTAGACTTCATTCTACGGCGTAGAACCAACTCCCCGGCTCGGAGGGTCCCCGTGCACACCCCACCCGCGGACGCGGCGCGAGATTTCGGGTTGGGCCGCGGACGGGTCTACCCCGCGGACCGGGCGGGTGGGCTCCTCAATCCCCTGCGCCGACTGCTCCATCCCCCGGCCCGTCTCGTGCGTCGCCTCGACCCGGCGCCCTCGGATGTACTCCTCGAGGTCGGCCCGGGCCCCGGGTGGTTCAGCCGGGCCCTGGCGGCCCGGGTCCCCGACGGGTCCCTGCACCTGCTCGACCTCCAGGAGCAGATGGTCACGATGGCCCTTTCGCGCGCCTCCTCCGACGTGGTGGTCGGGACCGCCGGCGACGCGGCGGCGCTGCCCTTCGCCGACGGCTCCTTCGACGCCGTGGCCGCGACGGCCGTCCTCGGGGAGATCCCCGATCCCCGCGCAGCCCTCGGCGAGTTCGCCCGGGTGCTGCGTCCCGGCGGGCGCCTGCTCACCCTCGAGACCCGGACCGACCCCGACTTCATCGCCCACCGGCGCCTGGTCACCATGGCCGCCCCGGTGGGGCTGCACCCCCACTCCCGTCACGGCCGCCTGCTGGGCTACACCGCGGTCCTGCGCCGCGGAGCCCGGTGATGGCGGGCGGTTCCGGGCCCGCCCGTGGGCGGCATGCCCCCTGGTGGTTCCTGGCACTGACCCTCACCTGGACCTGGACCCTGTGGGGCGTGGCGGCCGTCACCGCCACCGACTGGCGGGTGCCACACGCGCTGGCGCTGTTCGTGCTGGGCGGTCTGGGACCGCTGCTGGTCGCCTCGCTGCTCGTGGCGACGGGTCGGGCCCACGAGACCCCGGGCGAGTTCTGGCGCCGCGCGCTCGATCCCCGTCGTCTGGCGCTGCGGTGGTGGGCGGCGCTCACGGCGCTCGCGGTGCTGCCCCCGCTGCTGCTGCGCCTCGCCACAACGGGCACGACCGACGAGGTGGCCGTGGCGGCACCGGCGGCGTTCCTGCTGGTCGGGGCCCTGGCCGGGGCGGCGGAGGAACCGGGCTGGCGCGGGTACGCGCAGGAGGGCCTGCAACGGCGCTTCTCGGTGGTCACCAGCAGCCTCGTCGTCGGCGTGTGCTGGGGCGCCTGGCACCTGCCCCTGTTCTGGTTGCCGGGCACCTACCAGCACGGGCTCGGGATCGGCACGCGTGCGTTCTGGACCTTCCACCTGGCCATCCTCGTGGCCACGGTGCTCTACGGCTGGCTCTACAACGCGGCGGGGCGGGTGACCCTGGCAGCGGTCTGGTTCCACGCCGCCGCCAACGTGGCGGGTGAACTCTTCCCGGCCCCGGGCGCGGAGGCGGAAACTCTGATCCTCCAGGTCCTCATCGTCGCCGCGGTCCTGGTGGGGGCCCGGCGGTGGATGCTGCGCGAAGCGGAATGTTCCGGCGCGACGGTCCGTTCCTCTTCCCAGACGCCCTGACATCCCGCACCGAGGAGCAACAGATGGCCACCGTGGACCTGACCGCCGACACCTTCGAGCAGACCGTCACCGACAACGACATCGTGATCATCGACTTCTGGGCCGACTGGTGCGGCCCGTGCAAGATGTTCGCCCCCACCTACGAGAAGGTCTCCGAGGCCCACCCCGACCTGGTCTTCGGCAAGGTCGACACCGAGACCGAGCAGCAGCTGGCCGGCGAGTTCGGCATCCAGTCGATCCCTACGCTCGCCGTGATCCGCGAGGGCGTCCTGCTGTTCCGCCAGGCCGGCGCACTACCGGAGAACGCTCTCGAGGACGTCATCTCGCAGGTCCGTGAGCTGGACATGGACGAGGTCCGTCGCGAGGTCGAGGCGCAGCAGCAGACCGGCTGACACCCCTCGGCCGCCCGGCGTCCGTCAGCGACCGGCGACGACGTCCCGGACGAACCGATCGACCGCGTCGAGGTACTCCCCACCGTCCAGCAGCGCCCGGTCGTTGTGGTCGACCCCCTCGAGTTCGACATAGTGCCCATCGGCCTGGCTCGCCACACGCCGGGACAGGTCGGTGGGCACGATCGAGTCCGATCCACCGGCCACGACCAGCAACGGGACGCCGGCGGCCTGCAGGTGGTCCGCGATCGGGAAGCGCTCCCGCAGCAGCAGGCCCACCGGCAGGAACGGATAGTGGCCCCGGCCCACGTCGGCCAGTTCCGGGAACGGCGAGCGCAGCACCAGCCCGGCCGGGGGCTGTCGGGCCGCGAGCGCGGCGGCGACCCCGGTGCCGACCGACTCCCCGAGGTAGATCAGCGCCTCCTCGTCGACGTCGTCACGCTCCAGCAGGTACTGCCGGGCAGCGGCCGCGTCGGCGACGAGGCCGTCCTCGTGGGGGCTCCCCGGGTTGCCCCCGTACCCGCGGTAGTCCAGCAGCAGCACCGCATGGCCCCGCTGTACCAGGCCCTCGGCGAGCGGGGCCCGAAGAGCCCGGTTGCCCGCGTTGCCGGGCGCCGCCAGGATGGTCCCCACGGCCTCGCCGTCGGGCGCGAGATACCAGGCGGTGAGTTCCAGGCCGTCATCCGTCTCCAGAAGGGCCTCCTCGGCACCCGGTGGGGGCGGTCCGGGATCGGCCGCATCGGGCAGGTAGATGATCTGTCGCTGCAGCGCCCACGCCGCCACGACGAGGACCAGCCACACCCCGGCGACGATGCCCAGCAGGGTCAGTGCCGTACGCATCGCTCTGCCACCCCTCATCGTGTCCGACCACCCGCGTGTCGCTCTTCGGCCGCAGCAGCGTGCCGCACCACCACGGTCCCTGCTCGGCACCGCCGCTGCCCCGCTCGCTCGGCCGGGGACGTGCGGCCACGCCCCGGCGGGCCCGCAACTACCGTCGGGACCGTTCCTGCCGGCCACCTGGGGAGACCCATCCATCATGGCGAGCACCACGCTGCACGGTCGGCGGGTGACAGCGGCGATCTTCGACACCGACGGTGTGATCACCGACACGGCATCGGTCCACGAGGAGGCCTGGAAGGACGCCTTCGACGAGTACCTCGCCCGCCATGCCGAACGGCACGGCGGGGACGTCGAGGAGTTCACCTCCGCGGATTACCTCGCCTACGTGGACGGGGTCGGACGCTACGACGGCGTCCGCCGCTTCCTCGCCTCCCGAGGCATCGAACTCGAAGAGGGCGACGACGAGGACCCTGGGGACCGCGACAGCGTCCGCGGCCTCGGGAACCGCAAGAACGAGCGGTTCCTGCAACGTCTGCGACGCGACGGTGCCCCCGCCTACCCGGGCACGGTCGACCTGGTCCGGCACCTGCGGGACCTGGGCCTGCCCACCGCGGTCATCTCCGCCAGCCGCAACGCCGCCGAGGTGCTCGCCTCCGCCGGCGTGGCCGAACTGTTCGACGCACGGGTCGACGGGGTGGAGTCGGCCCGCCTCGGGCTGGAGGGCAAGCCGGACCCGGCCGTCTTCCTCGAGGCCGCCCGGCGGCTCGGTGTGGCCGCCGGTGACACGATGGTGGTCGAGGACGCCCTGTCCGGTGTGGAGGCGGCACGGCGCGGGGGCTTCGGCCTCGTGGTCGGCGTCGACCGCGCAGACCAGCGCGAGGCGCTGCTCACCCGTGGCGCCGACGTGGTGGTGGACGACCTCGCCGAGCTCCTTCCCCGGGAGGCCACATGAGCCGGTCCATCCGCGACCTGCCCGACGCCACCGAGCGGTGGTCGGAGATCTCCGAACAGCTCGCGGGCCGACGGCCGGCGATCTTCCTCGACTTCGACGGGACCCTCGCGCCGATCGTGGAGGACCCGGACGCCGCCACACTGCCCGACCTGACCCGTGCAGCCCTCCAGCGCCTCCGCGATCACTGCCCGGTGACCGTGATGAGCGGGCGCGACGCCGAGGACGTCCGCGACCGGGTGGGGATCGACGGCCTGGTGTACGCGGGCAGCCACGGCTTCGACGTCATCTGGCCGGACGGTCGCCGCCGACAACGCGGCGTGGAATTCCAGGACAGCCTGCGGGCGGCCGAGGTGCAGTTGCACCAGGAGATCGCGGACATCCCGGGAGCAGCACTCGAACCCAAGCGGTTCGCGGTCGCCCTCCACTACCGGCGGGTACCGGGCCACCGCGTGCCGGACACGGAGGCCGCGATCACCCGGGTGGTGGAGCGCTTCGACGACCTGCGCCTGACGGGCGGCAAACAGGTCTTCGAGCTGCGTCCCGACCTCGACTGGGACAAGGGGCGCGCCCTGGCGTGGCTGCTCGCCGAGCTCGGCCTCGACGGTGGTGACGCCGTGCCGGTCTACCTCGGCGACGACCTCACCGACGAGGACGCCTTCGCGGCTCTGCGGGCGCACGGGGCGGGCATCGCGGTCGTCGTGCAGGGCGAGGACGACGCCCGCACCACCCTGGGCGGCTACCGCGTACGCGACGTGCCCGCCGCGGCGCGGCTCCTGGTGCGTCTGGCCGAGACCCTCGACCCGGACGCCTGACCGCCCGCTTTCGGGGACCGACGGCCGGTGACCGCCGGCGTCGGGCCGCTTCTGACTCGTCCGTCCGGCCGGGCCGAGGTCACCGTCCGCCGGCCAGGGGCGCCACCATCGCGGCACACGACCGGGGACCGACACGTGTCAACTGCACCACAGCCGGCTGCTGCCGGCGGCCTGCGAGGGCGCCTGGCCGCCCTGGCGCCGTGGCAGCGAAACGCCGCCTTCGCCGCGGCCGCGGCCCTGCTGCTGGGCCTCATCGCGCTGACCATCGGCGCGGTGGCCTACTGGAGTATCTACACCACCGCCTCGATCCCCTCGGCCGAGGAGCTCGAGATCCCCGACCCCACGATCGTGCTCGACCGGCATGGCGAGGAGGTGGCCACCCTCGAGCCGGCGGAGGTGCGGCGCAACGTCGACCTCGAGGACCTGCCCGACCACGTCTCCGACGCCGTGCTGGCCGCCGAGGACCGACGCTTCTACGACCACGGAGGCTTCTCGGTCCGAGGCATGGTCCGGGCCGCCTGGGCCAACGTCACCGCCGGAGAGGTGGAACAGGGGGCCTCCACGATCAACCAGCAGTACGTGGCGATGGCGATCGCCGATATCGGCGACGGCTACACCGACAAGTTCCGCGAGGCCGCGGTCGCGTCACGGCTCGACAGCGAGGTGGACAAGGACACGATCCTCGAGATGTACCTCAACACGGTGCCGTTCGGCCGGACGGCCACCGGTATCGAGGCGGCCGCCCGCACCTATTTCGACATCGGCGCCGAGGAACTCGACGTGAACCAGGCGGCGTTGCTGGCCGGGATGATCGCCGCCCCCACCGCGTTCGACCCGGCCAACAACCCGGACGCCGCGACCCATCGTCGCGACTTCGTCCTCGACGGCATGCAGCAGATGGGCCACCTCGACCCCGACGAGGCCGAGGAGCTGTCCACCCACGAACTCCCCGACCTGCGCGACGCCCCCCTGGTCGACTTCGGTGCGGACGCCTTCTTCCTCGACACCGTCCGCAACCAGCTGGCCGGACTCCTGGACGACGACAGCCAGGACCCAACAACCGGCCTGGTCGTCCACACCACCCTCGACCCGGACGCACAGGCGCTCGCCGTCGGGGAACTCAACGAGCAACTCGGAGAGACCCCCTACGACGGCGCCGCAGCGACCGTGGAGTCCGACAGCGGCCGGGTCCTCGCGTTGGCCGGTGGCCTGGACTTCGAACAGGAGCAGTACAACGTCGCCTTCAGCGGCGACCGCCAGCCCGGGTCCGCGTTCAAGACGTTCGTGCTCGCGGAGCTGGTGAACCAGGGCTACGACCCGGACGCCACCCGCATCGATGCCCCGGAGGAATACGAGGTCGAGGTCGACGGAGGCGAGGACGCCACGGTCGGCAACTACAGCGGGCACGGTCACGGCGAGGTCTCGGCCCGTGAGGCGACGATCGAGTCGATCAACACGGCGTACGTCCAGCTCGCCGAGGAGCTCGGCCCGGACCGGGTCGCCGAGCTCGCCGGCGAGATGGGGATCGATTCGGAGCTCCACGAATTCCCCAGCCTCGCGCTGGGAACGGCAGAGGTGCTTCCGCTCGAGCTGACGGTCGCGTACGCGACCCTCGCCGCCGAGGGCACCCGGCACCAGCCCTACATGGTCGGCCTGGTGGAATCGCAGCAGGACGGCGAGGTTCTCTACGACTACGAGCCGGAATCCGAAGAGGTCCTCGAGCCCGACGAGGCCAATGCGGTGACCGACGTGCTGGTCGATGTGGTCGAGTCCGGCACCGGAGTGGCCGCAAATCTTCCCCGGCCGAACGCCGGCAAGACCGGGACGACCAATGACTTCCGCGACGCCTGGTTCGTGGGGTATACGCCCCAGCACACCACGACGGTCTGGGTCGGGCACGTCGACAACTCCCCGATGGAGGACGAGATCTCCGGCGGATCGCTGCCCGCCCAGATCTGGGGCGGCTACATGGGCGCCTACGTCGAGAACGTCGACGTCGAGGAGTTCAACGCCGCCGACACCTCCGGGCTGGAGGCGCTCACCGACCTCCAGCAACCCGAACCCGAACCTGAGCCCGAGACGGACCCGGAACCCTCGCCGACCGCGCCCGGCGACGAGGCACGCGAGGAAGAGGACGACGAGGAGGAGCCGGACGCCGAGGACGATGACGACGAGGACGACGACGACGAGCAGAACGACGACGAGCAGAACGACGACGAGCAGGAGGAAGGTGACGACGAAGAGAGCGATGAGGACGGGGAGTCCGTTCCCGAGGTTCCGGACGGCAACGGCAACGGCGACGGCGACGACGGCGACGGCGACGGCGACGACGGCGACGGCAACGGCGACGGCGACGACGGGGACGACGGGGACGACGGCGACGCACAGGACGAC
>SLRZ01000137.1 GCA_007130695.1 Nitriliruptoraceae bacterium
ACGGAGTGGTCCTGCAACAGGATGATGCCCTCCAGCGCACGTGCCAGGATCCGGTCCACCTCACACAACTGCTCGAGCACCACCGCCAGCTCCGGGACCTCCGCCAACACCGGCAAACCAAACGGCGCACCCTCCACGCCGCCGTCCCCGTCATCGGCGGCGTCCTCATCGGGCCCGGGGGCGCCGGCAGCGTCGGCGCCCTCAGCACGGTCGGTGTCGCTGGCAGGCGACTGGTGGGCGGCGTCATCTGCACAGGAGTGGCGGTCGGCAGCGTCGGTGTCGCTGGCAGGCGCCTGGTGGGCGGCGTCATCTGCACAGGAGTGGCGGTCGGCAGCGTCGGTGTCACCGTCTTCGGGGTCGGTGTTGCCGCCCTGGTCAGCTGCGGCTTCGACCTGGCCATCGGCATTGGGGTGTTCGTCGGCGCCACCGCCGGGGCGACCTTCGGTCCCCTCCGGATCGCTGTGGTCAGCACCCGGCGTGCAGGACCCGTCGGCAGCGGGCTGGTCGTGGCCAGCATCGGACTTGCCAGAACCCCCGGGACCGCCGCCGGCACGGGGGATCTCGCGGCCCACCCGAGGGTCGCGATCGTTGCGGTGAAAGGGGTTCTCGGTCATGAACACATGATGGCATAGTCCTGTGACACGGCCCGGACGAGATCTGCCGAAGCTGTGGAAAGATCCGACACTCCGAGCCGGCCGCGGAGTCGGGGAACTGGATCCCGCGGGGACACCGCAGCCGAACAGTGACCAATCAACGCCTGGGCGGTGAGTCACACCCAGTTCGCCGCTGCATCGTCGTCGGGCCTGACGCCCGGCGCGGTCAGGGCCCGCGCCGAGGGTGATCGACCACGCCGGCCCCGCCACTCGCCGCCCTCCGGAGCGGTCAGTCGTCCTGGGGTCGCAGGTGTTCGATGTCGCCGGCGTTGACGGCCACACACCCCTGGGCGGTCTCCACGACCAGTCGCCCCTCCCGGTCGAGGTCGACGGCCCGTCCGGTGAGCTGGTCACCATCGGGGAAGGAGACCCTCACGTCGCGCCCGATGGTGTCCGACGCGTCCCGGTAGGTGACCAGGAGCCGGAGCGGGTCGGTCGGCAGCGACTGCACCCAGGTGGCCAGGCTCCGCAGGAGGTCGACCAGGAGTCCGGCACGGTCGACGTCGCCACCGGTCTGCTCGGCGACGCTGGTCCAGGCCGCACGCTCACCGGACCGGTCGACCCCGCGCCAGTCGGTGTTGATCCCGATACCGACGAGCAGGACGTGGCCCGCACCGACCGCGTGGCGCTCGACGAGGATGCCCGCGCACTTCCGTCCGTCGAGGAGCACGTCGTTGGGCCACTTGAGCCGAGGTCGGCCGCCCTGCCGGCGTACGGCATCGCCCACGGCGAGCCCGGCGGCGAGGGGGACGAGACTGCCGCCGGAGGCGGGGGCGGGCAGGACAGCGGTGCACAGCAGCGAGCCCGCACCGGCGGAGCCCTCATGGTCCTCCCACGACCGGCCGGACCGTCCGCGGCCGCTCGACTGGCGGTCGGCGACGACCACCAGCCCGGGCGGGACACCGGCACGGACCTGCTCGAGGGCCACGTCGTTGGTCGAGCCCACCTCGGCGTGGTGGTCCACCCGGTGCCACGGTGCCGGCCCTTCGAGCAGCCCGGCGACACGTCCGTCGTGCGACAGGTCCTCGCTCATGCCCGACTCTCCTCCACCCGGTGGTGCTGCCGCCCCCTCGGACGCACGCCGATGGCGTGACGTGGGGCGATGGGGGCCACGAGGATAGGATGCGCCGGCCGCCCGGGTCCGGGTGGCAGCCGTACAAGCGCGTCGAAGGTGCCCCACGGTGGCCGAGACCACGAAGGACAAGCTCGAGGAGCTGCGCCGGCGTCAGGCGGAAGCCGCGGCCGGCGGTGGCGAGACCGCGATCGCCCGTCAGCACGACAAGGGCAAGCTGACCGCGCGCGAGCGTGTGGACATCCTCCTCGACGAGGGGTCGTTCACGGAGACCGACGCCTTCGCCGTGCACCGGGCCACGGGCTTCGGCCTCGAGGAGAAGAAGATCCTCGGCGACGGCGTGGTCACCGGCCACGGCACGATCGACGGCCGGCGGGTGTGCGTCTTCAGCCAGGACTTCACGGCGTTCGGCGGCTCGCTCGGTGAGGTGTTCGCCGAGAAGGTCGTCAAGATCATGGACCTCGCCTCGAAGATGGGCGTGCCCGTCATCGGCCTGAACGACTCCGGTGGCGCACGCATCCAGGAGGGCGTGGTCAGCCTCGGCGGCTACGGCGACATCTTCCTGCGCAACGTGCGTTCCAGCGGCGTGATCCCCCAGATCAGCGCCATCATGGGGCCCTGCGCCGGCGGCGCGGTGTACTCCCCCGCCATCACCGACTTCGTGTTCATGGTCAAGGACACGAGCCACATGTTCATCACCGGCCCGAACGTGATCAAGACCGTCACCGGCGAGGACGTGACGATGGAGCAGCTCGGCGGGGCGATGAGCCACGCCTCGAAGTCCGGGGTGGCGCACTTCGCCGCCGAGGACGAGGAGAGCTGCCTCGAGGACATCAAGTTCCTCATGAGCTTCCTGCCGGCGAACAACCTCGAGGAGCCGCCGGTCATCGCGACCGACGACGCGCCCGACCGGGTCATCGACGAGCTCGACACGTTCATCCCCGACTCGTCGAACATGCCCTACGACATGCGCGACATCGTCCGCCACGTGGTGGACGACGAGGAGTTCTTCGAGGTCCACCAGCACTACGCGGAGAACCTCGTCGTCGGCTTCGCCCGGCTCGACGGCCGCACCGTCGGGGTCGTGGGCAACCAGCCGATGCACCTCGCCGGCGTGCTCGACATCGACTCCTCGGAGAAGGGCGGCCGCTTCGTCCGCTTCTGCGATGCGTTCAACATCCCGGTGCTGACGTTCGTGGACGTGCCCGGCTTCATGCCCGGCACCGACCAGGAGTACGGCGGCATCATCCGCCACGGCGCCAAGCTGCTGTACGCCTACGCGGAGGCCTCGGTGCCGCTGCTGACCGTCATCACCCGCAAGGCCTACGGTGGGGCCTACGACGTCATGGGTTCCAAGCACCTCGGTGCCGACGTCAACCTCGCCTGGCCGAGCGCCGAGATCGCCGTCATGGGCGCCAAGGGTGCCGTGTCGATCCTCTACCGCCGGGAGCTCGAGGAGGCGCAGGACAAGGACCAGATGCACGCGGAGTTCGAGGAGCGTTACAACGAGGACCTCGCCAACCCGTGGCGGGCCGCGGAACGTGGCTACGTCGATGCGGTCATCGAGCCGTCACAGACGCGGGTGGAGCTGATCAAGTCACTGCGGTTCACCCTGACCAAGCGGGCGACCCGGCCGGCCCGCAAGCACGGCAACATCCCGCTGTAGACCGCAACGGCGAAGCCCCGGTCGCGAGGAGCGAGAGCACGTGGACGAGCAGCCCGAGACCCCGCCCGTGGCACTGCGCGTGCTCGGCGGTGGCGCGCCCTCCCCCGAACAGCTCGCGGCCGTGATCGTCGCGCTGACCCCGACCGCCGGTGACGACGAGACACCGGCACGCCCGCCGGCCTGGACCCGCGCCGCGATGATCGAGGGGGTGGGCGGACGGACGCCGACGAGCCCCGCGGACCTCGACGTCTCGGCCAACCGCGGGTGAGCGACGACCCCGGCCAGATCGGGGCCCGCCTGCCGGGGCGGATCGCCGTCGTGTTCGCCGGCTTCATGCACGCGGTGGTCGGCGGCTTCGTGGTCGGCACGGTCCGGCTCGTCCCGGCGGCGGCCGCGCTGGCGCTCGGGGCACTGTGGACGGTGCTGGCCGCGCTCATCTGGCGCTGGCGCCACGTGCGGCCCCTGATCGTGCTGGGGCTGCCGTTCGCCGGGGCGCTGGCCTGGTGGGTCGTGGTCACCTACCTGGGCTGAGTTCGGCCACCTCGGGGCGAACCGGCCACGGGTAGTGGCACCCGGCGAGGGTCAGTCGCCGGCGGGGTCGACCGGGTCGGCGTCGTCGCCGTCCTCGGCACCGATGGCGTCCTCGGTGTCGTCGCCGTCACCCATCTCGCCGTCCTCGGCGGCCTCGGCGGCCTCCTCCTCGGTGGCGTAGATCGTGACGGTGGCCTCCATGCCGGCCTCGCGGTGGCCGGGGACGTCGCACCACATGGTGGCCTCGCCGGGGAACAGCATCACGGTGCCGCTGCTGGTCTCGTTCCCGTCCATCTCGATGATCTCGGAACCCTCGGCGGCGCCGGCGAAGTGGATGTCGTGGAAGCTGCTGCTGACGTTGATGCCGGTCACCTCGATCTCACCGGTGACAGGCTGACCGCCGACGATCTCGAAGAAGAAGTCGCCCGCCTCGACCTCGAGGTCCCCACCGGGACCCACCGGCATGACCGGATCGTGGTCGGGGTGGCCCTCGGGGGCGGCCTGCCACTCGGCGTCGACCGCACCCTCCGGCACGGAGGCGCCACAGGCGACCAGCAGGACGGACGTGGCGGCGAAGAGACCGAGGGTGTGACGGCGGCGCATGAGCGTTCTCCCGGTGTTCCTGGGCGGTGGCGGCAGGGTACCGGTCGGTCCCCTGGCCTCCATATTCGTTCGGAGCCGCGGAGCGGTCGGTCGGGTGAGCGCTAGTTGACGGTCAACGTGCCGCGCATGGAACGCTCGTGGCCGGGGATCGTGCACACGAAGGTGTACTGGCCGGCATCGAGCTCGACCGTGCCCTCGTCGGTTTCGCCGGGCGCGCACTCGGCGACCACCTCGTCGGTCTCGTCGATGACGAAGTTGTGGTTGACGCCGCCCTCGCAGGTCAGCGCGACCGAGATCTCCCCGGCCTCGGCCTCCAGTGCGGTCTCATTCCACTGGAGGTTGTCGAGACCCACCACCGAGACGTCCGCGTCGGTGTCGGGGGGTGTGGTGACCGCGTCGTTGCCACCCCCGCAGGCGACGAGGAGGACGGACAGGACCGTGGTCACCGCGAGCGCGCGCAGCGCAGCGGGGCGGGGGAGCGTCATGGAGGAGTCCTGAGGAGTTCGCGGTCGACACCGCACGGGAGGGGGAGCCGACCCCAGTATCGCGCCCACCGGGGACCGCCGGCGAATCGGACCAGGCCCGGGGAGGCGGGCGGGAGGCCCGGGGAGGCGGGCGGGAGGAACGGGGAGGCGGGCGGGAAGGTCGGGGAGGAGGGCCGCGTGCCGGGTCACTAAGCTGCCACGGCCGACATCTCCGACCTCGAGGTATTCGACGTGTTCGACGCCGTGCTGATCGCCAACCGCGGGGAGATCGCGATCCGCATCATCCGTGCCTGCCGCGAGCTCGGGGTGCGCAGTGTCGCCGTCTACAGCGAGGTCGACCGCGACGCGCCCCACGTCCGCCTCGCCGACGAGGCCCACCTGCTCGGCCCCGCCGCCGCGGCCGAGTCGTACCTCAACGTGGACAAGATCCTCGAGGTCGCCCGCGAGGCCGGCGTGGACGCCATCCACCCGGGCTACGGCTTCCTGTCGGAGAACGCCGACTTCGCCGACGCGGTCACCGAAGCGGGCCTGACCTTCGTCGGGCCGCCCGGCGAGGCCATCCGGATGATGGGCGACAAGCTCACCGCCCGGGACGTGGCGCTCAAGGCCGAGGTGCCGGTCGTGCCCGGCACGCAGGAGCCCACCGACGACCCCGAGGAAGCGGTCAAGTTCGGCGACCAGTACGGCTACCCGGTCGCGGTCAAGGCCATGTTCGGCGGTGGCGGTCGCGGCATGAAGGTGGTCAAGGACGCGGCCTCGATGCGGGAGGCCCTCGAGGCGGCCCAGCGTGAGGCCCAGGCGGCGTTCGGACGCGGTGAGTGCTACCTCGAGCGCTACCTCGAACGGCCCCGACACATCGAGATCCAGGTCCTCGGCGACCTCGACGGCACGATGATCCACCTCGGTGAGCGCGACTGCTCCCTGCAGCGCCGGCACCAGAAGCTCGTCGAGGAGGCCCCGGCCGCCGGCATCACCCAGGACCTGCGCGACCGCATCGGCCAGGCGGCGATCAAGGTCGCCAAGGTGATGGGTTACCACAACGCCGGGACCTGCGAGTTCCTCCTCGACTCCGACGGGGAGACCTTCTACTTCCTCGAGATGAACACCCGCCTGCAGGTCGAGCACCCGGTGACCGAGATGGTCACCGGCGTGGACCTCGCCCAGGAACAGCTGCGCATCGCCTCCGGCGAGGGCATGTCCTACCGCCAGGAGGACATCGAGCTGCGGGGCAGCTCCATCGAGGTGCGGATCAACGCCGAGGAGCCGGCGGCCAACTTCGTGCCGACCCCCGGCCACATCACCCGCCTGGTCCCGCCGCTCGGGCCGTTCGTGCGCTTCGACACCGGCGCGGAATCCGACTACGAGGTGCCCCGCGACTACGACTCGATGATCGGCAAGCTGATCGTCTGGGGTGCCGACCGCGACCAGGCCCGCGGACGCATGCGCCGCGCCCTGGACGAACTCGTGATCGAGGGCATTCCCACGACGGTGCCGTTCCACCGCCTGGCGATGCGCAACGAGCAGTTCGCCGCCGGTGAGCACTCGACCGTCTCGGTCGAGACCGAGTGGGACCTGTCCACCCTCGAGCCCCAGGCCCCGTCGACCCCCGGCGAAGAGCCCGACGGCCCGAGCCGGGACGTCACCGTCGAGGTCGGCGGCCGCCGGCTGTCGGTACGGGTCTTCGGTGAACTCGCCGCCGGTGGTGGCGGGGGCGGCAGGGGCACCGGGGGCGGTGCCAAGCGCCGCAAGCGTGGCGGGGCCGGCGGTGGCGGGAAGGCCGCGGCCGCGACCGAGGACCTCGTCGCGCCGATGCAGGGCACCGTGGTCAAGTACGCGGTCGAGGAGGGTGCCCAGGTGACGACCGGCGACCTCGTGGTGGTGCTCGAGGCGATGAAGATGGAGAACAACATCACCGCCCACCGCGACGGGACGGTGACCTCCGTGGGCTTCGCCGCCGGAGACGTCGTGGAGTCGGGCGCGATCCTGGCCCGCATCGAGTCCGGCGGCGAGGACGCGTGACCCCCGGGCAGAGCGAGGTCGGCTCGGCAGCTCGGCTCACCGGCGACCTCCTCGACTGGGTGGCCCACACCGTCGAGGGTGTGCACACCGCCGTGGCACGCCGCACCTTCCGGGTGGTGGGGCCGCCCGCGGTCCCGGTCCGCGTCGTCCACGACACCGTGACGACCGTGCTGTACGGCTCCGTGCGGGGCGGGATCCGCGGGGCCACGCGCGCGGCCGGCGCGATCGCCGACCGGCACCCGGCGACGGCCGGGGGGACCCAGATCACCGCCCACCCGGTCGCGGACCGGACGCTGGCCGCGATCACCGGCATCTTCGGCGACACCGTCGCCGAACACCACGCCGTGCTCGACAGCGGGCTGGGGTGGCGCCACGACGGCGGACCGCTGGAGCCGACGCCCGACGCGCTCGCGGCCGCCCACCCCCGGGCGAGCGGGGACCTGGTGGTGTTCGCGCACGGGCTGTGCGAGTCGGACCAGTCGTGGTGGTACCGGTCCCGCGCCCACCGGGCCCGGCGGAAGGTCGACCCGGAGACGACCCCGGAACGGCCCCGCTCGATCGGTGAGGACCTCGCCGGGCACCACGGCAGCACGCCCCTCTATCTGCGCTACAACACCGGTGCCCGCATCTCCGAGAGTGGCCGGGCCCTGGCCGACCTGCTCGAACGGACCGTCGACGCCTGGCCGACCCGGGTGGACGACATCTCGTTGGTCGGCCACTCGATGGGAGGCCTGGTGTTCCGCTCCGCCTGCCACCAGGCACTCGAGGCCGGCCACGACTGGCCCCACCGGGTCCGCCACGTCGTCTACCTCGGGACCCCCCACCTCGGGGCGCCGTTGGAGAAGGCGGTCAACCTCGCGGGCTGGGCCCTGGGCCACACGGCGGAGACCCGGCCGTTGTCGCGCCTGCTGGCCCGACGCAGTGTGGGTGTGAAGGACCTGCGGTTCGGCTACATCCGTGACGAGGAATGGAACGGCCACGACCCCCACGACCTCACCAGCCGGCACGTCGAGACCCCGCTGCTCGAGTGGGCACAGCACCACGTGGTGACCGCCACGCTCACCCGCCGGGCGGAGCACCCCGTCGGCTGGGCACTCGGTGATCTGCTCGTGCGCTCGGGCAGTGGCGCCGGACGTTCCCGTCGTCGCCGGATCGGCTTCGACGACGAGGTCGTCGCCCTCACCGGACTGGACCATTTCGACCTGCTGACCGACCCGCGGGTGGTCGAGCTGCTGCGGGACCGCCTCGCGCCGTCGGAGGCCCTGGCCTAGCTAGGCGTTGCCGCCGCCGAGCCGGCTCATCAGGATCCGGCAGGCCTCGTTGACCGACCCCGCCATCGACGGGTAGACCGTCATCGTCTGGGCGAGCTGCGCGACCGACATCCGGTTCTGCACCGCCACCGCCAGGGGCTGGATCAGGTCACTGGCCCGGGGGGAGACCACCACCCCGCCGACCACCATGCCCGAGCCCACCATCGCGTGCACCTTCACGAACCCGTCGGTGCCGTGCACCATCTTGGCCCGCGGGTTGCTGCGGAAGTCGAGCTTGGCGGTCTCGATCGGGATCCGGGCCTCCTCGGCCTCCTCGGGGGTCAGCCCGACGGTGGCGACCTCCGGGTCGGTGAAGATCGTCGCCGCCACGGAGTCCCACCGGATCGGCTGGACGGCCTGGCCCAGCGCGTGCCACATCGCCGTGCGCCCCTGCATCGCCGCGACCGACGCGAGCATCACCGGGCTGGTGACGTCGCCGGCGGCGTAGACCCAGCCGCGGGCGGTCCGGCTGACGCTGTCGACCTCGACGCCGCCGCGGTCGGTCACCTCGACCCCGACGGTCTCCAGCCCGACGTCGGCGGCGCTTGGGACCTGACCGACGGTGAACAGCACGTGACTGCCCTCGACGCTGCGCCCGTCGGTCAGTCCGACCCGGACCCCGTCGTCGGTGCGTTCGCACGAGTCGGCCCGGGCGTTTCTGAGGATGGTCATGCCGCGGCGCTCGAAGACCGACTCGATGACCTCGGCGGCGTCGGGGTCCTCCGTCGGCAGGATCAGGTCCCGGGATGAGACGAGCGTGACCTCGGCCCCGAACCGCACGAAGGCGTGGGCGAACTCCGCGCCCGTCGCGCCGGAACCGACCACGATCAGGTGCTCGGGCACCTCGGGCAGCCCGTAGACCTGCTGGCCGGTGAGCACCCGTTCGCCGTCGGGTTCGAAGAACGGCAGCACCCGCGCGTAGGAACCGGTCGCGAGCAGGACGTGGTCGGCGCGGTGGACCTCCTCGGTCCCGTCCTCGAGGCGGGAGGTCACCTCGGACTCGCCGGACATCCGGCCCCTCCCCCGCACGAGCCGGACCCCGGCCGCCTCCACCCGCCGTTCGATGTCCACCGACTGGTTCGCGCCGAGGTCGAGGACCCGGCGGGAGACCTCGGGGAAGTCGACGACGGTGCGGTCGGCCCGGTCGGCCCCCTCCACGTGGACGCCGAGGTCGCCCGCCTTGTGCAGCCAGCCCATGGCTTCGGCGGCGACGATCAGGGCCTTGGACGGCACGCAGTCCCACAGGACGCAGTTGCCGCCGAGGCCCTCGTCGGCGACGACGGTGACCTCGGCGCCGAGCTCCGCGGCCACCAGCGCCGCCTCGTAGCCGGCCGGTCCACCGCCGAGGATCACGATCCGGCTCACGCGGCTTTCCCTCCAGGCGACGACTGCCCGGGGACCCTACCCGGGCCCGCGGCACGGCTCCCCGCACGTCGGTCCGGTGGGTGGCGCTAGCTGCGGTCCTTGACCTCGATGTGGACGTGGGGCCAGGCGTCGGGTGCGGTCTCACGGTCCACCTGGCTGCGGAACGGCAGCTGACGGCCCCCGCCGGCCACGACCGTCTCCCCGGCCACGACCTCGTCGCCGACCTCGACCTCCGGGCGTTCGACGTGGAGCAGCACCACCTCGATGTGGGGGTGGTCGGCGGACTGGATCGCCAGGCGGAGGTCCGCGGTGCGGCCGTAGAGCTGGTAGCGGTCGAGTTCGACGACGGTGCCGGTGATGGGGCTGCGTACGGGCTCGTCGTCCACCAGGACCACGTCGACCGCGGAGGTGGCCGAGTAGCCGCGACCCCGCGAGGGCAGCACCGCGGTGTCGGAGCCGACCGGGGTCATGGTCCGCGACGCCGGCGAGGAGGCCTGGTGGAAACCGTTGACCTGGACGTCGTGGGACAACGCGTGGAGTTCGACGGCACCGACGGTCGCGAACACGTCCGTGCGGTCCTGCGCATCCTCGGCGGGGGCGTCCGCCGAGACCTCCTCCGCGGCGAGCTCGCCGTCGACCGGCGTTGCGCCGGTCCGCTCCAGCAGGTCACGGTCGGCGTCGCCCCACGGCGCCGCCGCCGCGCCCGCGCCCGTTCCGAAGAGGGCGAGGGCGGCCACCATGGCCACCACCAGGGTGAGCAGGGCGGGCGCACGGGTGACGGTGCGAGCGGGCGTGGTCGAGGTGGTCCGAGCAGGCACGGCGGCTCCTTGAAGGCATGACCGTCCACACCCTGGGCGCGTCGCGGACGCGCGTGCGTGACCGGGAGTAAGGAGAGAGAGGAGAGACGGGCCGGTCGTACCGGCGCACGTGATGGTGCTGCAGCCGGCCTGCCGGCCGGGCACGAAGGACGGTATCCCCGGGTGGACAATCGCGCGACCGCTGGGGCCGGTGGCGCGCAGTCGGCGCTCGCCGGTCGTCGCCCGGAATTTTTGCGCCGACCCCTCACCGTGGGCCGCAGGGTGTCAGTCCACGATGGCGGAGTAGACGATGGCCTTCAGCTGGTCTCGGAAGTTGAAGGTCCCCGACGGGATCAGCTGGGTCATGAACACGACCGTGAGATCCTCGGCCGGGTCGACCCAGAAGATCGTGGAGGCGAACCCGCCCCAGGTGTAGTGGCCGGCCGTGCCCAGCGACTGCGTGCGCTGCGGTCCGAGGCCGACCGCCACGGTGAGCCCGAAGCCCATCCCCTCGAACCCGGTCTCCCCGAAGCCCCCGGTCGCGAACTCGGCGAGGTCGCCGCCACCGGGCAGATGGTTCAT
>SLRZ01000046.1 GCA_007130695.1 Nitriliruptoraceae bacterium
CCCAGCAGCCGCAGGGCCTGGACCTCGGAGCGGGCCACCCGCGAGTGCAGGATGTCGCCCACGAGCACGACGTGGCGTCCGGTGAGATCCCCCAGGTGCCGGCGCATCGTGAACACGTCCAGCAGGGCCTGGGTGGGGTGCTGGTGCCAGCCGTCGCCGGCGTTGAGGATCGGGACGTCGAGGTAGCTCGAGAGCTGCAACGGCGCGCCGGACGAGCCGGAGCGGACCACCACGCAGTCCACGCCCATCGCATCGAGGGTGAGCGCGGTGTCCTTGAACGATTCGCCCTTGGAGACCGAGGAGCCCTTGGCGGAGAAGTTGATGACCTCGGCGGACATGCGCTTGGCGGCGAGGTCGAAGCTGATCCGGGTGCGGGTCGAGTCCTCGAGGAACAGGTTGCACACCACCTTGCCGCGCAGGGTCGGGACGCTGTTGCGTTCGCGCCTGGCGATCGGGAGCAGCAGCTCGGCTGCGTCGAGCACGGCGTTGACCTGGTCGGTGTCGAGGTCCTCGATCGAGATCAGGTCGGTCAGCGGGGCGGCACGCCCGGCCGCGGCGGAGGGGCTCACGGGCGCACCTGCCGGTCGGTGTCGGAAGAGTCGTCGGAGGAGCCGTCGGGGCCGACCTCGTCGGCCACCACCCCGTCCTCGCCGTCGATGTCCTGCACCAGCACACGGATCCGGTCGCCGTAGGCCGTCGGGAGGTTCTTGCCGACGTGGTCGGCCCGGACCGGCAACTCCCGGTGGCCCCGGTCGACCAGCACCACCAGGCGGATACGGGCCGGACGGCCCAGTTCGCTGACCGCGTCCAGCGCCGCGCGGATCGTGCGGCCGGTGTAGAGCACGTCGTCGACGAGCACCACGGTGCGCCCGTCGATGTCGACCGGCACGACGGTCTCGTGCAACGGTTTCGGCCCGCGGGAACCCAGGTCGTCGCGGAACAGCGTGACGTCCAGCGCCCCGTGGGGCACGGCGGTGCCCTCGATGTCCTCGATCAGGGCGGCCAGACGGCGGGCGAGCGGAACGCCCCGGGTCTGGATGCCGAGCAGGACGAGGTCCTGCGCACCGTGGTTCGCCTCGATGAGTTCGTGGGCGAGGCGTCGACAGACACGGGCGACGTCGTCGGCACTCAGGATGCGCGCGCGTGGCGACACACGGTCCTCCTTCTCGGCCTCACGGGACCGCTCGTTAAAGGAAGCCGGAACACCCTCGGGCGTCCCGATCCGGGCTCGTGCACCGGACGGTCGGCAACGTAGCACGGCGCCCGGGGGTGGCCGACCCCTCCCCGGCCCGCCCCGTGCGACCGGTCGGGGGCCGTCGGCATACACCTGGAATGGATGCGGTCTCTGTCCGAACGACGGGGCCGACGGACGGGACCCGACGGCGGTGTGGCCGAGCGTGGTCATAGAGCTTCGCTGAGACCGAACCGCGCTCAGGCTGCGCCGAGAATGCGAGGATGCCGATCTCGAGGGAGGGCCCGATGCCGAACACCGTGGGGATGACCCCCGTGGCCCAGGCCGAACGGGCCCGTCGCGTGGTCGCCGTGCTCGGCCAGATCGAGGACCGGATCGTCGCCGGCCTCGCCACCGGACCGCGGGCACGGACCCGGCGCCACGTCCGGCTCGTGACCGCCTTCAACGAGGCCACGGCCGACACCTGGCCGGGGGTGGCCGACCAGACCGCCGCGGAGTTGGCCGCGCGCCTTCCCGTGCCGCTTCGCGGCCTGGGGCGACACCGGCCCGGGACCGCCCTGGTCGTCTACGACGAACTCGTGCGCGACCCGTGCCGGGTCCTCGAGCTGGTGCGCTCGGCACACCGCGGGGCCGGCGGTGCACCCCGCCATCCGAGCGCCACGTTCCGCCGCGCCCCCGTCGAGCTCGACGACGACCCGCCCGGCCGTCCCCGCTGAGCCCTTCGGGAGCTGGACCGGCCGCCGCGGACGGCGAGGCCCGGTCCACCTACCCGTCGGCGTCGGATCCGCGGGCGCCGAGCTCCTTGCGGATCGAGTCGAGCACCCCGTTGACGTAGCGCCCGGAGTCATCGGTCGACAACGACTTGGCGAGCGAGACCGCCTCGTCGATGACCACCGCGGCCGGGGTCGATTCGTGCAGCAGCTCGTAGGTGGCCAGGCGCAGCACGGTGCGGTCGACGATGGGCATGCGCGAGATCTGCCAGCGACGGGCGTAGCGGCCGATGAGCTCGTCCACCTCGGCGCGGTGGTCGGCGACCCCGGTCACCAGGGTCGCGGTGAACCCGTCGATCTCGGGGACCCGACCCTCGGCTGCGGCCCGTGACGCGACGGTCCGCGATGCCGGGCCGGCGTCGCGCGCGGCGTCCACCGGCTCCACGGGCTCGAGCAGTTCGCGGCCCTCGCCGAGCGCTTCCGGGTCGACCTCGTCGAGGATCGCCCGCGCCGAGCCGTCGCCGATCAGCCGCTCGAGGGTCTCGCCCGCCGGCACCCCGCGCACGTCGGCCTGGAACAGGATCTTCAGCGCCCGGGCGCGCGATGCGCGCGGGTCGACGGTGTCGACGCGACGCGGGGTGCTGCGGGAGGGCTCGGTGGGCTCGCTCATCAGGCGCGGGAGATGTAGGTGCCCGAGCGGGTGTCGACCTTGACCTTCTCGCCCCGCTCGATGAACAACGGCACCTGGATCTCCTTACCCGTCTCGAGCGTGGCGGGCTTGGTCGCCGAGGTGGCGGTGTTGCCGGCCAGGCCCGGGTCGGTCTGGGCGACGGCCAGGTCCTTGGACGCCGGCAGCTCCACCCCGACGATCCGGCCCTCGTGGCTCTGGATCTGCAGCTCGTCGCCTTC
>SLRZ01000139.1 GCA_007130695.1 Nitriliruptoraceae bacterium
ACGACTACGTCCGGGTCGGCCCCGACACCCCGCTCAACGAGCTGCAGGCCCTGGCCGCACAGCATCCGGTGGCGATCGCCGTCACCGACGAGCAGGACCACATGCTGGGCGTGGTGCGACGTGCGTCGCTGCTCGCCGCGCTGGCGGGCGAGGAGGTGCCCGGTGCGTAACGCCCTGGTAGCACAGAACTTCTTCCCCGACCTCGACGTGCGTGGCTGGATCAGCACGTTCGTCGACCGGGTGCTCGACGGCCCCGTCCTCGGGCCCGTCTGGGACGCCCTCGGGGACCTCATCCGTCTGGTCGACGGCTGGCTCCTGTACGGCCTGCAGGACCCGCCGCTTTTTTTCCTGCTGGTGCTGCTGCCCGCGTTGGCGTGGATCGGCCGTGACTGGAAGCACGCCGTGGCGATGCTCGCCATCGTCGGTGTCGCGGGGGCGCTGGGTGCCCCCGGCGTCGTGATGGTCATCATCGGCCTGGCGCTGATCGCCTATCTGGCCGGCGGGTGGAAGTTCGTCGCGCTGACCGTCCTCGGGTTCGGCTTCATCGATTCGATGGGCTACTTCGACGGCACGATGCGCTCGTTGTCGCTGGTGCTGATCTCCGCCGTGTTCGCCGCGCTCCTGGGCGTGCCGCTGGGGATCCTGGCGGCCCGCAGCCATCTGGTCAGTACCGGAATCCGTCCGGTGCTGGACTTCATGCAGACGATGCCGGCGTTCGTCTACCTCCTCGTGGCGATCATCCTGTTCAGCGTCGGGCCCCCGGGCGGCGTCGTGGCCTCGTTCATCTTCGCCACCCCGCCGGCGGTCCGCCTCACCGAGCTCGGGATCCGACAGGTCGACGCCGAGGTCGTCGAGGCCGCCCGTGCCTTCGGCGCCAAGGACCGGGAACTGCTGCTGCAGGTCCAGCTGCCGCTGGCGCGGCCGACCATCATGGCCGGGATCAACCAGGTCATCATGCTGTCGCTGTCGATGGTCGTCATCGCCGGCCTCGCCGGTGCCGGCGGGGTCGCGGCCGACGTCGTCGCCGGGGTGACGCGCCTGCAGGTCGGCCGCGGTCTGGCCGCCGGCCTCGCGGTCGTGCTGCTGGCCATCTACCTCGACCGTGTGACCGCCGCGTTCGGCACCCCGGTCGAGGGTGCGTCGCGGGGAACGCTGTAGCAACTGGCCCCCAATTCCTCCATCCGTACCCTGAAACCCACGTTCGCGATGATTCGCGACACCAAAGGAGCAACGAGATGAAATTCCGCAGGATGAGAAGCGCGCTGGCGATCACCGCCGTCGCCGCCCTGACCCTGGCCGCGTGCGGTGACGCCGACGACAACGGCGATGACACCGCGGCGGAGACCGAGAACGGCGAGAACGGCGAGGACACCGAGCCGTGGACCCTGATCGAGTCCAGCACGCCGGCCATGCTCTCCGAGCTCGGCGGCGCCATCGATGCCGAGGAACCGATCGTGGTCACCCTGTGGCACCCCCACTGGGCCTACGACGAGTGGGACCTCAAGGACCTCGAGGACCCGGAGGGTGCGCTCGGTGAGGCCGAAGAGATCCACTCCATCGCCCGTCCCGGCTTCGATGACGACCACCCCGAGGTCACCGAGTGGATCGGGAACTTCGAGCTCGACATCGACCAGATCGCCGAGCTCTCCACGATGGTGATCGGCGTCGAGAGCGACGACCTCGACAGCGAGTACGACTCCGAGGTCGCCGCGGCCGAGGCCTGGATGCAGGAGAACGAGGACGTCGTCGAGGGCTGGATCGGTGACGACTTCGGCTCCGACATCGGTGGCGGTGACGAGATCGAGATCGCCTTCATCCCGTGGGACGAGGCCATCGCGGTCACCAACCTCTGGGACGCGATCCTCACCGAGCACGGCTTCGAGGTCACCCAGACCCAGGCCGACGTCGCACCGGTCTTCGACGGTGTCGCCAACGGCGAGTTCGACCTCTTCCTCGACTACTGGCTGCCCGGCACCCACGCCGAGTACCAGGAGCAGTACGGCGACGAGATCCTCGACCTGGGCATCTGGTTCGACGACGCGTCGCTGACCTGGGCCGTGCCCTCGTACGTCGACGAGGTCGACTCCCTCGAGGACCTCAACGAGCACCGTGACCTGTTCGGCGGCGAGATCGTCGGCATCGAGTCCGGTGCTGGCCTGACCGACATCTCGATCAACGAGGTGATGCCGACCTACAACCTCGACTAGAGGCTGCAGGTCGCGTGATCATGTGGGGGTGGGCCGATCGGGCCCACCCCCACACGCGTCGGTCACGAACACCCCGCAGCCGCCGCGGCCATCCGGCCCGCGGCCCCAGGCGGAAGCGCGAACCCCGATGAGATGCCCGGTCTGCACGGCCCGTGTCGGCCGGCGCCGCCAACGGTGGTGCGGTCGCTGTGGCGGTGCCATCGGCGACCGTGCCGGGCGGGACCCGGCATCGTCCCCGCGACGTTCCGCGCACCGCCGGCGGCTTCCGGTGGTGCTCGTGCTCGTCGCGCTCGGGCTCGGGGGGATGGTGTGGCTCTGGGAGCAGGCCCCGGACCCGGCTGCAGTCGAGGGCGGGCGCGTGGACATTCCCGACGAGCCCGTCCCCTTGGAGGTGCCGCCGCCGGCGGCGGTCGACGGGGTGGCGGCCGACCTCCGGCCGGCGCCACGGTGGACGACGCAACTCGCGGCCCCCGCCAGCGCCGTCGCGATCACCGATGACGCCGTCGTGGTGGTGGCGGAGGGCACGATCCAGGGCCTGGCCCCCGACACGGGGGAGATCGCCTGGGAGGTCGACCTCGGCGAGGAGCGGGTGGCGGAGCTGCTCACGGAGGCGGAGACGGTGGTCGCGGCGCTCGGCGACGGTGGTGTCCTCGCCCTGGACGCGGCCGGCGGGGAACGTCGGTGGTATTCGCCCCGTCCCGCCGACACGGCCCTGCTCGCCGGCGGGACCCTGGTGGTCGCCGACGGCAGGCACGTTCGGGGTCTCGGGCTCACGGACGGGGAAGCGCGCTGGAGCCGGCGTGGCGAGGTGACCGTGGCCTCCGGGCGGGCGGATGACCTCGTCCTGGTGGCCGACGAACGGACCCTGACGGGCCTCGAGGCGGTCTCGGGGGCGACGAGGTGGCAGCGGGAGCTCACCGAGGTGTCCTCCCGTCCCGACCAGTCGC
The DNA here is from genome assembly GCA_007130695.1 of Nitriliruptoraceae bacterium. Classification (GTDB taxonomy): domain Bacteria; phylum Actinomycetota; class Nitriliruptoria; order Nitriliruptorales; family Nitriliruptoraceae; genus SKLC01. The sequence goes on from SLRZ01000139.1 coordinate 3,155, forward strand.
CGGACACCGGGGTCGTCCTCGACGGGGGTCGGCTGGTCCTGGTGGATCTGGACGACGGCGACCTCCGCGGGTCGCTGCGCCCCGAAGCGGTGCTGGGGGAACGCATCCGGGGCCGACCCCGGGTCACCGCGACCGGCGGGGCCGTGGTGTCGTTGGGGGAGTCCGTGGTGGGGTTCGACGACATGCTCGAGGCACGGTGGCGACTGCCGACCGGGGCGCACACCGCGCTGCTGGGCCACGACACCGAGGACGTTCCCACCCTGGTGGTCACCGGGGGCATCAGCGTCCGGGGGCTCGATCCGGCACGAGGCACGGAGCGCTTCCGGATGACCCCGTCGGGCTGGTTCACCTCGGCGACCCTGTCCGACGACCTGCTGGTGCTGGCGGTGCACACACCCACTCGCGGCCGGGTGATGCTGGCCGACCTGAACCCGGGGGGAGAAGCCCTTGAGGGCCTGTCGAACCGTTAGATGTCACAGGCGGCTGCGACGATCGATGGCGTCAGAGACGGGGGGGATCCGTGACGAGACGCTGGACTGATGATGAGCTCCGCGAGGCTGTTCGCGCTTCGCGCAGCTGGAAGCAGGTCTGCGATCGACTCGGGCTGACGAGCGGCGGATCCGCACGGACCCGACTGCGGCGTCGGGCGGAGGAGCTGGGGATCGATGTGGCCCACGTGGGGGTGCTGCCCTCCGCCTCCTACCGTCGTACGTGGACCGATCAGGAGCTGGCGACGGCGGTGGCGGAGGCGACCAGTCTGCACGGGGTCTTCGGTGGGCTCGGTCTTCGGGTCGGAGGTGGAGCCTGGATGGCGATGAAGGAGCACATCCGCCGCCTGCGTCTGGATGTCTCCCATTGGCACCCCGATGCCCAGGCGGTGGTTCATCGGCCACCTGGGCCGGGTCGCTTCCAACCGACATGGACGGACGGCGAGGTTCGTGCCGCGTTCGAGGTGGCCCGGTCGGTCTCGGACGTGATGCGCCGGCTCGGTCTCGACCCGCACTCCAAGCGGGGCCGTCGAGCGCTCGAACGCCGACTCCGAGACCTCGGCCTCGATGCTGACCGACTCCTGGGGAAGGGGTGGTCCCGAGGGACGTCCCCCGACCGGTCGGCACATCGGCGACCCCTCGAGGAAATCCTCGTGCGTGACTCCACCTATCGATCGACACGCCACCTCAAGGCTCGCCTGGTCGAGGCCGGCCTGCTGGATCCTCGCTGTGAACAGTGCGGAATCCGCACCTGGAACGGGCGGCCCCTGACACTGCAGCTCGATCACATCAACGGGGACCGTCGTGACAATCGCCTGGAGAACCTCCGCCTGCTCTGCCCAAATTGCCACGCTCAGACCGACACCTACTGTGGCCGCAACGCCGGACGCCGGTACAGTTCGTGACGGGTGGGCGTCAAGGTCCAACCCCTTGCCCCGGTGCTGGAATCAGGTATACAGGGGCCACTCAAAATGGCCTGTCCTATGGACATGTGGGTTCGAGTCCCACCCGGGGTACCGCACCACAGCCGCCACCCGGCGGCGAGGGCGTCCGACTGGCGACGCATCGTTTGGCCCGACCCGGCGTGACGACTACCGTTGCGCGTCCGAGCGGCCGGTCGAGGCCCGCGTGACGACCAGCCATCACCACACCCGTGGCGTTGACCGGACGCATGCTGGACGAGAGGCACGGTCACGGTCAGTACACGGGCAACGACGAAGGTGCACGAGCGCCTCACGCGGATCCAGGAGCAACTCCGGCGGATCCGCGCGAGCGAGCGCGTGCTCCACGAGCAGGTGTCGTATCTCGACGAGGTCGCCGCCGACGCGGAGACCCGTCGCCTGGTCGCCCGGACGCCGCTGGCGGACCGCGAGTGGCGTGAGGCACGAACCGACCTCGACCGGCATGCCGCGCTGTTGCAGGAAGCACGCCGCGAGGAGGAGGAACTGCTCGCCGAGCGGGACCGACTGCTGGAACGGCTGCTGGAGCTGGAGGGACCGAGTTGACCGAGACGCCGCCCGAGACGTCGAGCGCGCCCAGTGACGAGGCCCCGACCCGGCCCACCCGTGTGCTCATCGCCGAGGACGAGGCGCTGATCCGCCTGGATCTCAAGGAGATGCTCCAGGAGGAGGGCTTCGAGGTCGTCGCCGAGGTCGCCGACGGAGCCTCCGCTGTTCGGCTGACCCGTGAACTCGGGCCCGATCTGGTGATCCTCGACATCAAGATGCCGGTCATGGACGGGATCCAGGCGGCGGAGGAGATCGCCAAGGAACGGCGCGCGGCCATCCTCATCCTGACCGCGTTCAGTCAGCGCGACCTGGTGGAGAAGGCCCGTCGCGCGGGCGCGATGGCCTACCTCGTCAAGCCGTTCCAGAAGCACGACCTGCTCCCGGCCGTCGAGATCGCGGCGGGCCGCTTCCGTGAGATGTCCGGCCTCGAGGCCGAGGTCGACGATCTCCAGGGACGTCTCGACGCCCGTAAGGTCGTCGAGCAGGCCAAAGGCCTGCTGCAGGAGCACGAAGAGCTCTCCGAGGCGGAGGCGTTCCGCTTCGTCCAGCGTCAGGCCATGGAGCGTCGGGTCACGATGCGCGAGGTCGCCGAGCAGATCATCGAACGCCTCGAGGGCTGAGGAAGCGGCCCCGGTGACGTCCTCGCCCACCCGGCAACGCGGGAAGAGGGGGCCGCCCGCAGATACGGACGACCCCCGTGGGAGGACCACGCCGGTGGACGCCGGGAGAACAACGTCCACACGGCGTGCCGGTCAGCTGCGGGAGAACCCCTCGAGGGCCGACTCGGTCTCGGTGACCACCTCACGCAGCACGTCGACGATCTCGGCGGGAGAGGGCCGCTCCGTCGTGGGCTGCGCGAGGAGCGACGCGGCCCGGGACAACCGCACGCGGAGTCCCAGGATCTCGTTGTCCGTCACCTTGTACCTCCCTGTCACTGGCGAGATGACGAAAGGGACGCTAGGCACGCCGTGTGTAGGAACGGTTACGACGGCATCAGCAGACGGTGACGATCCGTGCACGGTTTCGGGGACGGGTTCGTCTCAGAACAGCGCCCGTGCCAGCCGGGGCCGCGCACGCCGGACGCGGTCGTCGTCTTCGCCGAGCAGGTTGAACAGGGCCACGAGCTGCTCACGTGCCGGCTCGCGTCCGTCGCCGCCCAGCTCCGCGGCCGACAGCAGCACGTCGATCGCCTCGTCGTAGTGACCCTGCCCGGCCAGGGCCCGGCCCAGTGCGCATCTGGTGGCGCCATCGGCGCGGCCCTCGTCGACCGCGGTGCGCAGTTCCTCGACGTCACCGTCCGCGCCGGCCGCGAGCTGCGCGCGGGTGGCCACCGCCTCCGCGGCGGGGTCGGGACGAAAGCCACGGACCAGTTCGAGCGCCTCGTCGGGCGACGCCTCGACGATCAGTTCGGCCAGCCCGATGGCGGCCTCCCGGTGGGTGGGATCGAGGTCGAGGGCCTGCCGGAGCTGTGCCTGGGCCGCCTGCGGGGGCAGGACCCGTGCCTCCGTCACCAGCCGGTCGGCCTCGGTGGGCACCAGCTCGTCCAGAAACGACTCGATCCGGTCGGGCGGCACCGCCCCGGTGAAGCTCGCGACCACCCGTCCGTCGCGGAACCCGAAGACGGCCGGGATGCCCTGGACCCGGTAGGCCTGCGCCACCGACTGGTTGCGATCGACGTCCACCTTCGCGAGCTCGACCGTGCCGCCGCGGGCGGTCACGGCCGCTTCGAGCGCCGGCCCGAGCGTGCGGCACGGGCCGCACCACTCCGCCCAGAAGTCCACCACCACCGGCACCTCGGCCGAGCGCTCGAGCACCCGCGTCGGGAAGTCGGCCTCGTCCACGTCGAACACCGCAGGGGTCTCGCTCACGTTTCGATCCTCGTCCAAGGGGCGGGTCGCGGCCATACCGACCGCCGGCCACGGGTGGTGACCACCGAGGATAGGTGCGCGGGGTGGTTAGGCTCACGTCCCGTGAACAGCCCGCGTCGAGTGGATGTGTCGTGCCCGAGGCAGAGGACGGAGCAGCGGTCGGCAACCGCCCCTCGATCGTGCTCCTCGACGGTCACAGCCTGGCCTACCGGGCCTTCTACGCCCTGCCCGACACCCTGCGCACCCAGACGGGCCAGTTGACCAATGCCGTCTACGGCTTCACCTCGATGCTGATCCGGTTGTTGACCGACCGCCACCCGGATGCGATCGCGGTGGCGTTCGACAAGGGGCGTGACGTCGCGCGCACGGAGGCCTTCCCCGAGTACAAGGCCAACCGCGCCGCACCCCCCGACGAGTTCCGCCCCCAGGTGGACCTCATCAAGCAGGTGCTGTCCACCCTGCACGTCCCGGTGCTCGAGGTCCCGGGGGTGGAGGCCGACGACGTCCTGGCCACCCTCGCGGAGCGCGCGGTCGACGTGGGCTTCCACGCCTACATCGTGACGGGTGACCGCGACGCAATGCAGTTGGTCGGCGAGCACATCTCGGTGCTCTACACGCTGCGCGGCATCACGGAGATGGCCACGATGACCCCGGAGGCCGTCGAGGAGCGCTACGGCGTGCGTCCGGAGCAGTACGTCGACCTGGCCGCGATGCGGGGCGACACCTCCGACAACCTCCCGGGCGTGCCCGGTGTCGGCGACAAGACCGCGGCCAAGCTCGTCAACCAGTTCGGCGACATCGACGGCGTCTACGAACACCTCGATGAGGTCGCCGGGAAGAAGGTCCCGGCGATGCTCGCGGAGCACGAGGACCGCGTGCGTACCAATCAGCGGATCATGCGGCTGCGGCGCGACGTCGAGGTGGATGCGGACCTCGCCGACCTGCGACTCGGCGACATCGACGTCGCCGCGGTCCGCGAACTGTTCGGCACGCTGGAGTTCCGGGCCCTCTACGACCGTTTCGTCGCGGACGTCCTCGGAGAACAGGAGGAGGCCGCCGCGACGGGTTTCGAGCGCACCCCGGTCCACCTCGAGACCGGGGACCTGGCCGTGTGGCTCGACGGCGTCGAAGGCCCGGTCGCGGTCGCCACCCAGACCACGGACCACCCGCCGCACGTCCAGCTCGAGGCCCTGGCGCTGGCGACCGCGGAACGTGACCCGGTGGCCGTGCGGGTGGGCGACCTCGACGACGCGGACCGGGAGCAGCTCGAACGGGTCCTGTCCGACCCGACCGTGCCGATCGTGTGTCACGACCTCAAGGGGCTCGACCATGCGTTGTACGGGCAGGGCCTGACGGTGTCCGGCGTGACGCTGGACACGGAACTGGCCGCCTACCTGCTGGACCCGTCGCAACGCACCTTCGACCTCGAGCGTCTGTCCCTGCAGCACCTGTCTCGGACGATCGCGCCGCAGGAGAGCGAGGACTCCGATCAGTTGGCCCTCGACGTCGAGTCGGAGGACGACTGGGAGGCCCGGGCGCTGCGGGCCGAGGCGACGCTGCAGCTCGGTGAGCACCTCTCGGGGATGCTCGAGGAGCGCGGTCAGGCCGAGCTGCTGGCGACGATCGAGCTCCCGCTGGCGCCGGTGCTGGCACGCATGGAGCGGGCAGGTGTCGCGCTCGACCTGCACGTGCTGAACGAGATCCGCCAACGCCTCTCCGCCCGCGTCGAGGAGTTGGAGCGGGAGGTCCACGACCACGCGGGCAAGCGGTTCAACGTCGGCTCCGGGCCGCAACTGCAGGAGGTGCTGTTCACCGACCTCGAACTGCCCAAGACCCGGAAGATCAAGACCGGGTACTCGACCGACGCCCAGGCCCTGCAGAACCTCCTCGGCCTGCACCCGATCATCGACGCGATCATGGAGTGGCGGGAGGTCAGCAAACTGTTGACGACCTACGTCGATGCGCTGCCGCCACTGGTCGATCCCTCCACGGGCCGGATCCACACCACCCTCTCGCAGACGATCGCGGCGACGGGGCGGCTGTCCTCGTCCCACCCGAACCTGCAGAACATCCCGATCCGCCGCGAGGAAGGTCGGGAGATCCGCCGCGCCTTCGTGCCGGGGGAGGGGTTCAGCCAACTGCTGGTGGCCGACTACTCCCAGATCGAGCTGCGGATCATGGCGCACCTGTCGGGCGATGAGGGGCTGCTGGAGGCCTTCGCATCCGACGAGGACGTGCACGCGACCACGGCCGCGAAGGTGTTCGACCTGCCGCTCGACGCGGTCGACGGTGCGCTGCGCGACCGGGCGAAGGCGGTCAACTACGGCCTGGCCTACGGCCTCACCGCCTTCGGGCTGAGCCAGCAGCTGGGCATCCCGCCCGACGAAGCCCAGGAGATCGTCGACACCTACCTCGAGCGCTTCCCGAAGGTCTCGGCGTTCCTCGAGGCGGCCGTCGACGAGGCACGACGCTGCGGCTACACGACCACGATGTTCGGTCGACGTCGGTACCTGCCCGACCTGGTCGCCGACAACCGCAACCGTCGCCAGATGGCGGAACGCATGGCGCTCAACGCTCCGATCCAGGGCACGGCCGCCGACGTGATCAAGCTGGCGATGATCGCGCTGCAACGGGCCCTGGAGACCTCCGGGCTGCGCAGCCAGCTGCTGCTGCAGGTCCACGACGAGGTCATCCTGGAGACCTCCGAGGAGGAGCTCGCGGAGACCCGGGAGCTGGTCGTGCAGGAGCTGTCGACGGTGGTCGAACTGGCCGTCCCGCTCGATGTCGACGTCGCCACCGGCCCCACGTGGTTCGACGCCCAGAAGCACTGACCCCGCCGGGCGTTCACGGCCGCGAGGTCGCTCCGGGGTGCTCCAGCTGATTCCGCAGCGGCTCTGGTGGGCCCGCGACCGGGAGGCGCAGGACGAAGCAGGGGCCGTCCGGGGCGTCGGGTTCGTACCAGGCGGCTCCGCCGTCGACGGCGGCCAGCGTGGCCACGATCGCCAGCCCGAGCCCGGTGCCCCGGGCGCGGCGGGTGCTGCTGGGCTCCGCCTGCGTGAACCTTTCGAACAGGTGCGGGATGAACTCCTCCGGCACGCCGTCGCCGGCGTCGCGGACCCGGATCTCGGCGTGCCCACCCTTGCGGGTCGCGACGACGGAGACCGGGGGTAGCCCGTACTTGGCGGCGTTGTCGAAGTAGTTCACCAGCATGCGCCGCAGGTGCTGCGGCGTGCAGAGCACCTCGAGGTCATCCGGGCACGACAGCGTCGTCACCTCGAGCGCCAGCAGGGAACCGTTGACCGCATCCAGCAACGCCTCACCCAGGGACGTCCGCTCGAGCGGCGCGCCCGCGTCCCGGCCGGTCCAGGAGAAGACCAGCAGATCCTCGAGCAGATCGCTGAGCTGGTCGGCGTGCTCGGCGATGATGCGCACCTGCCGGCGGCGGTCGTCCTCGCTGAGCTCGTTCCAGTGCGACCGGAGGACCTCCGAGAAGCCGCGGATGAGGGTGACCGGCGTCCGCAGCTCGTGGGAGGACACGGCGATGAACTCGTCCTTGACCTCGGTGGCGCGCTCGAGGGTGGCCTTCGCGTTGTTCGCCTCGATGAGCAGCCCCCGCATCTCCCGGACGATGCGGTAGCGGTCGAGCGCGTAGCGGATGGCGCGCCACAGGGTCCGGGGATCGAGCTCGCCCTTCAGCAGGTAGTCCTGCGCACCGTGGGCGACCGCGTACTCGGCGACCGCCTCGTCGCTCAGACCCGTGAGCACGATCAGCGGTACGTCCTCGACGTGCTGCTGCAGGTGCTCGAAGGCCGCCAGTCCCCGCGCGTCGGGGAGTTGGAGGTCGAGCAGGACCACGTCCGGCAGCTCTGCTGCGCACCGGCCGACGGCGTCCGCCAGGGAACTGACCCGGTGGAGTTCGAAGCGCGAACCCGCGGCATCGGTCAGCAGCTCGCGGACCAGGCGTGCGTCGCCGTCGTCGTCCTCGACGAGGAGGATCCGGATCGGTCGCATCGGGGTCATGATTCCCTCGGGAGTCG
>SLRZ01000022.1 GCA_007130695.1 Nitriliruptoraceae bacterium
CTCGCTCAGCGACCCACGACCCGCCTCGCGACCTCGAGGTCCCCGGTGGTGGCGTAGTGCACGGCGTCCCCCTCGCACGAGAGTGCCGCGGCGGCATCGTCGCCGGTGAACGTCCGGGTATCGCCCCCACCCGACGGCTCGTGATCCGGGAAGGCCGCGAGGTGCCAGTCCGCGACCGTGGCACACAACGAGCCGTCGCCATCGACCAGCGAGAGGCCCGCCACCGTCACGCCGTCGAGATCCCAGACCGCCACGCGGCCCCCGGCCCAGGCCGACGCACGGTCTCGTGGTGCGTCCAGTGCCCGGTCCGGTTCGCCGCCGGGGGCTTCGAGGAGCCACAGCAGGGGCGCGGCACCGAAGGTGCTGTCCAGGATCTGCTCTCCGCCTGCGGGTGGGGTCAGTGGTGCCGGTGTGCGCGGCTCGCGTGGATCGTCGGGGAACAACACCTCGTAGCTCGTCGCCGGGGGATCGGCGTACGCGGCATCGACCGCTTCCCAGCCGCCCTCGAGCCAGCGTGCGCAGACGTAGTCGAGGCCCGCCGTGTAGGGGTAGAGCAGCTCACGCTGCAGGTGGTGGGGCACCGCGTCCAGGGACGCCTGTGCGGCGGCGAGATCGCCACCGAGCGCACCGGAGAGCTGCTCGGGCAGCGACAGGTGTTGAAGCATCCACTGGTTCATCAGCAGTGTGGCGTCGCCCTCGACCAGGGCGAGCGCGCCCAGCGACGCGTCCGCGTCGTCGTCGTAACTCTCCGCGTCGAGGTCGGGCAGGCCGAGCGCCTGGTCGGCCAGGGCGTGCTCGAGTTCGTGGGCGAGCGTCACCTGGTCCAGGGGGCGGATTCGGCCGTCATCGGGCACCCGCACCACCAGCTCACCGCTGTCGGGGTGGTAGTAGCCGGCGACCTGTTCGTCCAGCAGCCGCCGCTGCACCTCCTCCAGGTCGAGGTCGCCGGCGATCGCTCCCAGCGCATGCAACAGCCGGCGCTGGGCCTCGAGGGCCTCCGGGTCGGCGTCCTCAGCGAGGAGGGAAGCGAGCCGGTCGGCCAGCTCGTCGGCGTCCACGAAGTCCACCTCGGGATCGGTCTGCCAGTCGAGGCCCCGCAGCTCGGCGACCTGGTCGGCCACGACGTCGACGAGTTCGACGGGGTCCGTGGGTAGCGCCGGTCCGGTTCCGCCGAACAGGTCGTCCAGGCCGTCGCGGGGGGTGATGCAGCGGGCCCCGGGGACCCCGCCCCCGACCAGGTCACCCAGCACACCGCTGTCACCGAGCAGACCGTCGAGGAGTCCGTCCAGGGCGCCGGTCCGCTCGTCGTCCCCTGCGTCGACGTCGTCGTCCTCGTCGGTCCGGGCCTCCAGTGCCGCGACCCGGTCCTGCAGGGCGGCGACCTCCTCCGACAGGGCCTCGGCCCGCTCCTGTTCGGCCGTGGCCCGCTGCCACTGCGTGACCCATCCGGTGCTGGTGACCACCAGCCCCAGGGCGGCGACACCGGTGGCGAGGGCGAGGATCCGGGGTGACATGTGTGCAGCCTACGGGTGCGGCCCGGGGCGCCGCGGGGTCGTCACGCCTCGAGGCTCGCGGCGGCCCGCGCGATCCTGCTCTTGGTGGTCGCGGGCCAGCCGGGTTCCTGGGAGCGGTGGGCGGAGGTGGCCAGGGCCAGCCACGCGCCAGCGGTGGCCCGGGCCAGTCCACGGGCGCCCACCAGGGGGGTGTACGCCTCGGCGATCCGGTCGGCGTAGTCCTCGATACGCACGGTGGCCCGGGGACGGAGTTCACCCAGCACCCGCAGGTAGGCCACCAGGCTGCCCGCATCGTGGGCGAGCAGGCCGGTGCCGGCCCCGTCCACGTCGAGCAGCCCGGTGAGGTGGCCGTCACGAACGAGCAGCTGGCCGGCGTGCAGGTCGCCGTGCACGACGGTCTCCCCGGCCTCGATGTCGCCCGCCGCGCGCGCGACCGCCCGGACCGTTTCCGCCTCCTCGGGGACCAGCTCACACAACCGCGCGACGTGGCGGGCCGGGTCGGCGAAGGCCCGCGGGGAGCGGTCGGAACGAAGCCCGCTGTCCATCAGCCGGCGTGAGACCGCCACGATCTCCGCCGGCTCCGGGACGGGGTCGCCGTCGGCCAGTGCGTCGCGCAGCGTGCGGCCCTGCAGCGCGTCGAGCACCACGGTGCCCCCGGTGGACGAGACCCCGACGACAGCGGGGACCGGGGCGTGGGCCGCCAGCTCTCGGTGGCGGTCCGCCACGGCCCTGGCCCGGTCGCCGGGCAGCACCTTGAGGTACAGCGCTCGCCGGGTCCCGTCGCCCCCGGTGACGGTGACCTCCACGACGGCGCGGCGCGTGGGTCGGTACACGCGCGTGCGCAGTCCCACCTTCCCGGGGCCCACGCCGAGGTGGTCGAGCAGACGACGCACCCGGTGGAGGTCGACCGCCGGACCCAGGTCGGGCAGATAGGGGTCGTGGGGGAAGCGCCAGACCGCCACACGGCCCCCCTCGGAGGTGAGCGCCATGGCCTTCGCCGGCAGGGGGCCCGCGTCGGCGTGGAGGACCAGCAGGACCCGGCGCACGGAGCCGTCCGCCCAGAGGTCCACGTCGTGGACGTGGGACACCGACCGGTGCCCACGGTGGTGGATACTGCGCAGCCGGTGGTCGAGGAGGGTCGCCCCCGCCCGGGCGCAGGCGTCGGCCAGCAGCCGTCCGGCCGCCTGCTCCGACAGCCGGGGCGCGTGACGGGTCGGCGGCCCCGCCCGTGTCCTGGTCTCCACCCGGGCCTCCCGGTCGGTGTCTGCCACCCCGTCACGGCGCGGTGGGCTCAGCCCGCTTCACTGACCGCGACGAGTTCCGCACGGACGGCGCGCAGCAGGTCGTCGGCGTCGGTCAGCAGCGACACGCCGTGGGCACCGGCACCGACGGCGATGCGACCCTGCCCGGCGATTCCTGCGTCCGCCAGGACGGGCAGATCGCCGGTCGCGCCGAGCGGGGTGATCGTGCCGCGCTCGTAGCCGGTCACGGCGCGGGCCTCCTCGGCATCGGGCAGCGACAGGCGCGAGACGCCCAGGTGGGCGCGCAGGCTCGGCCAGTGGATGCGGCGCGAGCCCGGCACGAGCACCAGCAGGTGGTCACCCTCGCCGCGTCGCACCACCAGGGTCTTGAGCAGCCGGTCCGGGTCGACCCCCAGACGCTCGGCGGCCTGCTCGAGGCTGCGGGCGCGCTCGATCACGCGGACCTCGTGGTCGAGACCGAGTGCCTCCGCGGCCTCGGTCGCCGGGGTCCGCGGTCCCCCCGGCGTCGTGTTGGACCGGCCGCTCATCCGGACTCCTCGTCCTCGAGGGCGGCGCGTTCCTGGCGCGACTCCATGAAGAAGGCCCCCAGGGTCGCGGCCAGCGACGCGAACACCACGATCGCATAGGCGGAGATGACCAGCGCCAGCAGGCGCCCGGCCAGGGTGACCGGCTCATGGACGAGGTTGGAGGCGATGGCCAGGTTCGCCGACCACCACAGGGCGTCGCCCAGGGAGGTCAGGGCCCCCTCGCGGCCGCGCTCGAGAACGAACAGCAACTGGCCGCTGCCGAACACGACCACCCCGGTCGCCGCGAGCAGGAACTGCAGCCGGCCCGCGAGCAGCCCACGCGCCGTGCCCACGGCTCGGTAGGAGGAGCCGACCACCCGGGCGGCGGGCAGCATCCGCACCGCCCGCAGCGCCCGCACGACGCGCAGGAGGCGCAACGCGGGCAGCAGCAGGAACAGCACCGAAGGCCAGTGGCGGCGCAGGAAGCGCACGGGGCGGCCGGAGACCACGAGCTTCGCGGCGAGCTCCACCGCGAAGATCCCCCAGATGACGTGGCCGGTGACCCGCAGCACCTCGAGCATCCGGTCGGGCGCGACGAGCTCGTAGGCGACCAGCCCGGCCCACACGGCCGCCAGCACGGCCATCGGGATGTCGAGGCGGCGCTCGAGCAGCGTCGCCAGGCGCTCCCGCGCGCTCGGTTCGTCGTCGGGGTCCGGATCGAAACGGTCGACGGCCCCGTCGCTCACGGCAACAGCAGCAGTTTGCCGGTCGTCGCACCCGATTCGAGGTCGCGGTGGGCCCGTGCGGCGTCGGCGAGCGGGTAGCGGTCGTGGATCGCGACGTCGAGCTGCCCGTGCGCCACGAACTCGAGCATCGTGGTCGCCCGCCACTCGAGCTCGTCGGGGTCGGCGGAGTAGTGGGCGAGGCTCGGCCTGGTGACGTACACCGAGCCGGCCCGGTTGAGTTCCTGCAGGTCGATCGGGGGCACCGGCCCGGAGGACTGGCCGTAGAGGACCATCAGCCCGCGGGGCCGCAGGCAGCGCAGCGACGTCGCGAACGTGTCGGCCCCCACCGAGTCGTAGACCACGTCGACCCCCCGGCCGTCGGTCAGGTCGGCGACGGCCTCGGCCACGTCCACATCGCGGTAGCGGATCACCTCGTCGGCGCCCAGCTCCTGGGCCCGCAGCGCCTTGGCGTCCGTCGAGGTGGCGGCCAGCACCCGCGCACCGCGCCGGTCGGCCAGTTGCACCAGCAGTTGGCCGACACCGCCCGCGGGGGCGTACACCAGGATCGTGTCGCCTTCGCCGAGCGGTTTGGTGGAGTAGCTGAGGTAGTGGGCGGTCATGCCCTGCAGCATCAGGGCGGCGGCGACATCGAGCTCGAGGTCGCCCGGCACCACGACGGCCCGGTCCTCGGGCACGAGGACCTTCTCCGCGTACGAGCCGAGCTGGCCCGTCCAGGCGACCCGGTCACCGACGGTGCGGTGGGCGACGCCCGGTCCGACCGCCACCACCTCGCCGGCGCCCTCGAGCCCGAGCGTCGCGGGCAGGTCCAGCGGGTAGGCGCCGCTGCGCTGGTAGGTGTCGATGAAGTTGACCCCCGCGGCGGCCACCTCCACCAGCAGCTCTCCCTGCCCGGGCTCCGGGTCGGGCACCTCGGCGATCTCGAGTGCCTCTGGGCCGCCGGGTCCGGTGATCCTCGCCGCGCGCATCCTTGCGCCTCCTCGCTGAACTCGTTCGTCGCTCGGGGCGGTTCCCGCCGCATCCTCGGCCGTGGCCGCCTTCCCGCTCGACGCTAGCGGGGGGAGCGCGGCCCGGGTGGAGGTCGGGTGCCGACGTCGGGACGTACCCCCCGGCCGCACTACGCTCCCGGCCCCGGTGCTCGGAGCCCGGGGTCGACGAGGGAGCGGGCCATGAGCGGTGCAGTGACGGCGGAGGTCTACGGGCCCGGCGAGGGCGAGGTCGTGGAGTCCGGCGACGTCCGCCTCGACACCCACCTCGACGGGCCGAAGGGCGGGGAGGTCCTGCTGCTGGTCTCGGGACTGAGCCGGCAGCGCATCGAGTGGCCGGTGGCGCTGCCCGCCGCCCTGCACGCCGCCGGTCTGCGCACCTTGACCGTCGACAACCGCGACGTCGGGCACTCCACGAAGTTCGAGGCCGCCGATGGCGACGGGCCGCCGTACCTGCTGGCGGATTTCGCCGCCGACCACCTCGGGGTGCTGGACCACTACGGCCTCGACCGGGTCCACGTGCTGGGGGTGTCGATGGGGGGAATGATCTCTCAGCAGCTCGCCATCGACCACGGCCAGCGGCTCCTGTCGCTGACGTCGGTGATGTCCACCACCGGCGACTCCAGCGTCGGTCGCGCCACCGACGAGGCGATGGCGGTGCTGACCACCCCCGCCCCCACGGAGCGCGAGGCGTTCGTGGAGCACACGCTGCGATCAGCGCGCGTCATCGGCTCCCCCGGCCTGGTCGACGAGGCCGCCACGCGCGCCCGTGCGGGCGCCGCGTTCGACCGGTGCTTCCACCCGCAGGGGGTGTTGCGGCAGATCCAGGCCATCGTCGGCAGTGGGAACCGCACCGAGGCGCTCGGCGACCTCGACGTCCCGACGCTGGTGGTCCACGGCGCCGAGGATCCGTTGATCTCCGTCTCGGGCGGCGAGGCGACCGCCGCGGCCGTGCCGGGTGCCCGGCTCCACGTCATCGAGGGGATGGGCCACGACCTCCCGATGGCGTTCCTGCCCGAACTGGTCGGTGCCGTGGTCGGCCACGTGCGCGACGCCTCCCCCCGGGACTGACGACCGCGAGGACGAGGAGCGACAGGCGGATGGCAGCCAACGACGGACGCCACCACCGGGTCGACGTCGGTGCGGTCCGCCTCGACGTGCTCGACGCCGGGCCGCCCGGGGCGCCGGCCCTGCTGCTGGTCTCCGGGCTGGGCTCGCAGCGCACCGACTGGCCGGCCGAGCTGCTGGCCGGCCTGCACGCCGCCGGGCTCCGCACGATCACCGTCGACAACCGCGACACGGGGCACTCGACCTGGCTCGACGACGCCGGCGACGGCCGCGAGCAGCTGGCCCGGGCCCAGCGGCGCGAACCGTTCACGCCGCCCTACCGGCTCCGCGACCTGGCGGCCGATCTCGTCGGGGTGCTCGACCATCTCGACGTCGATTGCGCCCACCTGCTGGGCCAGTCCATGGGCGGGATGGTCGCCCAGCACCTCGCCGCTGGGTGGCCACAGCGGGCCGCAAGCCTCACCTCGGTGATGTCCACCACCGGTGACCCCGGTGTGGGCCGTTCGACCCGTGCCGTCGCCCAGGCCACCTCGGCGCCCTCGCCCACGGAACGTGACGCCTGGATCGACGCCAACGTCGCCCGCTCGCGGCTGACCAACAGCCCGATCCTGTTCGACGAGGTCCGTGTACGGGCACGACTGACGGCCGCCTGGGACCGGGGTGGGGTGAACCCGGCGGGCAAGACCCGCCAGCTGTTGGCGATCCTCGCCGACGGCGACCGCACCGGCTGGCTGACCGAGCTGCGGCTGCCCACCCTGGTCGTGCACGGGGCGGCCGACCCGGTGGTGGCGGTCGACGGCGGACGGGCGACCGCCGAGGCGATCCCCGACGCACGGCTGCTGGTGCTCGAGGAGATGGCCCACGACCTGCCTCTGGAGCTGCTGGCGACCGTCGTCGCCGCCGTTGCCGGACACGTCCTCGACACCGTGGCCGGCCTCCCGGTGGACGCGGCCCGCGCGGCCGGTTCGCTGCCCGGTGGCGGGGTGTCCTAGCCTCGGCCGGACTGCCTGACGGGAGAGCCTTTCGTGGCCAGCGAGTTCACCGGTGTCGAAGACGTCCACAAGCGCCTCGAAGCGGCCGGCTACCTGCCGGACCGTTCGATCGAGACGGTGGTCTTCCTCGCGGAGCGGCTGGGCAAGCCGATCCTCGTGGAAGGACCCGCGGGCGTGGGCAAGACCGAGTTGGCCAAGGCCGTCGCCGAGGCGCGCGACGCGGTACTGATCCGCCTGCAGTGCTACGAGGGGCTCGACGAGGCCAAGGCGCTGTACGAGTGGAACTACAAGAAGCAACTGCTGCGCATCACCCACGCCCGGGGCGGTGACCCGGGCCCCGGCGGCGAGGGCGGCGGCGAGGACTGGGAGGAGGTCGAGGACGACCTCTTCGGCGAGGACTATCTGCTCGAGCGGCCGCTGCTGCAGGCACTGCGGCACTCCGGCGAGAGCGTGCTGCTGATCGACGAGGTCGACAAGGTCGACTTCGAGTTCGAGGCGCTGCTGCTGGAGATCCTCTCCGACTTCCAGGTCACCATCCCGGAGCTCGGCACCGTCAAGGGCACCCACCACCCGTTCGTGGTGCTGACCTCCAACAACACCCGAGAGCTGTCCGAGGCGCTCAAGCGGCGTTGCCTCTACCTCTACCTCGACTATCCCACGGTCGAGCGGGAGAAGGAGATCGTGCTCTCCCGCGTGCCCGAGGCCCCTGAGCAGCTCGTCGACCAGCTCGTGCGGATCGTGCGTTCCCTGCGACAGCTGGAGCTGAAGAAGTCCCCGTCGATCTCCGAGACGCTGGACTGGGCCCGCACCCTGCTCGAGCTCGGCTTCGACACGATCGACGAGGACGTGGCCCGCAGCACCATGAACGTCCTGCTGAAGTACCAGCAGGACGTCGAGAAGGCCTCCGGTCACCTCAAGCTTCCCCCGCGCCCGGAGATGAACTAGCACCGTGACCGAGGGCGAGCGCCCGGCGGGCTCCGGGGGTCCCGGGACAGGGACCGAGAACCCGATGAGCGCCGATCGCCGGACCCTGGTGATCGCCGCGGCCGCGATGGTCGTACTGGTCGGGGTGGGTGTGGTCAGCTCGGCCATCTTCACCCGTTCCGCCTGCAGGGCGCTCGAGCCGGAACCCGTGGCGGCGCCCGTGGCCGGTGCTGACGTGGAGGCTGTGCTGGGCGGCGCCTTCGATGACGTCGACGGGGACGTGATCGGGCAGGTGACCGAGCGGCTCGGGACGCTGGTGGGCGGTCGGCCGCTGTCGCCGGGCGTCGCCGGGGACGGCCAGCTCACGGGCGCGGTCGACGTCGGTCCCGCCGGTGCCGTGACCGGGCTCGGTGAGGGCGTCGCGGCCACCGGCCCACGGATCACGGCGGTCGCCGGGCCCGAGGGGCCCGCCACGGCCGTGGAGCTCTCCGACGAAGCCACGATCGTCGGCGACGGTGAACACCTCTACGCCCTGGCGGTCGCGAACGAACTCACCGGGCAGCTCGACGGGATCGTGACGATCGATTCGCAGCTGTCGGGCGGCGAGTGCTTCGACACCGCGCAGGTGGGCGTGCCGTTGCCCTTCCACCTCGACGCCGGTGGCGGGCAGTTGCTGCTGTTCCGGATCGACGACGACGGTGACAACCCGGAGGTCGAGGTCCGTGACGCCGACGGTCCGGTGTGGTCCGAGCCCGTCGAACTGGGTGGGGGCCCTCCGGGGGTGCTGGCCGAGCGTCTGACCGGCCGTCTGGGTGGGGACACCGTGGTGACGGCCCGGCGGGCACTGGTCGACGACCGCGCCCCCGCGCTGCAGGTCCGCGACCGCGCCGACGGATCGGCCCGGTGGGAACGGACCGCCGCCGAACTCGACGGGCTCGCACCGGCCGGGGATCAGCCGCTGCAGGTCGGCGTGGTCGAGGTGACCGACGATCTCGTGCTCGTCGGGCTGTCCCGGGAGGAGCAGGCGCCGGTGCTGCTGGTGGCGTTCGACCTCTCGGACGGACGGTCCGTCTGGACCAGTGACCTCGACGCGGCACAACTGCCGCGGTCGGCGGGCACGATCGACGACGAGGTGGTGCTCGTGGCCGCCCGGGACGTAATCGAGGACGACGCTCAGGCCACCTACGAGGTCGCCAGGATCGACACCGGTGACGGTTCCGCGAGGACGCTGTACTCCGCCGCCGGACGGCGGGCGTCGGCGGCCGTCATCGACTCGCGCATCGTCTTCGCCGTCGACGACGAGGTGACCCGGGTCGACCCCGACGGCACGCAGCACGCGGTGGAACTGCCGCTGCCCGTCGTCGACGTCCATGCGGTCGACGGGCAGGTGGCGCTGCTGCTGCGAAGCAGCGAGGGCGGCGCGCTCGTCTGGGCGCGTCCCTGAGACGGTACGGTGACCGCCCGCCGTGCGAGCGGGCCGGCGAGGAGGTTGACATGTCCGACCAGCTCTCCAACGTGATGAGCGAGCCGCCGCCGGACCTCGACGGGCTGCTCCAGCGCGTCCTGGACTTCGTCCAGGCCCTGCGTCGCGCCGGTGTCGACGCCACGCAGTCCGAGGCCATCGACGCCTTCCGCGCCCTGCCCCATGTGGAACTCCTCGAGCGGAAGCAACTGCGTGAGGCGCTCGCCGCGGTCATCGTGACCAGCCAGATCCACCGCCGCTCGTTCGACGACCTGTTCGACGTGTACTTCCCGGCCCGCCACGCGGACGAGGACGACACGCCGATGGTCACCGACGAGGACATCGAGGAGTTCGACCCCGACGAGTACATGAAGGAACTCCTCGAGAACCTCATGGAGAGCGGGGACGAATCGATCCGCAAGATGGCCCGCATGGCCGTCGACCGGTTCGGTCGGGTGGAAGGCCGCGACGGCGGGGTCTCGTACTTCCAGTACAAGGTCTTCCGCGCCGTGGACATGAAGCAGTTGATGCGCGACATGCTCGCGGAGACCGTCGAGGACGAAGGCGAACTGACCGACCTGCAGGAACGGCTGTACCGCGACGAGTTCGAGGCACGCCTGCGCACGTTCACCCAGGAGGTCGAGGCCGAGGTACGTCGCCGCGCCGCGGCGCAGCGTGGGGTGGACCAGGTGGCCGACCGCATGACCCGCCCGCCGGTCGAGGAGCTCGACTTCTTCCACCTCAACGCCGAGGACCAGGCACAGCTGCGCGCCCAGATCCGCCCGCTGGCCCGCAAGCTCGCCACCCGGGTGGCGGTCAAGCGCAAGCATGGCAAGGACGGACGCCTCGACGTGCGCAAGACCGTGCGTCAGAGCCTGTCCACGGGCGGGGTGCCGTTCGATCCGACCTTCAAGCCCCGCAAGCCGCACCGCCCCGAGCTGTTCGTGATCTGTGACGTGTCCGGTTCGGTCGCCTCGTTCGCCCGGTTCACGCTGATGCTGGTGCACTCCCTGCAGGAGCAGTTCAGCAAGGTGCGCTCGTTCGCGTTCATCGACACGCTCGACGAGGTCACCGCGCTGTTCGAGCAGGGCGAGGTCACCGACGCGATCAAGCGGATGATGTCGGAGGCCGAACTCGTGTGGCTCGACGGGCACTCCGACTACGGCCATTCGCTCGAGCGGTTCCACGCGGAGCACGCCAGGGACATCTCCCCGCGGGCGACCGTGCTCATCCTCGGCGACGCCCGCAACAACTACCGGCAGGCCAACGCCTGGGTGCTGCAGGACCTCGAGCGTCGCGCCCGCCGGGTCTTCTGGCTCAACCCGGAGCCGATCCAGTTCTGGGGGACCGGCGACTCGATCGCCCACTCCTACGGGCGCTACGTCCAGGACATGGTGGAGGTCCGCAACCTCAAGCAGCTGACGAAGTTCGTCGAGCGCATCGCGTAGCGGGAGCACGCAGGGGTCGGAGCGCATCGCGTAGCGGGAGCACGCAGGGGTCGGAGCGCATCGCGTAGCGGGAGCACGCAGGGGTCGGAGCGCATCGCGTAGCGGGAGCACGCAGGGGTCGGAGCGCATCGCGTA
>SLRZ01000131.1 GCA_007130695.1 Nitriliruptoraceae bacterium
CAGCGACTCCCTGGTGTGGATCTCGCGTCCGCCGTGGCTGAGTTTCAGGAAGCCGCCCACGGCGTCGACGACCTCCACCCGGATGCCGCGGCGCAGCGCCTCGTCGGCCACGATCCGGGCGTAGGGGTTGAGGTCCTCGATCCCGTCCGCGGGGCGGGAGGAGTACAGCTGCTCGTTGATGGGGTTCTTCCGCTTGACGCAGAAGACCGGGACACGCACGAACCCCAGCTGTTCGTACAGCCGGATCGCCGGGGAGTTGTCGTGCATCACCGACAGATCGATGTAGGCGCGCCCCGTCGACCGGAGACGGTCGGCCAGCGCGTGGACGAGCGCCCTGCCCACGCCGGGCCGGGAGGTCTGCGGGCTGATGGCGAGGCACCACAGGGAGCTGCCGTCCTCGGGATCGTTGAACGCGTGCCGGTGGTCGATGCCGGTCACCGTCCCCACCACGTCCCCGGTCTCCTCGTCCTCGGCGATGAGGTAGGTGAACGCCGGTGAGCGCTGGTTGGCCAACAGGGTCTCGGTGGGAGCGGTGACCATGCCGTTGGCGCTGTAGAGGCGGTCGACGGCGTCCGCGTCGTCCTCGTCCTCGAGCTCACGAACCACGACCCCGGCCACGCGCCCACCCTCGGGCCGGTGCTCGTCGAGCCAGAGCCGGTAGGTGTGGCTCGGGTCGATGAACAGCTCCTGCGGCGCCAGGCTCACCAGGACATGGGGTTCTCGGACGTAGAGGCACACGTCCCGCCGGCCGGCCTCCTCCCGGCCCACCTCGGCGACCAGGCCGTCGTGCGAGGCGAATGTCTGGCCGAACAGCACCCGTCCCCAGCCACATTCCAGCGCGACGTCATCGACCAGCTGCTCGGCCAGATGGGGCGGTCGGTCCCCGAAGAACCGGGTCGACAGCCCCCCGGCGCGTGCTGCGGCCGGCGACTCGGCGCCCCCGGAGGGGGCGGGCACACCGCGATCCCGGTCGCTCACCAGCGTGACCTCCTCCCCGTCACCCGTCCGGACGCACGTCGTGGGTCTGCAGCCACAGCTCCAACAGCCCCAGCTGCCACAGCTTGTTGCCGCGCAGCGGGGTGAGCTCCGCGTTGGGGGCCGCCGACAGCATCTGCACGTAGTCGTCCTGGAACAGGCCGCGGGCCCGGGCCTCGGGCGCGCCCAGTGCGTCACGGACGAGCTCGAGGTAGGGACCCTCGAGGTGCTTGAGCGCGGGCACCGGGAAGTAGCCCTTCGGCCGGTCGATCACCTCGGCGGGGATGACCCGACGGGCCGCCTCCTTGAGCACGCCCTTGCCGCCCTGGGCGAGCTTGAGCTCCGGCGGGATCCGGGCGGCGACGTCGAGCACCTCGTGGTCGAGGAACGGCACGCGGGCCTCGAGCCCGAACGCCATCGTCATGTTGTCCACGCGCTTGACCGGGTCGTCCACCAGCATCACCTGCGAGTCGAGGCGCAGAGCCATGTCCGTGGCCGTCTCGGCTCCCGGCTGCCGGAAGTGTGACCGGACGAAATCACGGGACGCATCGTGGTCGATCCGGTGGGCCGGGGCGACGACCGACGCCATCTGTCCGTGCGCCCGGTCGAAGAACGCCTCGGCGTAGCGGTCGACGGCGGCGTCCACGAGTCGCGCGCGCTCGTCGGTCCCGAGCTCCTCCGTCAACGCCTGCATCGGCGGGTACCAGTGGTAGCCGGCGAACACCTCGTCGGCGCCCTGCCCGGACTGCACCACGCGCACGTGCCGGCTGACCTCCTGGCTGAGCAGATGGAATGCCACGGCGTCGTGGGAGACCATCGGCTCGCTCATCGCGGCGATGGCGTCCCCCAACGCCGGCAGCATCCGCTCGGTACCGATGCGGAGGACATGGTGTTCGGTCCCGAAATGTCGCGCCACCACGTCGGAGTACGCGAACTCGTCGCCCTGCTCGCCGCCCACCGCGTCGAAGCCGATCGAGAACGTCTTGAGTCCACGCTGACCGGCCTCGGCGAGCAACCCCACCACCAGGGAGGAGTCGAGGCCTCCGGACAGCAGCACCCCGACGTCCACGTCGGCGACCAGGCGCCACTCGACGGCCCGGCGGAGACGGTCGAGGACCGCGTCCTGCCACTCCCGTTCAGTGCGGCCAGCGAGGTCCGGGTCTCGGGTGAACTCCGGGCGCCAGTACTCCTGCGTGCTGCGGGAACCGTCCTCCTCGATCGCGAGGAGGGTCGCCGGCGGCAGCTTGCGGACCCCGTTCAGGATCGTGCGCGGCGCCGGGACCACGGAGTGGAAGGTCAGGTAGTGGTGCAGCGCCACGTCGTCGATCGAGGTGTCGACCCCGCCCCCGGCGAGCAGCGCCGGCAGCGTCGAGGCGAACCGCAGGCCGCCGGGTCGGTCGGACAGGTACAGCGGCTTGATGCCGAACCGGTCCCGTCCGAGCAGGGTGCGCCGGCGCACCCGGTCGTGGATCGCGAAGGCGAACATGCCCTGCAGGTGATCGACGAACCGGTCGCCGTAGGCGTGATAGGCCTTGCAGACCACCTCGGTGTCGGAGGTGGAGAAGAAGTGGTAGCCACGGTCGCGTTGCAGACGCTCCCGAAGCTGCCGGTAGTTGTAGACGCAGCCGTTGAAGACGATGCTCACGCCGAGTTCCGCGTCCACCATCGGCTGGTCACCACAGGCGGTGAGGTCGATGACCTGCAGCCGCCGGTGCCCCATCGCCACCGGGCCCTGGGCGAGGACCCCCTCGCCGTGCGGGCCACGATCCGACATCGTGGCCGTCATGGTGGCCACCGCACCGACGTCGGGCCGGCGCCCGTCCCACCGCAGCTCGCCGCAGAACCCGCACACGTCGACGCGCGCCTTTCTCCTGCTGAAGGCCATGCCGGGCCGGGCGCGGCGAGTCGTTCGACGGTGCCGACCCGTGTCGGATGCAACGCTATCGTCGCAGCCACCGGCCGAGCCGGGCGTGCCGCGACCTTCGGACCCGGCCGTCGCCCCCTTCTCGAAAGCAACGAAAGCCCCGTGTAGTGGACCCTGTCGCCCTGTCCCCCGCCCGCCGGAAGACGGACCTCGCCGCACTTCGCCGGGAGGTCTTCGACCTGGTGGTCATCGGCGGCGGGGTGACCGGGGCCGGCATCGCCCTGGACGCCGCGACCCGCGGGCTGACGGTGGCACTCGTCGAGCAACGCGATTTCGCCGCCGGGACCTCCAGCCGGTCGTCGAAGCTGATCCACGGTGGGCTGCGCTACCTCGAGCAGCTGAATTTCTCGCTGGTGCGCGAGGCGCTCCACGAGCGCAGCCTGCTGCTGCACGATCTCGCCCCGCACCTGGTGCGTCCGGTGTCGTTCCTCTACCCGTTGCAGCACACCGGCTGGGAGCGGTTCTACGTGGGTGCGGGTGTGACCCTCTACGACACCATGGGGGGCGCCGGGGCGCTGCCCAGGCACCGTCACCTCACCCGTCGGTCGGCCCTGCGTGTGGCGCCGGCACTCCGCCGGGACGCGATGGTGGGCGCGATCCGGTACTGGGACGCACAGGTCGACGACGCACGCCACACGATGGAACTCGCCCGCACCGCCGCCTCCTACGGCGCGACCGTGACCACCTCCACCCGGGTCACCGGGCTGCTGCGGGAGGGTGAGCGGGTCGTCGGGGTCGAGGTGCGTGACCAGGAGACCGGCGACGAGATCGGTGTCCGTGGCCGACAGGTGGTCAACGCCACCGGGGTCTGGGCCGACCGCATCCAGGAGATGGCGGGTCGGGGACGGATCCGGGTCCGGGCCTCGAAGGGCATCCACCTCGTCGTGCCGCGCGACCGGATCCACAGCGACTCGGGACTGGTGCTGCGCACCGAGCACAGCGTGCTGTTCGTCGTCCCGTGGGGACGTCACTGGCTGCTCGGTACCACGGACACCGACTGGGAGCTCGACCTGTCGCATCCGGCGGCCTCGGCCACCGACATCCAGTTCGTCCTCGACCGGGTCAACCGGGTGCTCAAGACCCCGCTGACCCACGAGGACGTCGAAGGGGTCTACGCCGGGCTCCGTCCACTGCTGCACGGCGAATCGGAGGCCACCAGCAAACTCTCACGGGAACATGCCGTCGGACAGACCGTGGCCGGGTTGATCACCGTGGCCGGGGGCAAGTACACGACCTACCGGGTGATGGCCCGCGACGCGGTGGACGTCGCCGCACGCAGCCTGCCCCAGCGGGTCCCCGAGTCGGTCACCGACCGCGTCCCGCTCCTGGGCGCGCACGGCTACCAGGCCATGTGGAACCGTCGACACCGCCTCGCCCAGCAGTCGGGGCTGCACGTGACCCGCATCGAGCACCTGCTCGGCCGCTACGGGTCGCTGACCACCGAGGTACTGGACCTGCTCGCGGACCGTCCGGAGCTCGGTGAGCGGATCGTGGGCGCGGACACCTACCTCAAGGTCGAGGCCGCCTACGCCGCCCGCCACGAGGGTGCGCTCCATCTCGACGACTTCCTCACCCGCCGCACCCACATCTCGATCGAGACCTTCGACCGGGGACGCCAGGCCGCACGGGACGTCGCCGAACTGATGGGCGCGGAGCTCGGGTGGGACGACGAGGACGTGGCCCGGGAACTGAAGCACTACGAGGCCCGCATCGACGCCGAACTCGAGTCGCAGCGCATGCCGGACGACCGCACCGCGGACGCGGCACGCATGGGCGCGCCCGACGTCCGCACCGGTCGCGGCTGAACGCCGTCCTGCGGTCAGCACCACCGGGCCGGCCGACCGGCATCCGGCGGACCCGGTGCCCGTCGGTGACCAGCCGGCCACGGCACGACAGCTCGCCCACGGTCGGTCGGCGGCGCCCGGGCCCGGGCGTGTCCGACGCCCGCTCGGATACCGCCAGTCGGCCACCCCCGAGGTCGCGAGGTAGAGGATGATGGATGCCACGCGACCGAAGGCGCACCGATGGACCCGGACCAGCTCAGCAGTGTGCTCGCGGACGTCGACCCACTCGTCTGGCTCATCGCCGGTGCGGTGCTCCTCCTCCTCGTCGTGGGTCTCCTCGCCGTCCTGATCCGCAGGCGACGGCGACGCCAGCGCCTCCGGGACCACTACGGGGCCGAGTACGACCACACCGCCCGCCGCGCCGGTTCGCCCCGGCGGGCGGACCAGGACCTCCTCGCTCGGGAGGAACGTCGCCGCAGCTACGAGGTGCGTGAGTTCGAGGCCGGCGAACGTGAGCGCTTCCACGGCCGCTGGGAGGCGCTGCAGGCGAGCTTCGTGGACGGGCCCCAGGCCGCGCTGCAGGGCGCGGACGCACTGCTCGGCGAGGTCGCAGAGACCAAGGGCTACGACGCGTCGGACGGTGACCCGCTGCGTGACGTGGGCATGGACCATCCCCTGGCCCTCGACCGCTACCGGGCGGCACGTGCGGACGGCACCCACGAGTCGGACCGCCCCGACACCGAGCTCCTGCGGCAGGCGATGCTGGGCGCCCGGGAACTGTTCGAGACCCTCGTGGGGCGCGAACGTCCCGAGGCCGCCAGCGCCTCGGCCGCATTCAGCGACCTCGTCGAGGACGACGCCCGGGTCGAGGAGGCCCCGACCGGGACGCCCGAGCGCACCGGCGACGACGGCCCGCTCGCCGAGGGCCCCACCGGCGAGATGCCCCTCTACGGCCCCGACGGGCGGCCGCTCGGGCGGGAGGCCTCCGGCGACCATCGACGGTGACCCGCGGCTCAGCGGGGTGGGTGGGCCGGCGCCGGTACCCTGCACCCGATGCTCCGGTCGCTGTTCGCCCCCCGCCTGATCGCCTCGCACCTGCTGGTGCTCGCGGTCGTCGCCGGCTGCGTCTGGGCCGGGTCCTGGCAATGGGAGCGACTCGGACAGGCCCGTGACGCGAACGACCTCGCTGAGCAACGGATGCAGGCCGAGCCGCTCGACCTGTCGGAACTCGCCGGTTCCACGCTCGATCCGCAAGCGCTCGAGTACCGCCGGGTGACCGCCACCGGCACCTTCCGGGCGGACGAGGAGGTCGTGCAGCGCAACCGTGGGCACGAGGGCAACCAGGGCCTGCACGTGCTCACGCCCCTGGAACTCGCCGACGGCACCCCCGTGCTCGTGCGGCGGGGCTGGGTCCCCACCGGCTTCGACGAGCCCCCGGTCACCCAGGCACCGCCGCCAGCGGGCACGGTCGAGGTCACCGGGATCCTGGAACTGGCGGTCTCACCCTCGGGATCCGCCTTCGAGGCCCAGGACCCCGACGAGGGGACCCTCGAGCGGGTCTTCCACGCGGACGTCGAGCGCCTGGACCGCCAGGTCGAGGGTGAACTGTTCCCGATGGTCCTGCGGCTGTTCGCCCCGGTGCCGTCCGACGGTGAGCTGCCGTTGCCGACCGGCCCGCCCGAACTCGACGAGGCCAACCACTTCTCCTACGCGATGCAGTGGTTCAGCTTCGCCGCCCTCGCGCTCATCACCTACGGGGCCTGGCTCGTGCGTCGCCGTCGGGGCCCCCACCGCGGGGACGGGCAGCCCGAACCGCGGGCCGACACGTTGCGTCGCGACGCGGTGGGCCCACGCGCCTGAGGAACAACCGTGCGACCGTCGCTCGGCTCCCGGGGCGACGTCCGTGCGGAGCCGCTCAGCGGCCGGAGAACAGCGCGACGGTGCCGGTGGCATCCATCGCCGCCGTGAGTCGCTCGAGCGCGTGGACGTACGCGGCACTGCGTAGCTTGAGCTCCCGCTCACGGGCGATCTCGACCACCGCCCGGGTCTCGGTGAGCATCCGTTCCTCGAGCCGCTCGGCGACGGTGCCGGCCGTCCACCGTCCCCCCTGGCGGTTCTGCATCCACTCGAACCAGCTCACGGTCACGCCGCCGGCGTTGACGAGAATGTCGGGCACGACCTCCACGCCCTGCTCGTCGAGGATCGCGTCGGCATCCGCGGTCACGGGCCCGTTGGCCACCTCGAGCACGACCCGTGCGCGCACGTCACCGGCGTTGTCGCCGTGGACGGCCCCCTCGAGGGCGCTGGGGGCCAGCACGTCGACGTCCAGGGCCAACAACTCGGCCGGGTCGAAGGCC
Source organism: Nitriliruptoraceae bacterium (assembly GCA_007130695.1). Lineage (GTDB taxonomy): Bacteria > Actinomycetota > Nitriliruptoria > Nitriliruptorales > Nitriliruptoraceae > SKLC01. Next base: position 7,041 of record SLRZ01000131.1, read on the forward strand.
TCCCCCGACGGCGGCTCCTCGAGCGAGCCCGCCTCATCCTTGTGGGCCCGCAAGGCCGCGACGTCCAGGCCCTCCGGGTCGTGGACGGCCGCCGAGGAATCGCTGACGGCGACGACGCGGTAGCCCCCGTCGGCCAGCAGCGTGGCCAGTTGCGCGCCCGCATTGCCGAACCCCTGGATCGCGACCCGCGGTTCGTCGAGGTCACCGAGCACCGACTCACGCAGTTCCTCGAGGACGTGGAAGGCACCGTCGGAGGTGGCACTGGAGCGGCCGGGGATCCCGCCCAGCGCGATGGGCTTGCCGGTGAGCGCGGCCGGCTGGTGCCCCCGGCGGATGGTGGCGAATTCGTGTGCCATCCACCCCATGACCATCGCGTCGGTGGCCACGTCGGGGGCGGGCACGTCGGTTTCCGGTCCGATGACGTCGGCGATGGCCGCGATGTAGGCGCGTGAGAGGCGCTCGAGTTCGCTCGCGGACAGCTGTTTGGGGTCGACGGCGACCCCACCCTTGCCGCCACCGAAGGGGAGGTCGAGCAGGGCGGTCTTGAAGGTCATCCAGAACGCCAGGGTGGTGACCTCCTCGAGGTCGACGTCCGGCTGGAACCGGATCCCGCCCTTCGCCGGACCCCGCGTGTCGTCGAACCGCACGCGGTAGCCGGAGAAGACCTCGAGGGTGCCGTCGTCGCGACGCAACGGCACGGCGACCTCCAGGGACGACTTCGCGCGGGTCAGACGCTCCCGGGTGTCGGGTGAGATCTCGGCGTGCTCGCACGCCTCCTCGAAACGGCGGGCGGCGTCGCCCGTGACGGCGTTCGGCACTTCTCGTCTCCTCTGCACGCGGCGGCCCGCGTCGGGGGTGGGACGTCTCGCGGTGCGCGGTACGCCCGTGTGGCCAGGACAGCAGCTCGCCGTCCCGGCGAGGACCGACGAAGCCCGTCCGAAGGGTCAGGGTCCCGGTGGGAGGTCCGGGCGGGAGAACAGGTGGTGGCTGACGTGCCATTCGTCGCCGTCGTCGAAGGCGAACAGTTCCTCGCAGGCGATGGTGAACACCCGCCAGCGCCGCAGCCACGCGGCGGCATGCGCGCGCCCGTAGGTGTCCGCGAGCAGCTGCCGTGCCCGGACGGCATCCGCGTCGAGCCGCTGGAGCCACGATCGCAGCGTGCGGGCGTAGTGCTTCCCGGACATCGCCCACTGGTCGACGGGGTCGAGCCCCTGCACCACCCGCGGGAGCAGGTCGTGCGAGGGCATCAGGCCGTCGGTGAAGAAGTGACGTGCCATCCAGTCGGCGGACGATCCGGTCTCGAAGGGGTAGGGCTCGGCGTGGTGCGCGAACACATGCACGAACAGCCGCCCGCCGGGGCGCAGCCACGTGGCGATCCGGGCGGTCAGCCGGCCGTGGTTGCGCACGTGCTCGAACATCTCCACCGACACGACACGGTCGAAGGCGGCCTCGTGCACCTGCTCGGCGTGGACACGCACCCCGAGGTCGTTGACGTCCGCGGTCAGCACCTCGAGGTTGTCCAGGCCCCGCTCCGCCGCGGCCTTGCGGATGTGGGTGCGCTGGGTCTGCGAGTTCGACACCGCGACGACCCGGCAGGTCGGATGGTGTTCGGCGATGTAGAGGCTGAGGCTGCCCCAGCCGCACCCGAGGTCGAGGACGTCCTGGCCGTCGGTGATGCCGGCCCGCCGACAGGTCAGCGCCAGCATGGCCTCCTCCGCGGCGGCGAGGTCGTCGACCCCCTCGGGCCAGTAGGCGCTCGAGTACTTCAGCCGCGGGCCGAGCATGAGTTCGAACAGTTCGGTCGGGACCTCGTAGTGCTGCTCGTTGGCCTCGGTGGTGCTCAACGCGATCGGGCTGGTCTCCAACGCGGCGACGAGCTCCCGCCGGCGTTCGCTTCGCTCCTCGACCCCGCCGGCGCGCAGTTCGGCCGAGCGCCGGCGCAGCAGCCGCCGGATCACCGCCCGCAGCACCGGGTCGGGCAGCAGCCCGCGGTCCACCGCGAGGTCCACCAGCCGGGCACCGACCGGCGGACGGCTCGCCCGGCTCATGCGACACCCCGTGTCCGACGGCCGGGCAGGTCGGCCTCGCGGACGGGCACGAGCTGTCGCCCATAGGGCCGCACCCCGAGCGTGCCGTTCATCGGTCGGGTCAGCACGAGCTGCAGGTCGTTGATGTAGCGCGCCAGGAACGCGGCCTCGCAGTAGGCGAGGTAGAACTCCCACATCCTGACGAACGTGTCGTCGAACCCCAGGGCGCGGACCGCTGCTCCGTTGGCGGTGAAGCGCTCGCGCCACCGACGCAGCGTCTCGGCGTAGTGGGGGCCGATGTTCTCGACCTCCTCCACGAACAGCTCGGAGGAGTCCCCCATGGCGCCCGTCATCGCCTGCAGCGACGGCAGGTGTCCCCCGGGGAAGATGTAGCGCTGGATGAAGTCCGGCCGGCGCCGGTAGTGGTCGTAGCGCTGCTCGGGGATCGTGATGACCTGCACGGCGGCCAGCCCGTCCGGCGCGAGCAGCCGGTCGACCGTGGCGAAGAAGGCCCCCAGGTACCGGTGCCCGACGGCCTCCAGCATCTCGATGGACACGATCCGGTCGAACGAGCCCTCCACATGCCGGTAGTCGATCACCCGGATGTCGACGAGTTCGTCGAGGCCGGCCTCGGACACGCGCTCGCGGGCGAGCCCGGCCTGCTCCTCCGACAGCGTCACCCCGGTCACACGGGCGCCGTAGGTGGCGGCCGCGAACACCGCGAACCCACCCCAGCCACAGCCGATCTCGAGGACGTGGCTGTCGGCGTCGATACGGATCTTCTCGGCGAGACGCCGGTACTTGGCCACCTGGGCGCCCTCGAGCGTGGCGGTGGGGCCCTCGAAGTAGCCGGCGGAGTAGGTCATGGTGTCGTCGAGGAACAGCGAGTACAGCTCGTTGGACAGGTCGTAGTGGGCGGCGATGTTGCGCCGCGACTGTCCGGGACGGTTCGCCCGCCCCGCATGGAGCGCCTTGTCGGCGGCGATGTTCACCAGGGACGCCGGGGTGAGGTGCCGCATCACCCGTCGGTTGGCGATCACGATGCGGAACAGCGAGACGAGGTCGGAACTCGTCCAGTGGCCGAGCATGTAGGACTCCCCGACCCCGACGGACGCTCCGTGCAACAACCGGGTGAAGAACGCCCAGTCACCGACCTCGATGTCCGAGCCGAGGTCGCTGGTCACGTCACCGAAGACCCTCCGGCGGCCGTCCGGCAGGGTCACCCGCACCGCCCCGACCTCCAGGTTGTCGAGCATGGCGGAGACCGTGTGCAGGGCCCGTCGCTGGGCGGCGGTCGGGGTTTCCACGTCGGTGGCTCCTGGGTCTGGTGGGGTCGGCTGCCGGCTGGTTCGTGGCCCTGCCCCTGCGGGTTGGGCGGGGGTCGGTCCGTCCGCCGGTGCGCGACGGTCACCGCGGGGATAGCCGTCGGCGGGTGGGGTCGGCTTGCGGTGGAAGGGCACCCGCCGCCACCACAGTCGCAGGGCCTGGCGGTGGATGAGCACGATGGTGCGCAGCGGCAGGTGTGGGTGGGTGAGCAGCGCACGCCACAGACCGGTGCTGGTCAGGTCCCGACGCCGCCCGTCCTGGGTGGCGTCGAGCACCACGCCCTCGCCGTCGGCGACGTCCATGTGCACCAGGATCCGCTCCGGGCTCACCCGGAAGACGAACTCGTAGTCGTGGTCCTCGAGCCCCAGGAACGGCGAGACGTGGAACGCCTTGGCCGCCCTGGCACGGACCGTGCCGTCCGGGCGGTGCTCGAGGTCGTCGAGGAGGTAGCTGTGGGACTCGCCGAAGGTGTTGGCCACCTCCGCGACGACGAGGGCCAGTCGCCCGTCGGGGTGATGACAGAACCACCACGAGACGGGGTTGAACGCGTAGCCCA
>SLRZ01000262.1 GCA_007130695.1 Nitriliruptoraceae bacterium
CTGCAGGCACTCCGGGTCGTCGCGTCCGGCGAAGGCCAGCCCGACGGCGCATGCGCCCACGCGGTTGGCGAGGCTGATCACGTCCCGTTCGCTCATCATGCGGTCCTCTCCAGGCCGTCGTCGCTCGACGCCTCGACCGCTTCGTCGTGCCCGGTCGACACCGTGTGCTCGACCAGTTCGAGCGCGTCCTCCACACCGTCCACGTAGGACCTCGGGTCCTCGAAGAGATGCGCCTGCCTACGGAGTCGTCGGCGTAGACGACCGACCGCGCGGATGAGTTCGTCCTCGGACATCGGCTCCCCTTTCGTCTCGTGTCGGCCGCCGTGGGTCTGCGGGCCGCACGCGCCCGGAGAACCACGATGGCGGGCTCCGGGGACCGGGGAGCTGTCGGCGAGGCTAGCTATTGCTGGCCCGGCGATCGAGGGGTTGTGCGGCCAGAGGGACAGTGACGTGCGGGAACTTTCCCGCCGGCCCCGACCGCCCGGGCGGCGGATCGGTGGCTCGGTTCGGGGCCGGGTGGGGAGAGCGGACCCGGTGGCGATCAGGAGGAGGCGTGATCGGCCGGGGGCGTGGAGGTGTGCCCGGTCGGGGTGCTGTCGGGCTCCGGTTCGCGCACGGCCTCGTAGACGCGGGCCCGCGCCTCGTCGCGCCGCCCGGCCCGCACCAGGGCCGCGAGCCCGTCCACGTCGACCAGGGCCTGCTCCCAGCGACCCGCCCACTCCTCGAAGGACACCTGTCGTGGCACGGCCATGGCCCGGGCCTCCGCCAACACCTCCACCAGTTCGCCGTACTCGTCGCCCAGGCGGTCCTCGAGCCACCGTCGCAGCCGCTTGGCCAGCGCCGGGGCCTTGCCGGCGGTCGCGACCGCGATGCGCAGGTCGCCGCGTCTGACCAGCGCCGGCTGCGCGTAGTGGCAGTGCTCGTTCTCGTCCAGGACGGTGGTCAGCACGCCGCCGCGGGTGGCCTCGTCCCAGATCGCCGCGGAGTCCATCGGCTCCTCACGGGTGGCGATGCACAGGAACGCCCCGTCGAGGTCGCCGGGCTGGTGGCTGCGGCGGTGCAGGGCCAGTCGCCCCGCCTCGGCGAGCGCGACGATCTCGGGAGCCGGTCGTGCCGAGATCACGGTGGTGTGCGCACCGACGTGCAGGAGCTCCTCGATGCGTCCGACGGCCTCCTCGCCACCGCCGATCACCACGGCCGTGCGACCCTCGAGATCCAGCGAGACCACGTATTCGAATGCCATGTCGAAAAGGCTCCGCTCAGCCCGGCGTGGTGGTGCGTCGCACCGTGGCACCGTCGTCGGCGAGGTGGATGCCGCACTCGGTCTTGCCGTCGAACTCGGACCAGCGTCCGGCGCGGGGGTCGGCGCCCGGGGCGACCTGCTTCGTGCAGGGCCAGCAGCCGATCGAGGGATAGCCCTGGTCGACCAGCGGATGGCGAGGCAGGTCGTGGGCGTCGAGGTAGTCCTCGACGTCGGCCTCGGTCCAGCGCGCCAGTGGCGCGACCTTGACCAGGTACCGCCCGGCGTGCGGGCGGGCCTCGACCACCGGGGTCGCCGCCCGCTCAGGGGTCTGCGCACGGCGCACGCCGGTGGCCCAGCCGTCGAAGTTCGCCAGGGCCCGGCGCAGGGGGATGGTCTTGCGCATCGCGCAGCAGGCATCGGGATCGCGGCGGTAGAGCTCCGCACCGTGGCGGCGGGCCTGCTGGGCGACCGACAGGTCGGGCTGGACGTCCAGAACGGTCAGCCCGAGGTCGTGGGCCAGGTCGCGACGGAAGGTCAGCGTCTCGTCGAAATGGAAGCCGGTCTCGAGGAACAGCACCGGGACTTCGGGCGCGACCTCGCTGACGAGGTGGAGCAGCACGGCCGAGTCCGCACCGAACGAGGAGGTGACGGAGAAGCGGGGGACCACGCCGGCCGCCCAGCGCAGGATCGAGCTCGCCGGCTTGTCCTCCAGCATCGACGCGGCCTCGTCGGCGAGGCCGCGCATGAAGGCCGACTCCTCGCTGAAATCCTCGGGCACGGCACGGAACCGGTCGTCCGACTGGGGAGAGTGACCGTCGAGGGTGCCGGCGACCGACGTCGCGACCGCGTCGCGGTCGGCGTCGCTCACACCGTTGATGTCGCTGGCCAGGTCGTGCACGGCTCGGATCCCGACTCTCGAAATGGGCGGCCACGGGGACCGGCCGGCGCCAGGGTCCCGCAGTGTGCAGACGAAAGCGTCGGGGGCGCCGGCCCCGATGGCCACCGGAGGGGGAGACAACCGTGCGAACTCTCCGGCCCGGCGCATGCGGGTGGGTCGGCTAGCGACCGCCGGGGGCCTGGTCACCGGGTGTGGCCGGTCCCTGACGTCCTTCTTCCGCGCGCGTCCGGGAGTCGTCGGCCGGGGGCGGCGTGCCGGCAGGTGCCGCTTCGGTGGCCGCCTGGGGGCCCGCCGGGGGTGCCGCCTCGGGGTTCGCCTCGGGGCCCGCCTCGGAGGCCGCCCCTTCGTGGGCCCGCTCAGCCGGAAGGTCCTCGGCACGGGGTGTGGTGGCCTCGGGCACGCCGCCCTGGGCCCGCACATCGGGTCCGGGGTTCTGGGGGCGGTTCTGGGCGGGCTCGGGGCCCTGGGCCGGCGGCCGGCTCGCGCTCGACGCCGCGGCCGGTCCACCGCGTTCCTCGACGGGCTTCTCGACCCGGGGTGGGCTCGGGACCGGGATCTCGGGCGGCGGAGGCACCCGCTCCGGTGGCGCCAGGGGGTTGCCGAGATCGCCGGGGCCCGGGCCGTC
>SLRZ01000219.1 GCA_007130695.1 Nitriliruptoraceae bacterium
CGGCTCGCACCCCGGCCGCCGGCTGGGCGCAACTGACCAGCGGGGTCGCGGGCGGTCAGATGCTCGTCCAGGCGGGGCAGCGCCGACCGGACAACGAGTGGGTCAGCTACTCCGCGTTCAGTTCGGATCACGCGACGGCTCGCCAGCCACGGACCGCGATCGGGCGCACCTCCGGTGGCGGCGGGATGCTGGTGACCGTCGACGGACGTCAGCAGGGGCACTCCGTGGGTCTGACCGTCCGGGAACTGGCCGACACCATGATCGCGCTGGGCGCCGCGGACGCGGTCAACCTCGACGGGGGCGGCTCGACCACGATGACCGTCGACGCGAAGATCAAGAACCGACCGAGCGAGACCGGGCGGTCGGTCGCGGACGGGTTGTTCCTGCACGCGCCGCTGCCGCCGCCCAGCCGACCGTTGACCAACGCGTGCCCGGACGGTGGAGTCCCCTCCTCGGACTTCACCGACACGCCGGGGACGACCCACGTCGCCGCGATCGACTGTCTGTCGTGGTGGAAGGTCACGACCGGTGTCACCGCGACCCGGTACGAACCGACGACCGGGGTGAGCCGTGCGCAGATGGCGAGCTTCGTCGCGCGTTGGATCGACGGGGTCACCGAGCGCGGCGACGGCCGTGCCCTTCCGGCGGCCATCGGTCAGTCGTTCGATGACGTGCGCGTCGGTAGCACGCACGCCGACGCCATCTCCCGGTTGGCCGAGGTGGAGATCCTGCAGGGGCGGACCGCGACCGCGTTCGAACCCGACCGGATCATGACGCGCGCCCAGACCGCGAGCCTGCTGCGTCGCGCCCTCGACTACGTGACCGGGACCCCGCTGCCCGCGGGGCGCGACACCTTCCTCGATGACAACGGCACCACACACGAGGCGAACATCGATCGCCTGGCCGCCGTCGGCATCATCGCCGGAACCGGCGGGTTCGACTTCCGCCCCCAGGGCGAGGTCACCCGAGGCGCGATGGCAGCCCTGATCATGCGCTCCAGTGATCTGACCGTGGAACAAGCCCGCACGACGCCCCCGAGCTGACCGGCATGAGCCACGGGCCCCACACCGGGTGGCCGTTCGGCAGGGAGTCCGGGAACGCTGCCGCCCCGAGGTGGTCGAGCGCTACTCTGGGACGATTCCCTCCACCGTCCGAGTGGTCGTCCTGATGGCCGAACCCGACCTCGCGCGGGCCACGTCGACGACCGACGACCGACCCTCGCAGGCTCACGACGCCGAGACCCCGGCGCCCGTCGCGCTGTTGGCGCGGCTCAACCGGCATGGGTTCCGGCTGGTCATGCTCGCCGACGTGGTCGCGTTGGTCGCCATCACCGTCGGTTGGATGGTGTGGACCTACCGGTTCGACTGGCCGACCTTCCCGTTCACCACCTACCTCGTGTCGTTCGTGGTGGTGATCTCGGTGTTCATGGCCTCGCTGTACTTCGGCGGCCTCTACGAGCGCGAGCCACGCCTGGGAGCCCCGCCCGCGCTACCTCGGGTCGCCCGTCAGACCCTGGCCGCCGGTGGACTGGTCGCCCTGTTGCGGGTGGCACTGCCGGGTATCGGCCGGGAGCTCGATCTGAGCCCCGCGTTCGCGCTGGCGATCCCGGTTCGCAACCTGGTGACGTTGATCGTGCTCGGCGCCGTGGCCGTTGCCGCGAACCGGTGGATGGCCCATGAGGTACGGACGCGGCGTGAAGGGCCACCGAAGATCGTGCTCGCCGGCTCGCCATCGGACCTCGAGGTCGCCCGCACCCAACTCGACGTCGATCGGCGCTTGGCGGTGGTCGTGGCCGAGGTGACGGACTCCGGCGAACTGTTGGGCGCGGTGCACGAACATGACGCCACCGACGTGGTGCTCGTCTCCAGCGGGTGGGTCGACGACCTGTACCCCACCGAGGTCCGAGCGTTCGACCGGGCGGGGGTGGCGGTGTTGCTGCGCGTCACCGCACGGGAGACGTTGTACGGCCTGGAGCGCATCCGTGAGGTGGGTGGGCTGCCGTTCGTGCTGCTTCGCGCCCAGACGATGCCGAGGTCCCGGGCACGGTTCAAGCGCTTCTTCGATCTGGTCGTTCTGGCCTCGACCGCGCCCGCGTGGTTGCTGCTCATGGGCTTCATGGCGATCTACCAGCTGATCGCCGCCGGACGGCCGTTGCTGTTCCGCCAGACCCGGATCGGTGCCGGGGAGCGGCCCTTCGAGATGGTGAAGTTCCGCACCATGATCCCGGACGCCGAGGAGGACGGACGGGGCGCTCGGCTGGCCACGCTCGACGATCCAAGGATCATCCCCGCCTGCAAGTGGGTGCGCGCGACGCGGATGGACGAGCTGCCGCAGCTGTGGAACGTGCTGCGCGGCGAGATGTCCCTGGTGGGTCCTCGACCGGAGCGTCCCGAGCTGACCGTCGGCTTCGAGCAGAGCATCCCCGGTTATGCCCGTCGCCACGAGCTTCCCCCTGGCCTGACCGGCCTGGCGCAGATCCATGGCCGCTACCACACCGACCCGGAGTACAAGCTCGGCTACGACCTGCAGTACCTCGTGAACTGGTCGCCGGTGCTCGACCTGGAGATCCTCCTCCGCACCATCTGGGTCGTCCTCGCCCGCCGGATCTGAACCCCCGCCCCCCGGGAAGACCACGCGGCCCGGCGGGTCGGCTCCGGCCACTACGCTTCCGGCCATCGTGTGGACCCTCGGAGGCAGTGGTGCGTGAAGTCAGTATCGGCGGTTCGAAGCGCGCGCGGAGCGGCTACGAACTCGAGGACATCGCGC
>SLRZ01000183.1 GCA_007130695.1 Nitriliruptoraceae bacterium
CGACGCGCCGGTCGACGGCGGGGATGCCGCGCCTGCGTCCCCGACGGAGGAGAGCGGCGACGGTGGCAAGCGTCGCCGGCGGGGCCGACGTGGACGGGGCCGCGGCCGGCCCCAGGAGGCGGGCGGCGAGCAGGCCGGGACGACGGATTCCGACACCAAGGATGAGCGGTCCTCGGACAAGGGCGACAAGGGCTCGGGTGGTTCGAAGTCGAACGGCGCGAAGTCCGGTGGTTCGAAGTCCGGTGGTTCGAGGTCCGGGGAGAAGGCTTCGCACGTCCCGCGCTCGGGCGGGTCGAAGAAGAAGTCCGACAAGGCCGACGACGGGCGTGGCCAGGACGATCGGGCGGCCGACGACGGGGATGCACACGACCGCGAGGTCCGTGCGGCGATGGCCAAGGGCGGGACCCGTGCCGCCGCCAAGCGTTCCGGTTCGACCGGGCAGCGCGGGGGCCGCCGGCCCCAGCGGCCCGGTGGCGTGCCGGAGGAGGTGCGTCGCGCCATCCTCGAGGGCCCGCCCCGCACGATGCTGGTGACCTCGCAGGAAGACCGCACGCAGATCGCGGTGCTCGAGGAACGCACCGTGGTCGAGCACTACGTCACCCGCACCGACGACGTCACCCTGGTGGGCAACATCTACATGGCGCGTGTGCAGAACGTGCTGCCCGGGATGGAGGCCGCCTTCCTCGACATCGGCACGGGACGCAACGGTGTGCTGTACGCCGGCGAGGTGCTCTACGACGAGCTCGACCTCGAGGAGGGCGCCGCCGAGCGCATCGAGAACGTGCTCAAGTCGGGCCAGACCGTGCTCGTGCAGGTCACCAAGGACCCCATGGGCTCGAAGGGCCCGCGGCTGACCATGCACCTGTCCCTGGCCGGACGGTTCATGGTGCTCGCGCCCAACTCCGACCTGTTCGGTATTTCGCGCAAGCTCACCGACAAGGAGCGTGACCGGCTGCGGAAGCTGGTCAAGGCGGTCAAGCCCAGCCACCACGGGGTCATCGTCCGGACCGCGGCGGAGGGCGCCACCGAGGAGCAGGTCGCCGCCGACATCGAGCGGCTGCTGGCCAAGTGGGCGCGGGTCGAGGAGCGTGCGGCCGAGGCGAAGGCGCTCAGTCCGGTCTACGAGGAGCCCCCGCTGGTCGTGAAGGTCATCCGGGACAACTTCGGTCCGGAGTTCGAGCGTTGCATCGTGGACGCGGAGGGCCTCTACCACCAGGTCCGCGACTACCTCGGTGAGGTCGCCCCGGAGCTGCTCGACAAGGTCGAGCTCTATGGTGCGCCGACCACGGACGCGCTGGCCCGGGCCGCCGGCGCCCCGGCGAAGCCGACCCCTGAGGAGATCGCCGCCGCGACAGCGGCGATCTCGCCCGACGGCGAGCCCCCGGCCGACGACGCCCAAGGGACCGCGGACGCCGACCCCGCCGGGGGGGAGGCTCCGGCCGGGGACGACGAGGCGTCCGGGACCGCCGGGGTGGAAGAAGCCGCCGGGCAGGACGGCTCGAGCGCGAAGGACCTGGCCGCGGCGGCGGAGCGGCGTGCGCAGCTGCCCCCGTTGTTCGCCGCCTACGACGTCACCGAGCAGCTGCGCAAGGCGATGGGCAAGAAGGTCTGGCTGCCCTCCGGTGGGTACCTCATCATCGAGACCACCGAGGCCATGAAGGTCATCGACGTCAACACCGGGAAGTTCACCGGCGGCAAGGACACCAACCTCGAGGAGGTCGTGCTCAAGACCAACCTCGAGGCCGCCGACGAGATCGTCCGCCAGCTCCGCCTGCGCGACATGGGCGGGATCATCATCATCGACTTCATCGACATGCTGCTCAAGGCCAACCAGGAGCAGGTGGTCCGGCGGCTGAAGCGCGAGCTGCTCCGTGACCGGACCAAGACACGGGTCTCGGACGTCTCGCAGCTCGGGTTGGTCCAGATGACCCGCAAGAACGTCTCCCAGGGGCTGCTCGAGTCCTTCAGCGAGGCCTGCGAGACCTGCGGAGGCCGTGGGACGATCTCCGAGATCGAATGACGCCGCTGCCGCCGCCGCGGGACACGGCCGGGGTCACCACGCGGCTGATCGTGACCTACGTCCGTGGCCTGCACGGCGAACCCGGTGTCCGGCGGCTCCTCGAGCTCGCCGGTGAGACGCGACCGTCCTCGCTCCTCGAGGACGAGCGGTCGTGGTCGACCTACGAGCAGAAGGTCGCCCTGTTCGAGGCGGCCGAGGAGATCACCGGGGACCGGTGGGTCTGCCACCGCATCGGTGAGTCGGTGCTCGGTGACCAGGTCTCCCCGGTCCTGCGGTGGCTCATCAGCACGCTCGGTTCGCCCCAACAGGTCCTGCGCAGTTGTGCGCGGGCCAACGTCAAGTTCTCGACGAACTCCACCATGGAGGCCCTGCACAGTCGTCGGGGGCGGGCGGTGGTCACCTACCGCGTGGACGCGGGGTACACGCCCAACCGCCACGACTGCCGTTACACGCAGGGGATCATCACGCAGGCGCCGGTGCTGTTCGGCCTGCCGCCGGCGGTGATCGACCATCCGCGTTGCCAGGTCGAGGGCGCGCCCGCGTGCGTCTACGAGGTGACGTGGCAGACGCGCGTGGGACGGTTCGGTCCGAGAGGCCGGCGGGGCGGCGTGGACCGCCGTGACGCGGAGCTGCAGGTCCTGCGCGGCCAGATGGACGACCTCCAGCGCACGGTCGCGGATCTGGTCTCCGCCAGTGACCTCGATGAGGTCCTGGGACGCATCGCGGGCCGGGCCACCGCCGCGGTGCGGGGCCAGCGCTACCTGCTGGCGGTACGCCTCGGTGACGATCAGCCACCCCGGATCCGTAGTGAGGGCCTGCCGGCGTCGGAGGCCCGACGGCTCGGCAACGCCCTGCTCGCCGGCGGCGATGGGTCACTGCCGGGAGCCGAGCATCTCGTGACCGAGGTCGCGACCGCCCGCCACCGCTACGGCTGGCTGGCTGCCTACCTACCGGAGGGCAAGGGGTTCCTGCCCGCGGAAGGGGAGCAGCTGGCGGCCTACGGACGCCTCGCGGGGGCGGCGTTGGACGCCGCGACCGCGTTGGCGGAGGCGCGCCGGGGCGGTGCCACGGCGCGGGCCCTGCTGCAACTGGCCAGCGACCTGGCCAACCTCCAGGACACGTGGTCGATCGCCGACCGGGTGACCCGTGCCGCGCCGACCATCGTGGGGGCGGCACGGGCCTCCCTGTTCGCCTGGGACGAGGACGCCCAGCGTCTGGTGGTCGTCGCGCTCGAGGGGTACGGGTCCGACGAACCGGCAGCACGTGCCCTGGAGATCCCCCGGGGCGCGACCCCGTTGCTGGACGAGCTCATGGACGACCTGCAGCCTCGGGTGGTCTCCCAACCTCAGGACCCCCTCATCCGGGCCGCGATGGAGCGGGTCGGGGACGCCCGGGTGGCGCTGGTGCCGCTGGTCACGCACGGGCGGTTCTTGGGCGCGGTCATGGTGAGTTGGGGAGAGGAGGACGCGCCCCCAGAAGACATGGCGGCCGTGCTGTGGGCGCTCAACGGTCTCGCGAACCAGACCGCCGTCGCGATGTCCAGCGTCGAACTGCTGCGAACGGCGCGGCACCAGGCGCGTCACGACACCCTCACGGGGCTGGCCAACCGGCTGCTGCTGCAGGAACGCCTCGAGTGGGAGCTGGCGGATCTGCGGCGCACCGGGGTCCCCCTGGCCGTGTGCTTCCTCGACCTCGACCACTTCAAGGCCGTCAACGACGCACTCGGTCATGCCGCCGGTGACGAGGTGCTCATCGAGGTGGGACGCCGGCTGCGTGACCGGGTCCGTGCGACCGACGCGATCGCCCGGGTCTCGGGGGACGAGTTCGTGATCCTGCTCCGCAGCCTCGACGACCGTGAGGGGGTCCATCAGGTCGCCCGCGATGTGGTCGAGTCCCTCGGTCGGCCGTATCTCGCCGGTGGCGACGAGGTCGTGTTGGGGGTCAGTGTCGGCGTGGCCGTCGCACCGGCGCACGGCGACGACCCCGACACCCTCCTGCGCGCGGCGGACCTGGCCATGTACGCCGCGAAACGCGAGCGGGGGACCTACCGCGTCTACGAGCCCGGAATGGGTGTCCTGCAGGCCGGTGACGACGCGCCACCGGAGCAGTTTCGGTGACCCCGGTCCGGTCGCACCGACTTACGCCGCCACCGGCAGCAGCTCCCGTTCGGCCCAGGCGAACAGCCCCTGGTTCGCCCGGCTCTTCCACACGGCGCCGCGCAGGATCCGCCCGCCCCACTCGGGGAACTGTTCGGTCAGTGGCGTGACGGCATTGTCGAGCCACCCCCGGCCGTGGAGGGGGTCCACCTCGGCGTGCATCGAATAGAACTCGTGGGCGCCCTCGGGGGCACCCAGGCGCCGCAGGCCCTGCTCGACGTAGCGGCAGTGGGGTCCGGCCTCGAGCTCGATCAGGCCGAGCGCGCCCACCAGCTCCGGTTGCAGGTAGCGGTTGGTCGCCAGAAGGCCGAGCAGGGCGGAACGCTCGAGCGCCTCGACCGGCTGCTCGACGGCCGGGATCCGGGGCAGGTCCACCGCGTCGACGAAGCGCTGGTAGAGCACGTTGTGGACGGCCGGGAGGTCGCCGTTGCCCATCTCGTCCCAGTAGTTGCCGGCGAGCTCCATCTTCGCGGGCCCCAGCGGCAGCCCCACCTGGCACGTGGCGACCAGGTCGTCGAAGATGTCGTCGGGACCGCCCTCCAGGGCGAGGAACCGCAGGGTCGCGTCCCACGGCGCCTCGGTGGCGATCCAGCGGTAGATCGCCGGTGACCGGTCCCGGGCCGCCATGGCCGACAGTTCCTCCGCGGTCCCGGGCGGGTCCACCGCGGGCAGCGGCACCGCCTCGAGCTCGTCGAGCCACGCGGCCTCGAGCCGGTGCTTGACCGCGGCCACGGCCGGGTGGTGCTGCCAGCGTGCGCGTGCACCGACCTCGTGCAGGGGCGCGCGGTGCAGGTCGTAGACCAACCCGAGCGTGAGAAAACGGTCGCGACGGTCGGCGGGGTGGGCGTCCGCGACTGCCGTCAGGTCCCCGGCGCCCAGGGCCGCGTCGAGGCGGTTCGCCAGCTTGGCCGACCCTTCCTTCACCCGGTTCCTCCTGTGGGCCGCCGGTGACGGTCACCGGACACCGTGAGCATGCCACCCCGTTGCCGCGCCGGGGGTCGCGCGCCGCCGCCGAACGCCAGGGTTCGATCGCACGGGCCGTGAGGGCGGCGACCCGGCCTGGTCCGGTCGGACCCTGCGACCACGTGCGCGGTTACCGGCCATTCGGACGGCGACTGGTCACTTTCGCCTATGGTCGCCATTCGGCCACCGAGATGAACGTCGAGAGGACCACCGTGACGCCGCCGACCCGTCGCGCCCGTCCGACCGGGCGTCGAGCGGTCTCGCTGACCCTCGCCCTGATCGCGCTGCTGGCGCTCGCGTTCGCGCCGGTATCTGCCGCGGACGGGCCGCGGGCCTCCGAAATGATGGTTGCCGAGACCGTCGCGGCGAGCATCGACGGCTTCGGCGAGCGTGTCCCGGCCTCCAGCGGGGTTGTCGACCGGGTGAACCGCCGCCTGTCGAGCCTGTTCGGCGGGAGCGACCCGGAGGTGCCGGGCGTGCGGGCGAGTGCGGCGGTGGCGAGCCCGATGCCGTTCACGTCCGTGGGGTTCGAGCTGCCCGAGGGCACCGACGGGGTGTGGTTCCGCACCCACGGTCCCGAGGGCTGGTCGTCCTGGACCCACCTGGAGGCGATCGACCTCGACGACGGCCCCGACTTGGGGACCGATGAGGCGGCCGATGCCGTGGACCGGGAGTTCTCCGAACTGGCCTGGGTGGGGGAGGCCACACACCTCGAGGTCGACACGGCGGCCGGTTACCCCGTGGGCGGCGTGACCGCGCACGTGGCCGACACCATGGGGCTGGCGGGTGGGCCGGTGGAGACGGTGACCGGCCTGCTCTCGGACGCGGGCGAGGAGGCGCGGGGACGCCCCGACGTGATCCGTCGCTCCCAGTGGGGGGCGAACGAGAACTGGCGCCGTGGCAACCCCCGCTACGCCGAGGTCGGCCAGGGGATCGTCCACCACACCGCAACGCGCAACTACTACAGCCGGGACGAGGCACCCGCGATCGTGCGCTCGATCTACCACTACCACACGCAGGTGCTCGGCTGGGCGGACATCGGCTACAACCTGCTCGTCGACCGTTTCGGGCGGATCTACGAGGGCCGCGCGGGCGGGCTCGAGCGCGGTGTCGTCGGTGCCCACGCCAGAGGGCACAACACCGGGACCTTCGGGATCTCGGTGATCGGCAACTACCACGATGCCCCGGCCCGACAGGTGGCCTTCGACGCGCTCACGGACGCGATCGACTGGCAGTTCGACGTCCACGGAATCAGCGGGCGTGGCACCTACCAGGGTCGCTCGACGCTCATCGGGCACCGCGACGTGGGCTCCACGGTCTGTCCCGGGTACTACCTCTACCGGCGCCTCGGGGAGATCCGCAGCGCGGTGGGTTGAGCGTCGGGCGCGTGCGATGCCGTCGGTGGGGCACGCCGGGCCTAGGCTGAGCCGTCGATGAGTACTACTTCGGAGTCCGACACACTGATGCCCCCCGCGCCGGAGGGCATCTTCAAGCGTGGGGCGATCCTGCTGTGGGTGGCCCTGCGCGCGGCGCCGATGCCGTTCCTGTTCGGCGGGCTCGGCGCCCTGCTGTTCGCGGGCATGACGGTCGCCTCGGCGCTCGTGCTGGGCTGGGTCACCGACGAGATCCTGATCCCGAGCTTCGCCGCGGGCGAGACCAGCGGCAACCTGCTACTCATCGGGTTCTCGCTGATCTTCGGGGTCGGGGTGTTGAAGGCGGCCGGCGTGGTGGTGCGCCGCTACTCCGCCTACGTCGCGCAGTTCGACCTGCAGGCGTACCACCGTCGGGCCGTCACGCGCCGCTATCTCGCGCTGCCGATGTCCTGGCACCGCCGTCACTCCACCGGTGAGCTGCTCTCCAACGCGAACGCGGACGTCGAGTCGGCCTTCCAGGTGGCTACCCCGTTGCCGATGGCGTTCGCCGCGACCGTGATGGTCGCCATCACCGGGTGGTTGCTGCTGGCGACCGACCTGTTCCTCGCCGCCGTCGGGTTCTCGGTCGGGCCGATGCTGCTGCTGGCCAACCACGTCTACCAGCGGCGGATGCAGGACGCGGCGATGGTGGCCCAGCAGGCGCGTGCCGACGTCACCGAGGTCGCCCACGAGTCCTTCGACGGCGCGCTGGTGATCAAGACGATGGGTCGCGAGGCCGCCGAGACCGAGCGCTTCCGCGCGATCTCCGACGACCTGCGTGACAAGATGGTGCGGGTCGGCAGACTGCGTGCCGTCTTCGACCCGGTGATCGAGGGACTACCCAACGTCGGCATCCTGCTGGTGCTCATCGTCGGGGCCTTCCGCGTCCGCGAGGGTGCCGTGACCGCCGGCGACCTGGTGACCTTCGCGCTGCTGTTCCGCCTGGTCGCGCTGCCGCTACGGATCTTCGGGATGCTGCTGGGGGAGATCCCGCGCGCCGTCGTCGGGTGGGACCGGGTCGCCCGGGTGCTCGACAGTGAGGGTGACGTCGTGCACGGCGAGTCCAGCGGGGCCGGCGAGGGCGGTGCCGCGACGGCGCTGGAGGAGGTCAGCTACCGCCACCCCGAGGTGGGCCGCGACGATCTCTCCGACGCACTCGCCCTCGTGGGCCGCGACCGAGGGCCGCACCTGATGACCCCGGGGCAGGAGACACGTGGCCTGGAGGCCATCGAGCTGGACATCCCGGCCGGACGCACCGTGGCACTGGTCGGCGCCACCGGATCGGGGAAGTCCACCATCGCCGCGCTGATGGTGCGCCTGCTCGACCCCGACCAGGGACGCATCACCTTCGACGGGACCGATCTGCGCGAGCTGACGCACGAGAGCCTCGCCGAACACATCGCCATCGTCTTCCAGGAGGCGTTCCTCTTCGACGGCAGTGTGAGCCACAACATCACCCTCGGCGCCGACTACACGCCCGAGCAGGTGGAACAGGCGGCGCGGCTGGCCCGTGCCGACGGCTTCATCCGCGACCTGCCCGCCGCCTACGACACCGAGGTGGGCGAGCGCGGTGCCACGCTGTCCGGCGGGCAGCGGCAGCGCGTCGCCCTGGCCCGCGCGCTGATCCGCCGGCCCCGGCTGCTCGTCCTCGACGACGCGACCTCGGCGGTGGACCCCGCCGTGGAGTCCGACATCCTCACCGGTCTCGCCGAGGCCGCCCTGCCCTCCACCGTGGTGATCGTGGCCTACCGCACCAGCTCGATCACCCTGGCTGACGAGGTGCTCTACCTCGAGCAGGGTCGCATCACCGCGCGCGGCCCCCACCAGGACCTGCTCCGGCGCGTCCCCGCCTACGCCAACCTCGTGACCGCCTACGAGGAGGCCGCCAAGCGGGAGGACGAGACATGAGCGCGCCACCCCCCGTCGCGGCGCCCGCGCGCCTCGACCCCGACCACGGCGCCTGGGAGACGATCGTCCGCGGCGTGCGGATGAGCCCGGAGCTGAAGGTCGGCCTGAAGGTCACCCTGCTGTTGGCCGCCGTCGCCACCGTCGGTCGCGCGGTCGTGCCGATCGCCATCCAGTACACGCTGGACCACGGGCTCGATGCCGCCGGCACCGGCGTGGACATCGAAACCACCGCGCTGGTGGTCGCCCTGGCGGGGGTCGCCGTGCTGGTCACCATGGTCGCCAGCGGGTGGATGAACGTCCGGTTGGCGGTGACGGTCGAGACCGCACTGTCGAACCTGCGCACGCGCACGTTCCGCCACGTGCACGACCTGTCGACCCTCCACCAGGCGGCCCAGCAGCGGGGATCGCTGGTGTCCCGGGTCAGCTCCGACATCGACACCATGAGCCGCTTCATGCAGTTCGGCGGTCTGCATCTGGCCGTGGCGGCCGGACAGCTGTTCATCGCCGTCGGGGTGATGCTGTGGTACTCGTGGCGGTTGACCGCCGTGGTGCTGCTGACCTTCGTGCCGTTCGTACTGATGGGCACCTGGTTCCAGCGGCGGCTGACCACCGCCTACCTGCTGGTGCGTGAGCGGATCGCCCACCTGCTGGGGGTGCTGGCCGAGACGGTGGTGGGGGCGCCCGTCGTGCGGGCCTACGGCATCGAGGCGCGCACCCAGGGTCGTCTGGACCGTGCCGTGGAGGAGCACCGGTCGGCCGCGAAACGGGCGGGCTGGCTGTCCGCGCTGTTCTCCGCCAGTGCCGAGGTGTTCGCCGCGCTGGCCACCGGCCTGGTGGTGGTTCTGGGGGCCTGGCTCGGGGTGGCCGGCGACGTCACGCCGGGGACCGTGGTGATGTTCCTCTTCCTCATCGCCCTGTTCGTCGAACCCGTGCTGATCGCGGCCGAGGTGATCAACGAGGGCCAGAACGCGGTCGCCTGCTGGCGTCGGATCCAGGAGGTGCTCGACCTCGAGCCCGATGTCGTCGACCCGCCCGAGGCGCGCGAGCTTCCCGAGGGCCCGGTCGGCATCACCTTCGAGGGTGTCGGCTTCGCCTACCCGACCCGCGACCACATGGGCAACGCCGTCGGCGCCGGCGAGTGGGCGCTGCGCGGCGTCGACGTGGACATCGGCCCGGAATCCAAGGTCGCCGTCGTGGGGGAGACCGGCTCGGGCAAGACGACCTTCGCCAAGCTGCTGACCCGCCTGATGGACAGCACCGAGGGTCGGGTCCTGCTCTCCGGTGTCCCCGTCGACGAGCTGTCGTTCGCCTCGCTGCGTCGGCGGGTGGTCATGGTGCCCCAGGAGGGCACGCTGTTCTCCGGCACGCTGGCCGACAACGTGCGCCACGGTCGGCCCGGTGCCAGTACCGAGGAACTCGAGCAGGCCTTCGTCGACCTGGGCCTCGGGGACTGGCTGGAGGAGTTGCCGGCGGGTCTGCTCACCCCGGTCGGTGAACGGGGCTCGTCGCTGTCGGCCGGGGAACGGCAGCTGGTGGCCCTCGGGCGCGCCTACGTGGCCGACCCGGATCTGCTCGTGCTCGACGAGGCGACCTCCGCCGTCGACCCCGCCACGGAGCTCCGGCTGCAGCGCGCGCTGGCCGGGCTCGTCACCGGCCGGACCACCGTCACGATCGCCCACCGGCTGTCGACCGCGGAGACCGCGGACGAGATCCTGGTCTTCGACCAGGGGGCACTGGTGCAACGGGGGCCGCACCACCGGCTCGTTCGGCAGGAGGGCGTCTACGCGCGCCTGCACGCCAGCTGGGTGGCGGGGACCGTCGGCGCCTGACGGACGGCCATCGCGGCCCGACGGCAAGCCCTATCCTGGAGGGATGACCCCGTCCAGGAGTTCTGCCGTGACCCCTCCCGACCAGCAGCGCACGACGGAGCACCCCTCCACGCCGGACAGCGGGACGCTGGTCATCCCCGAGGCCCGCGGGCAGGTGCCCGCCACGCCGTTGGAGGACGTGGACGCCGCCGTCGCCACACTGGTCGAGCGCGCCCCCGCCTGGACCGCGACCCCGGTGCGCGCACGGATCGAGCTCCTCGAGGACCTGCTGACCACGATCCTCGACGCGGCCCCGGGGTGGACCCTGGCCGGTGCCGAGGCCAAGGGCCTGATGCGCGACTCGCCGACGATGGGCGAGGACTGGATGAACGGTCCGGTCAGCGTGATCAACGGGGTCCGCGCCCTGCGGCGCACCCTCGGACAGATCGAGGACACCGGCCGGCCGCAGCCCCCCGGAATGCAGACCGCGGAGAACGGCCAGGTGCGGGTCGACGTGTGGCCCTCCGACCTGGTCGACCGTGCGCTGATGCCGGGCATCAGCGCCGAGGTGCGTCTCCAGGACCACGTCAGCCTGGAACAGGCCGAGGCCTCGATTGGGCGGATCTACCGCCCGGGTGGCAAGCCCGAC
>SLRZ01000158.1 GCA_007130695.1 Nitriliruptoraceae bacterium
CGGGCGGGCGGACCTTGCGGATGTTCGCGGCGATCTGGCCGACGAGCACCTTGTCGATGCCGTTGACCACGACCCGCGTGGGGGCGGGCACCTCGAAGGTGATGCCCTCCGGGGCCTCGATGGTGACGGGGTGGCTGTAGCCGACCTGCAGCTCGAGGTCGTCGCCCTTGGCCAGCGCGCGGTAGCCGACGCCGACCAGCTCGAGCGCGCGGGAGTAGCCGTCGCTCACGCCGGTGACCATGTTCGCCACGAGGCTGCGGACCAGGCCGTGCCGGGCACGGTGCAGCCGGGCGTCGGACACGCGGGTGACCACGACGTCGCCCTCGTCGTCACGGCTGATCTCCACGCCCTCGGGCATGGTCTGGCTCAGCTCGCCCTTCGGGCCGGTGACGGTGACGGTGAGCCCGTCGATCTTGACGTCCACGCCGTCGGGGACGGGGACGGGAAGCTTGCCGATGCGGGACATGTCGGTTCCTCTCCTGCCTACCAGACGTAGGCGACGACCTCGCCGCCGCGGCCGTCCTTGCGGGCCTCGGCGTCGGTCATCAGGCCGGCGTTCGTGGACAGGATCGCGACCCCCAGGCCACCGAGGACCCGCGGGATCTCGTCCTTCTTGACGTAGACCCGCAGCCCCGGCTTGGAGATGCGGCGCAGGCCGGCGATGACCCGCTCGCGGTCGGGGCCGTACTTCATCTTGATCGTCAGCGTCGCCTGCGGCTTGGTCTCCTCGAGGCTCCAGCCCGTGATGTAGCCCTCCTGCTCGAGGATCTTGGCGATGTTCACCTTGATCTTCGACGAGGGCATGCTGGTGGTGTCGTGGAACGCGATCGAGGCGTTGCGCACGCGTGTGAGCATGTCGGCGACGGGGTCGGTCATCGTCATGGGTGTCTCTTCTCCTCAAGGGTTACGGACACGTGGGCCCGCACTTCCTCTCGTTCGTCGCAGCCGGCGCGTTACCAGCTGGACTTGGTGATGCCCGGCAGCTCGCCGGCGTGTGCCATCTCGCGGAAGCAGATCCGGCACAGCTTGAAGCGCTGGTAGACGGCGCGGGGCCGCCCGCAGCGGTCGCAGCGGGTGTAGCCGCGAACGTCGAACTTCGGCGTGCGCTTCGCGGCGGCGATCTTGGACTTCTTGGCCATGGGTCAGGTCACTCCTGCGTGCCGGCGAACGGGAACCCGAACGCATCGAGCAGCGCCCGGCCGGCCTCGTTGCTGTCGGCCGTGGTCACGATGGTGACGTCCATCCCGCGGATGGCGTCGATGTCGTCGTAGAAGATCTCGGGGAACACCAGCTGCTCGGTGAACCCGAAGGTGTAGTTGCCGCGCCCGTCGAAGCTCTTGGGGTTCAGGCCCCGGAAGTCGCGCACGCGGGGCAGCACGACCGACAGCAGCCGGTCGAAGAACTCCCACATCCGGTCACCGCGCAGGGTCACCTTGACGCCGATGGGCATGCCCTCACGGACCTTGAAGCCGGCGATGGACTTGCGGGCCCGGTTCACGCGCGGCTTCTGGCCGGAGATGGTGGCCAGATCCTGCATCGCGTTCTCGAGTGCGCGGGAGTCGTTGACGGCCTCGCCCAGCCCGACGTTGAGCACGATCTTGTCGAGCTTGGGGATCTGCATCACGTTGTCCAGCCCCAGCTCCTCCTTGAGGCGCGGGGCGATCTCCTCGCGGTAGCGGTGCTTGAGCCGCGGGGACGGTGCGGTGGTGGTGCTGCTCATGTCTCTCTCCGGGGTGTGGGGTCCGACTCGCCCTCGCCGCCGAGTCCGCTGCGGGCTCGTCGGTGGCGTGGCGCAGATCCCGCGTCCAGCGGACGGGCCGGGCCCTACCGGGTGGATGGTGTCGTGGCCGTCACGGCGCTGCGGCCTAGAAGGTGGCGTCGCACTTCTTGCAGCGCCGGACCTTGCTGCGGCGGTCGCCCTCGACCTCGTAGACGTAGCCCACGCGCGTGGCCTCGTCGCACGAGGGGCACACGGGCAGGACGTTGGAGATGTGCACGGCGGCCTCGGTCTCGATGATGCCGCCTTCCTGGGCACCTCGGCCGGGCGCCTGCACACGCTCGTGCTTGGTGACGTAGTTGACGCCCTCGACGAGCACGCGGTCACGGTCGGTGAAGATCTTCACGACGCGGCCGGCCTTGCCGGCATCCTTGCCCGCGATGACCTCTACCTGGTCGTCCTTGCGGATGCGACGCATCTACAGCACCTCCGGGGCCAGCGAGACGATCTTCATGAACCGGCCCTCACGCAGCTCACGGGCGACGGGACCGAAGATGCGGGTCCCGCGGGGGCTGCCGTCGGGGCGGATGATCACGCAGGCGTTCTCGTCGAAGCGGATGTAGGAACCGTCTGTGCGGCGGCGCTCCTTGGCGGTGCGCACGACGACGCAGCGCACGACCTCGCCCGCCTTGACGTTGGACTGCGGGATGGCCTGCTTGACGGTGCCGACGAACGTATCCCCGACCGACGCGTAGCGCCGCCCGGACCCGCCGAGCACGCGGATGCACAGCACCTCCCGCGCCCCCGAGTTGTCCGCGACCTTCAGCCGCGATTCCGTCTGAATCATCGTTCTACCTGTACTGGTCTAGGTACGCCGTCTACGTCTACTGCTACTTCACTCTGCTCACCCGGCGCACCAGGTGGTGACGCGAGGCCGGAGGCGACTCGTTCGCCGTCTGAGCCGGGGCTCGAGGCGAGGCCGCGAGGCCGACGCCGAGGAGCGAGTCCGTGTTGTCAGCGAGCGTCCCCGGCACAGAC
>SLRZ01000162.1 GCA_007130695.1 Nitriliruptoraceae bacterium
CGTGGTCGTCGTCGGGGTCGGGGCGGTAGCCGCCGGGGTGTTCGCGGGCCAGCGACCGGGGCCGGTGTGGGGCCCGGTCCCGGGCTGCCGGTCGGACGGCGTAGGCACTGCTGGACGGGCCCGTGATGGCGGGCCGTGGCCGCTGGCGCGTGTGGGGAGCATCCATAGTCTCGAGTGTGCGTTCGATCAGGCGTGGGTGCAACCTTTTCGTGTGTGTAGGTGTGGAGTTTCTCTGTGACCGCATCGACGGAGCGGAACACGCACACGGGAGACCTTCGGACAGGAGGCCGCACCTCGAGGCGCCACCTCCGATGGCGACGCCCCGCTGCCCGCACGGGGCCGGCCGCTCCGAGTGCGGCCCGGAGGGCTACCCGTCGAAGCCCCAGCGGGCGTCGGCGAGCTGCGACCACACGTCGCGGCTCTCGTCGGCCGTGGGCTGCTGGTAGGAGTACATCATCGCGCCGTCCCCGACCCCCATGGACCGCAGCGTCTGGTCGAGGCTGTGTCCCGGGGCGTTCAGCCAGCCGCCCACACCTGGCACGATCTTCGCGTCGACCCGGCCGGCCAGGGTGCGCTGGAAGTCGGTCCACTGTGCGAACCAGGCCCGTTGCTGGGCGTCGGCCTCCCGGAAGTAGACCATCGGCATGACCACGTCGACGATGCCCTCCTCGGCCCACGCCGGCCAGTCCTGCAGCGCCTCCCGGTAGCTGCGGGTCGCCTCGAAACCGGACGTCGAGGGCCCACCCGGGCCTTCGCCCCAGGCGATGACGGCCGTGGAGAGCGTGATGTCGGAGTCGATGCCGTCGAGGGTGGTGGCGACGCGCCGGACCAGTTCGGCGGTGCGGTCCCGGCGCCAGTCCGACCACGCCCGGTCGGTCGGGGCGGGTGTGCCGGTCACCCCGGTGTCGTGCCGGTAGCGGGCCAGCGCGTCCGGGTGGTAGCCGTGCCGTTCGGAGGCGTAGCGGACGTAGTCGAGGTGGATGCCGTCGACGGGGTAGGTCGTCGCGATCTCGGCCACGATGGCGGTGAGGTAGTCGCCGACCTGGGGCAGGGCGGGGTCGAGGTACTCGGACCACTCCCCGTCGATGGTGCGCGAGACCCACCGCTGGTCCTCGGGGGCGGTGTGTCCGTGCGCGGGCGGCAGCCACCGGTCGGGTCGAGGCAGGTCGTCGTAGACGTGGTGCCAGGTCGGCGCGACCGCGAGCCAGGCGTGGACCTCCATGTCGCGGGCATGGGCCGCCCGGATCAGTTCGGCGAGGACATCGAGGTCACCGTCGAGGTCGGGGTCCGGCGTGCGGGGCAGCAGCTCGGAGCGGTAGTACGCGTCGTAGCGTCGTGCGACCTGGGCGACGATGGTGTTGGCGTCGGCGGCAGCCAGTTCGTCCACCACTGCCACGATGCCGGCACGGGTCTTGAGGGCGTCATCGAAGAGGTGGACCCACGCGCCCCGGATCGTCTGGTCGTAGGGGTCCGGCGCGGGTTCGGGCTCGGGTTCCGGTTCGGGTTCCGGTTCGGGCGCGGGTTCCGGTTCGGGCGCGGGCAGCGGCTCCGGGTCGGGCGGCGGTTGCGGGGCGGGCGCCGAGACCCCGGACTCAGGCGGCTCGTCCCCCGATTGGGACACCGTCGGACCACACGTGGTGACGAGCAGGGTCACCGCGGCCAGCAGCATGAACCGGGTGTGCAACAGGGGCCGACCTTCGGGTCTCGGATCTCATGGTGCCCGGCCGGGGACGAAACCGCCGTCCGCACCGGGGTGGGGCACCGGACAGGCCGCCCACCGCGCGTCAGGGCCGCAGGGCGGCGAGCTCCCGATCCAGTACCGACAGGGTCCGTTCGAGTCGCTCGTCGGTCGTGTGCAGGCTGCCGAGGGCCAGGCGGACGGTGAAGCGGCCGTCGAGATCAGTGTGCGACAGGAAGGCCTCCCCGGAGGCGTTGACCCGGTCCAGCCAGCGGCGGTTGCACTCGTCGTGCGCGCGGGCGCGGGGATCGTCGTCCTCGCCGGTGGCGGCGTCCGGGACCCAGTCGGGCTCGGCGCGGAAACACACCGTGGACAGGGGTGCCGGTGCCATCAGCACCAGCTCCGGATGCTTCTCGACCCAGGCGACGACGTGGCGGGCCTGCTCGACGTGGTGGTGGATGCGCTCCTGCAGGCCGTGCCGACCGAAGTAACGGATGACCAGCCAGAGCTTCAGCGCGCGGAACCGGCGACCGAGCTGGACACCCCAGTTCATGTAGTCGGTGACCTCGCCGTCGTCGGTGGAGAGGTACTCGGGGACGAGCGAGAAGGCCCGGGTGAGGACCTCGACGTCGCGCAGCAGCAGGACGGAACAGTCGATGGGGGTGAACAGCCACTTGTGGGGGTTGGTCACCAGCGAGTCGGCGTGCTCGGCACCATCGAGCACCCAGCGCAGCTCCGGGTCGATGGCGGCCATCGCGCCGTAGGCGCCGTCCACGTGCAGCCACAGGTCGTGGCCGAGCTCCTCGACGAGTTCGTCGCGGACCTCGGCGATCGCCGGGACCGGGTCGACCGCGGTGGTGGAGGTGGTGCCGATCGTGGCGACGATCGCGATCGGGCGGTAGCCGAAGCGCACGTCCTCCCGGATGGCCGCACCGAGGGCGGTCGGGTCCATCCGGCGCTGCTCGTCGGTGCCGACCGTGCGGACCCCGTCGCGGCCGAGGCCGAGGGTGATCGCGGCCTTCTCCACCGACGAGTGGGCCTCCTCGGAGGTGTAGATGCGCAGCAGCGGCAGGTCCGGGCGGCCGGCCAACCCGCGCTGGCGGACGTCGAGGTCGGCCCGCTCCCGCGCGGCGGCCAGCGCGACCATGGTCGCCACCGAGGCGGTGTCGACGATCACGCCACGCAGGTCACCCGGCAGTCCGAGCAGTTGGCGCAGCCAGTCGACGACCGTCTCCTCGAGTTCCGTCGCCGAGGGGGAGGTGCGCCACAGCATCCCGTTGACGTTGAGGGCCGCCGCCAGCGCCTCACCGAGGATGCCGGGCCCCGACCCGGTGATGGAGAAGTAGGCGTGGAACGCGGGATGGTTCCAGTGGGTGATCCCGGGCAGCAGGATGTCGTCGAGGTCGGCGAGCGCCGCCTCGAACGGCTCGGGTTCGTCGGGGGGCGCCTCGGGCAGTCGGTCACGGACCTCGCCGGGGGCCACCTGGGCGAGGACCGGCCGTTCACCCACGCCGGCGAGATAGTCGGCGATCCAGTCGACCACGCGGTGGCCGTGGGCCCGCAGGTCCTCCGGGTCCATGTCCCCCAGGCCGTGCTGGGCGGGGTCGAGCTCCCCGCCGCTCACGCCTCCCCGGCTTCGTCGGGCTCGGCCGGTTCCGCCGAGTCCTGCGGTTCGTCGTCCCGGTCATCGGGGCCGACGATGTCGTCGAGCAGGCCGTCCTCTTCGTCGTCGCCCTCCCCGTCGCCCACACCGTCGTCGCCCGGCTCCTGCTCGACCACGGGTTCCGTCGGCTCCGGCTCGGCCGTCCGCGTCGGTTCCTCCTGCGGCTCGGGTTCGGGTTCGGGCTCGGGCTCGACCTGTGGTTCCGGGTCGGGCGCGGGTGGCGGGGGTTCCTCCTCGGGACGCTCCGGGAAGGTGAAGTCCGGCGGCTCCTCGACCGACTCCTCCGCGACCGCCGCGGTGCGTTCGTCGGGGACGGGTACGGCGCGCAGCTCGAGCAGGTCCTCGCCGTCCTCGGCCGCGCCCGCGCCGAGGAACACGGCCGGGACCACGGCCGCGATCGCCACGACGGCGGCCAACGCGGCCGCGCGGCGGACCGGCTGTCGGTCGATGTGGCGGCGGCCGTCGGGCCAGCGTTCGTGCAGCGTCGTCCAGAGACTGTCGAGCTGCTCAGGCGGCAGCGGTCGCGGGGCGCCGGGAGCCGTCTCCCCCGCGAGCTCGAGCAGCCACGGCGACACGGCGGCCGAGGCGTCGCGCTGGTCGAGTTGTCGCATCGCCCGGGTGAAGACCTCGGCCATGGCCGCCTGCGGGTCGGGGCGGTCGGCGACGGCGGCGTGGACGAGGGGGGCATGGCGGTGGACGAGCACCGCGAACGCCGGCGCCCAGCCGGCACGCGCCAGCTCGATCAGCTCCTCGTCGGAGCGGTCCCCGAAATGCACCCGCAGTCCCTGTCCGCCGCAGCCGTCCAGGGTAGCGGCTGCCCGGTCGGGAGCTCCGATGCCACGACACGCGGCAGCCCCCGCGACGAGGACCCCGACTGGGCGGTCGGGGGGCCGAAGCGGCGCGCGGACCGGCGGTCGCGAGGGCGGCCAGGGGGCCTCATGGCTTACCCTCGACCCACGCGGGTGAGGGAGCGACGATGTCCTGGCAGGAGCAGTACGAGCGTTGGCGGGACCGCTACGCGCAGGCCGAGGAGCGCGACGCCGACTTCACCACCCTGTCGGGGATCCCGTTGGAGCCCCTCTACGGGCCGCACAACGTCGAGGTCGACCCGGAGCGGGTCGGCTACCCCGGGGCCTACCCCTACACGCGGGGGGTCTACGCCTCGATGTACCGCACGCGGCCGTGGACCATCCGGCAGTTCGCCGGCTTCGCCGATCCCGTCGAGACCAACAAGCGCTTCCACGACCTGGTCACGGGCGGTCAGCACGGGCTGTCGGTCGCCTTCGACATGCCGACGCTGATGGGGCTGGACTCCGACGACCCCCGCTCCGAGGGAGAGGTCGGCCACTGTGGGGTCGCGATCGACACGGTCGCCGACATGGAGCGTCTCTTCGAGGGGCTGCCGCTGGGTGAGCTCACCACGTCGATGACCATCAACGCCCCCGCGGTGACGCTGTTCTGCATGTACGCGGTCGCCGCCGAGAAGCAGGGCTGGTCGCTCGCCGACCTCGGCGGGACCCTGCAGACCGACATTTACAAGGAGTACATCGCGCAGAAGGAGTGGCTCTTCCCGCCCGAGCCGCACCTGCGCCTCATCGGCGACCTCATCGAGTTCTGCACGCAGCACACGCCGCGCTACCACCCGATCTCGATCTCCGGCTACCACATCCGGGAGGCCGGCTCGACGGCGGTCCAGGAACTGGCCTACACGCTGGCGGACGGCTTCGCGTACGTGGAACTCGGCATGGAGCGCGGACTGCACCCCGACGAGTTCGTGCCGCGGTTCAGCTTCTTCTTCGACGCCCACCTCGACTTCTTCGAGGAGATCGCGAAGTTCCGGGCCGGTCGCCGCATCTGGGCCCGCTGGCTGAAGGAGCGCTACGGCGCGACGGCCGAGAAGGCGCTGCTGATGCGCTTCCACACCCAGACCGCCGGGGTGTCGCTGACCGCCCAGCAGCCCGACAACAACATCGTGCGCACCGCGATCGAGGCGCTCGCCGGCGTGCTCGGCGGCACGCAGTCGCTGCACACCAACGCCCTCGACGAGGTGCTCGCGCTGCCCAGCGACCACGCCGCGAAGGTGGCGCTGCGCACCCAGCACGTGCTGGCCGAGGAGATCGGCGTCACCAACGTCATCGACCCGCTCGGTGGTTCCTGGTTCGTCGAGCACCTCACCGACGAGATCGAGCGCCGCGCCGAGGAGGAGTTCGCCCGGATCCTCGAGATGTCCGACGACGGCACCGTCTCGCGCGGGATCCTGGCCGGCATCGACCAGGGCTACTTCACCGCCGAGATCGCCGACGCCGCCTTCGAGTTCCAGAACCGGATGGACAAGGGCCGCTTCCGCATGGTCGGCGTCAACGTGCACATCGACGACGACGAGGACGAACTCGAGATCCTGCGCATCGGCGCCGAGGTGGAGCGCGGCCAGGTCGAGCGGCTCGAACGCATCCGCGGGGGCCGCGACGAGGGCGCCCTGTCCGCGGCACTCGACCGTCTCCGCTCCGCGGCCGGCGGTGGGGACAACCTCGTGCCGCTGATCATGGACGCCTGCCGGGCCCAGGCCAGCGTGGGGGAGATCTCGACCACCCTGCAGGAGGTCTGGGGCACCTACAGCGAGACGCCGCAGCTGTAGCTGCGGGCCGGCGCCGGGGCGCGGATAGCCTCGCGGGCATGCCTGCCCTGGTCACCGCCGCCCACCAGCGCCTGTCCCGGCGCATCGCCCGCCGTCTCCTGGACGAGGGCGGTGAGGTCCGCGCCTACGCCGACGGGGACGTGTCCCTGCTGCGCGCCGCCGGTGCCATCGTCGCCACCGGGGAGGTCGACGACGAGGGGCGCCTCGAGGCCGCCATGGCACAGGTCCACACGGTGGTCCACGTCGGTGGTGGGCTGTTGCACCGGGACGCCGAGGCCATCGACCGTGAGGCCGCCGTGGTCGCGCGTGCCGCCGAGAACGCGGGGGTGCGCCGGCTGGTCGCGCTGTCGCTGCCCGGGGCGGACCCCGACGCCGCCGACCCGCTGCGCCGGGCCAAGGGTCGGGCCGAACGCCATCTGGCGGCGGCGGAGGTCCCGACCGTGGTCCTGCGCCTGTCGTGGGTCGACACCGACGCGTTGCTCGACGCCATGCTGACCAGCGGGTTGGGCCGGGAGTTCGGTGAGACCGTGATCGCGCCGGTACGGGTCGAGGACGTCGTCGAACTCGTCGTCGAGTTCGACCGGGCCCGTTCGAGCGCGGCCAGCGGGCACCTCGTCGTCGCCGCCGACGGGCCGGAACGGCTGCGCCTGGCCGAGTGGCTCGAGCGACGCACCGGGCGGGCGTCCGGGCACGCCGGGGCCGGGAGCGCGGACACCGGCACCGGGTTGGTGGGTCGGCGCCTGGTGGACGAGGCGAGCGCGCCGTTGCTGCGCTCCGCGGTCGGGTCGGGCCCGTGGACCACGTCGGATCCCGTGGCCGTCGACGGGTGGTCGTTCACCGGGATCGAGCCGCGTCCGGTCGGCCCGTGAGCGTCCGGTCGGCGGACGGGCCGGGCGGGGACGCCCCGGGGCCGGGGCAGACGGACCGGCCACGGGTCGTCTTCCTCGACCTCGACGGGTGTCTGGTCGACTCGCGGACCGCCATCAGCCGTTGCCTCAACGTCGGGCTCGAGGCGGTGGGGGCCGCCCCGCGGGACGAGCGGGACCTGTACCGCTACATCGGCCCGCCGCTGCACGAGAGCTTCGTCACCCTCCTCGGTCACGACGGCTCGAGCGGCGAGGGCACGGTCGCGGCCCGGGCGGCCCGCGCCGTGGCGGCCTACCGCGAGGCCTACGTCGAGGTGTCACTGACCGACACACACGCGGTCGCGGGCATCGACGACGCGTTGGCCCGGCTGGCGGCGGCCACCACGCTCGCCGTGGTGACGTCCAAACCGGCCGAGTTCGCGGTGCCGATCCTCGAGCGGGTGGGGCTGGCCGGCTGGTTCACGGCCGTGCACGCCCCGACCCTCACCGCCCGGGCCGAGGACAAGGCGCGCACGCTCGCGCGTGCCCTCGACGACGTCGCGCCCGGTCTCGAGCCCGGGCGGACCGTCATGGTCGGTGACCGCCACCACGACATCGACGCGGGGCGGGCCTGCGGGACCCGCACCGTCGGGGTCACCTGGGGCATCGGCGACGCCGACGAGCTCGCGCAGGCGGACCGTCTGGCGGCCTCGCCCGACGAGCTCGTCGCCGTCGTCCTCGTCTGACCGGGCCGTGGTCGGGTCAGACGTCGTCGACGCTGGGGTTGTCCAGGAAGGGCATCATGTCACGCAGCTTGCGGCCCACCTGCTCGATCTGGTGGTCGCGGCCCTCCTGGCGCTTCTGCTTGAACATCGGGGCGCCCTCCTCCCACTCGGCGACGAAGCGCCGGGCGAAGGAGCCGTCCTGGATCTCGGCGAGCACCTGCTGCATCGCCTCGCGTGAGGGCTCGCCGATGACCCGGGGTCCGGAGACGTAGTCGCCGTACTCGGCCGTGTCGGACACCGAGTAGCGCATCCAGGAGATGCCGCCCTCGTACATCAGGTCGACGATCAGCTTGAGCTCGTGCAGGCACTCGAAGTAGGCGACCTCGGGCTGGTAGCCGGCCTCGGTCAGCGTCTCGAACCCGGCCTGGACGAGCTCGCTGACCCCGCCGCACAGGACGGCCTGCTCGCCGAACAGGTCGGTCTCGGTCTCCTCGGCGAAGGTTGTCTGGATCACGCCGGCCCGGGTGAGCCCCACGCCGGCGGCGTAGGACTTGGCCAGTTCGAGGGCGTCGCCGGTCGCGTCCTGCTCGATGGCGATCAGACCCGGGGTGCCCTGGCCCTGCTCGTAGAGGCGGCGCACGATGTGGCCGGGCGACTTCGGCGCGGCCAGGAAGACGTCCACGCCCTCGGGGACCGGCACGAGGTCGAAGTGGATGTTGAAGCCGTGGCCGAAGACCAGCGCGTTGCCGGGCTCGACCGCGTCGGCCAGGCCACCCTCCCACATGCCCTTCTGGGCGGTGTCGGGGGCCAGCACGACGATCACGTCGGCCTCCGCGGCGGCCGCGTTGGTCTCCATGACCTTCAGCCCCTGCTCCTCGGCCTTCGGCCAGGAACTCGAGCCCTCACGCAGGCCCACGCGCACGTCGACGCCCGAGTCGCGCAGGTTCAGCGAGTGGGCGTGGCCCTGGCTGCCGTAACCGAGGACCGCGACCTTCTTTCCCTGGATGATGGACAGGTCGGCGTCCTGCTCGTAGAAGATCGTGGCCATGGGGCTGCTCCTGTGGTGCGCCGGAATTGGCGGGACTCGCGCGGAGCCTATGCCCGCGGCCGGGCCCCGGTGCAACCGACCGGGCCGGCATGCGCGCCACGTTCACACGGGAGCGCTAGAGGACGACCATGACGGCGACCATGGCCGTCACGGTCAGCAACAGGATCCCCGCGGCACCGAGGTTGGCGCGCAGCACCTCGCCCTCCCGGCCGCGGGCACCCGCCGCGGTCAGCCCGACGGCGGCGACGATCGGTGCGAGGGCATTGCCGATGTTGCCGCCCGCGGTCTGGCCGGCCAGGAGCACCGGGGCGGGGATCCCCAGCCCGCCCGCCACGTCCGCCTGCAACGGCGCGAACAGGGCGTTCGAGGCGGTGGTGCTGCCGGTGAGGACCGTGCCGAAGGTCCCCAGCGGCGCCGACAGGGCCACGAAGCCCAGTCCGAGCGCCGCGGCCAGGCTCTGGGCGACCGCGGCGACCATGCCGGCCTCCACGAGGACGGCGGCCAGCACGGTGAGGCCGAGCACGGAGAAGGTCACCGACCGCGACCGGCGCAGCCACCCGGCCAGTGCCGCGTGGGTCGTACCGGCCGGCCACCAGCCCTTCCACCGGTAGGCGACCAGGCCCACGACGACGGCCAACAGCACGTAGGGCAGCGGGTGCAGTAGCGGGACGAAGGCCGGGGTGAGGGCCGCGTCGGGCGTGTTGAAGTCGAAGGCCGCCTCGGATCCCGGGAGCACCGGGGCGAGCCGGCCGAGGTCCGACAGCGCATCGCGCAGCGCGGGGACGCCCAGGGCCAGGCCGGCCGTCAGCGTCAGCACGAGGTAGGGCAGCGCGGCCAACGCCAGGGGCCGGCCGTCGGGTCGGGTCGCACCCCGGTCGGGCAGCAGCCACCACGCGGCCAGGAGCCCGGCCAGTCCGGCGGCGGTCGAGCCCAGGGCGGGCTGCGCCGACACCGTGGCGATCAGGACCAGCCCCATGACCACGGCGAGCGCGACCAGTCGCCAGGCGTCCCCCGGTCGGCGCCGGGTCCGCCGGAGCACCAGGACACCGGCGACCAGCGCACTGACGGCCAGCACGACGCCGGCGCGCAGGGCGAACGAGCGGGCGTCCTCGGCCGCCAGCCGTGCGGTCGCCTCGGCCATGAAGTAGGAGGAGCCCATGGAGCCGAACGTCACCGACCACTGGTAGCCGATCAGGCAGGTGGCGACGGCGGCCACCGGCGACCAGCCGCGTCGCACCAGTAGCGGCGCCGCGATCGCGATCGGCACGCCGAACCCGGCGGCCCCCTGGAGGAAGGAGGGCAGGATCCAGGCGATGAGCAGGACCTGGCGTCCCTCGGTCGGCGCCAACTGGTCGACCGTCGTGCTGAGGCGGCCCAGCGCGCCCGAACGGTCGAGGACCTCGAACAGCAGCAGCGCGGGCACCACGATCAGCAGGATCCATGCGCCGGTCCACAGGCCGCGCAGCAACGCGACGCCCAACTCAGCGACGTCGAGACCGAACACGGTGAGGGCGAGCCCGGCGGCGACGAGGGCGGCCAGCCAGGCGCTCGCGGTCAGCGGCCGACGGCGCAGCACGAGCACGGTGAGGAGTGCCACCGGCACGATCGCCAGCAGCAGGGCGCCGACGGGGACGTCCAGCAGGAGGGCACCTTTCGGCACGGGCCCCTCGGGCCGCGAGGCCCCGGAGACTACCCAGCCGCCGGCACCTGCCGGCGGTGGCGGCTCACGTGGACGTGCCGGGGCCGTAGCGTCGGGCGCGGGCGGCCGTGCGGTCCGGGGTCCGGTCCAGTTCGGCGAGGGTGGCGGCCAACTCGGCGCGCAGGGCGCTCGACGCCGTGGCCGGATCCAGGGTCGTCGGGCCCGGCAGTACCCGGTCGGCGATGCCCTCGCGCCGCAGCTGCGACGCCGTCGGGCGCAGGTGGGCGGCCACCTCCTCGGCCCGGGTGGGGTCGCGGTGCAGGATCGCGGCCGCACCCTCGGGCGCGATGACCTCGAACACGGCATCGTCCTGCATCAGCAGGCGGTCGGTGCAGCCGATGGCCAGCGCCCCACC
The DNA here is from genome assembly GCA_007130695.1 of Nitriliruptoraceae bacterium. GTDB lineage: Bacteria > Actinomycetota > Nitriliruptoria > Nitriliruptorales > Nitriliruptoraceae > SKLC01. Next base: position 10,649 of record SLRZ01000162.1, read on the forward strand.
GGAGCCGCCCTCCCCGATGACGACGCCGACGGTGGGGGCGGGGACGTCGAGGGTGGCCAGGAACGTCTCGGCGATGGCCCCGGCGACCCCGGCGCGTTCCGAGGCGGGGGAGGGGTCGGCGCCGGGCGTGTCGATCAGCGAGACGACCGGCAGCCCGTGTCGGCGTGCGAGGTGCAGGGCGCGCACCAGCTTGCGGTAGCCGGCGGCGACGGGCGC
>SLRZ01000110.1 GCA_007130695.1 Nitriliruptoraceae bacterium
CCAGCCGGGATCCGCCCCCGGCGCCCACCGCCAGCCGGGTGGCAACGGCCCGTCCCGCGACGAGGGGAGGCCCAGCAGATGGTCGGCCAGGCCACGGTCGACCACCTCCACGGTGTAGCCCTCCTCGGAGCGGTCCACGTCGCAGGGCAGCACCGCGACCCCGAAGCGCCGGCATTCGTCCAACAGCAGCCGCCGCGGGTACATCCCCGGGTCGTGCGTGAGCAGGCCCGCCATCAGCTCCGGCAGGACGTGTGCCTTCAGGAACGCCGACCGGTAGGTGGGCACCGCGAACGCCGCGGCGTGGGCCTTGCAGAACCCGAAGGAGGCGAAGGACGTCAGCTGGTGCCAGATCTTCTCCGCGGCCGCCGGCGGGACACCGCGACGCTCCGCCCGCGCGAGCACCCAACCCCGGACCGAGGCCAGCTTGCGCTCGTCGGAGAGCTGGCGGCGCAGCAGGTCCGCATAGGCCAGATCACAGCCGGTCAGGGCGGCGAGCACCCCCATGACCTGCTCGTGGTAGACGATGACCCCGTGGGTCTGGGCCAGCACACCCTCCAGCGAGGGGTGCGCGTACTCGGTGGGCTCCGCACCGTGCCGGCGCGCCACGAAGGGTGTGACCATGTCCGCCTTCACCGGGCCCGGACGGAACAGCGAGATCTCGGCCACCAGATCGTCGAGGTGCTCGGGCTGCAGGCGACCCAGCAACTCGCGCTGTCCCGGGGACTCGATCTGGAACATCCCGATCGACTCCGCGCTGCGGATCAGCTCGTAGGTCGCGGGGTCGCCGTCGGGAATTGCCCGCACGTCGAGCCGCCCCTCGGCGTCCCGGCCCGGGAGCGACGCCGCCGCCGGCCGCGTGGGAGGCAGGGCCGCTTGCGCAGGAGCGGTCGCGGGCGCTCCCCCGGCAGCGGACCCCGGGCCGTCCGGGTCGGCGCCACCGTAGGTGCCGTTGACCAGGTCCATGCAGTGACGCATCGCCGACAGCATCCGCACGCCCAGCACATCGAGCTTGAGCAGGCCCAGGGCTGCGACGTCGTCCTTGTCGAAGGGCGACATCGGAAAACCCCGGGCGCCCGAGCCGTCGGGGCCGGGACGGTCGTGGGCCGACCGTTCCAGCGGCGTGCGGTCGGTCAGCCGGGTGTCGGCCAGCAGGATCCCGCACGGGTGCAGCGCCAGGTGGCGGGGAAAGCCGTCGATGCGTTCGACGAGGTCGAACAGCGTCTCGAGCTGCCCGGCGTCCAGCCGCGATCCCTTCAGCTCCGGTAGCCGTTGCACGGCCGCGCGCACGTCGCGGGCGCGGGCATGGACGAAGCCCTTGGCGATGCCGTCCAACTCGTCCGTGGGCAGCCCCAGGACCTTGCCCACCTCACGGATCGCCGAGCGGGCCTGGAAGGTCTCGACCATCGCCACGCAGGCGGTGCGGTCCTCACCGAAGCGGCGCATCACGAGGTCGTAGACGTCCTCCCGTCGCGCCGACTCCACATCCAGGTCGATGTCGGGCAACTCGTCGCGGTAGGGGTTCATGAACCGCTCGAACGCCAGATCATGGGCGACCGGATCCACGTCACTGATGCCCAGCGCGTAACAGACCAGGCTGCCGGCGGCCGAGCCCCGGCAGGCGACCAGGATGTCCATGGCCCGCACGTCGTCGACCACGGCGGCGACGGCGAGGAACAGTTCGTGCAGGCCGAGCCGGTCGATCATCTCCAGCTCCCGTTCCAGCCGATCCCGGACCGCGGGGGTGATGCGCGCGAAACGGTGGTCGAGACCGAGCCAGCACCGGTGGGCCAGTTCCCCCGCGGCCTCGTGCGGGCCGAGGCCCATCAGCCGCGGGACGTGCAGCTGTCCGATCCCGAGATCGACCTCGCAGGAGAGCGCGAGCTCGTGCGCCGCGACGAGCAGGTCGGGCCGCTCGGTGAAGCGGGCGTGCTGCTCCGCAGGGGTGGTGAACCAGGCCTCGGCGGTCGTGCGCCCCAGGTGCCGGCGGCCGAGGGGGACCTGCTGCCGCACACAGGCCAGCACGTCGGCCACCACCGCGTCCGCGGGCGTGAGGTAGCGCACGTCGTTGACCGCCACGGCCTGGACGCCCACCCGCTGCGCCAGTGCGAGCGTGCGCCGGATACGGGCGTCGTCACCGGGTTCGGGAACCCTCCCGGAGCCCACCAGGCCGGGTCCTCCCCCGGAGCCGACCAGGCCGGGTCCTCCCCCGGAGCCGACCAGGCCGGGTCCGACACGGTGGTTGCGCACCCCCAACCGCACCTGCGTCGTCCCGAGGACCTCGAGCCAGCGCTTCAGCTCCGACTCGGCGGCATCCGGTCGTTCGGCCGCGAGCAGGCGGCCCACGGGCGAGTCGGGCCCCAGCACCGCGACCACCCCGTCGCCGGCAGCGGCCAGCGGGAGGTCCTCCGCCTCGAGGTGTGGGTCGCCGCGACGGGCCGCATGGGCCGCCGTGACCGTCCGGCACAGGTCGCCGTACCCGGCCTGGCTCCTGGCCAGCAGCGTGACCCGGGGGGCGTCGTCCTCCAGCCACGATGCGCCACGGCCGGGCCGACGGCCACGGGGACCGCCCCGCCCCCCGTCGGGCGGGAGACGACGACGCCCGGCACGGGTGATCCCCCACCCCGGCCGACCGGGATCCGGTGCCAGGGCCAGGTCCGCCCCGAAGACCGGGGTGATCCCCACCTCGGCGCAGGCACGGGCCACGCGGACGACCCCGTAGAGGCCGTCGCGGTCCGTGACCGCGACGTGGGAGGTACCGGCCGCGGCCGCCGCCGCGGCCAGCTCCGCCGGGCGGATCGCACCGTCGCGCATCGAGAAGCAGGTGTGGGCGCTCAGGTGGGCGAACGGAGGAGTGTCGGCGGCGGCCGGGCGGGCGACCGAGGCCAGGCGGTCGGCCACCGCCGCCGCCCGGTCCGCCTCCAGATCGAGATCCTCCTCGGCCGCCGCGTGTTCGTCGGGCCCGAACCCCCGGGCGGCCCCCATCAGTCCCAGACCCGGTCGAGCCGCCAGGCCCCACCCTGCCGCACGAGCTCGTAGACCCCGTGGGCCCCTCCGCCGGCCTCGACCCGCCACAGGTCGGCCTGCTCGATCCTGACCGGGGCGCCGTCGGCACGTCGCCACCACCCCGGGTCCTCACGCCAGTGTCCGAGCACCTGTGAGACCCGGTAGTCCTGTCCACGCCACGCGAACGAGGTCGGCACCCCGCCGTGGCACTCGATCTTGTCCAATGGCTCCCGGTACCGCCTGCTCATCGCACCGCCTCCTTCCCGCGCGGACGGCCAACGGGCCGCCCCACACCGATGCCGCCCGGAGGGCCCCTGGACCGCACCGGGTCGAACGTGTGTTCGATTTCCAACCGTACGGCGCGGAGGGGTCCGGGGTCCAGCGCACGTGCGGTCACGGTCGCGCGGCGCGCAACCGCGCACACCGGCCCCGCCGGTGGGCACGACGCCGTCGGCGTCCCCGACGAGACACCGAGCCGCCCGAGGCCCTTCAGCCCTCGTCGTCCTCGCGCCCGGCCCGGCGGCGCAGCTCGGTGGCGAGCTCCTCGGCCACGTCCCCCACCGTCTCCCCGCCGGCCACCGCGGCGTTGGCCTGCGCCAGCAGCGATGTGGTGAGTTCCGAACTCAACGGGGCCAGGGCACGCCGGGTCCCGGCCCGTTCCTCCACCACCTCCAGACGTACCTGCGGCAGGGGCACGAAGGCCGGGAAGACCTGGAGATCGTCCTCCAGGGTCTGTAGACCCGAACGCCAGGCCAGACCGTCGGTGGCGGTGGTCAACCCCGCCAGACAGTCCCCCGCCGCGACCCCGACCACGGCGTCCTCCGGTGCCGCGGCGAGGAAGTCACGGTCGCTGCGCACGCTGTAGGCCTCCAGGACCGCCCGCAGTCCGTCGGAGCGCGCCACGAACTCCGGGTCCACACACATCCGCGCATCCGCCTGCTCGGAGAGCCGGGTCGCCAGCTCGGAGACGGTCCGCAGGTCGGCGTCGGCGCCGGGGGGACCCATCACCGCGAAGGCGAACGTCGCATTGGCCGGGGGCTCGGTGACGCCCTCGCCGAACCGGGGCCGCAGCCACACGATCCCGTCGTCGAGGTCGTGCGCATGCACCTGCGCGACGCTCTCCCGCGGGTCCCCCGGCGGATCGGGGCGTCCCAGCGTCTCCAGCCAGGCCTCGCCCGTGTACCCCAACCGCACGTCCACGGCGCCGAGTTCCAGGGCCTGGCGGGAGTCGTCCGAGCCGGAGAAGGGCACGAGTTCCGCGGCCAGCCCCTCGACGTCGAGCAGCCGCTGCATCACGTGCGCGAGCAGCAACGTCTCGGCATCCGGGCCGGCGGCGATCCGCAGCGGCGGGTCGCCCTCCGCGGGATCGGCCGCGCCCGCTCCCGTCGAGCAGGCGGTGAGCAGCAGCAACAGGATCAGCACACGAGGCATCGCCACCAAGGTGCCACACCCTCCACCTCGGCGCCACGCCCGTGCCGTGGACGTCCTCACCACCGCACGCAACGGCCAACTGCCGCGAGGCCGTACCATCCGGCGCTGACGGGTCTCCCCCTCGACCCCGGAGGTCACGATGCGCCTGCTGCCCCGCCGTGCGACCGCCCTGTTCGCCTCCGCGGCGCTCGTCCTGAGCGCCTGCACGGGCGACGAGCCCGAGGCGGAGGAGTCGCGCACGCAGGCCGAGGACGCCGGGCTGCGCGTCGACGTGGCCAGTTTCGACCTGCACGCCGGCGAGGACCAGCGCCTGCTCCTGGGCGTGGCCACGATGGACCAGGGGCTGCTCGCCTTCGGCGACATCGAGGTCGCGATCGGCCCGGTCGGCGACGACCCGGAGAACGTCGAACTGACGCAACAGGTCACGGCCAGCTTCCTCCCGGTCCCCGGCGCAGAGCCCGAAGGCGACAGCGCCCGACCCACCGTCCTGGTCGGCGAACCCGGTCGTGGCGTCTACGAGGCCCGGGTCGACCTCAACGAGACCGGCTTCTGGGCCGTCGAGGTCACCGCGGAACTCGCCGACGGCACCGTGCGGACCGGCACGACGAGCTTCCCCCGCCAACAGCCCGACGGCATCGGCGAGGACCCCGAGGTCCCGGCCGTCGGCGACGAGGCGCCCCTGACCCGCAACCTCACGGTCGACGACGTCGACGGCGAGGAGGTGCGGGCATCGATGGTGGACTCACGTGCGGGCGACGGCGACGAGGTGCCCGACGCCCACATCCACGATTCCACGATCGCCGATGGCATCGAGGAGGGTCGTCCGGTGGTCGCCCTGTTCGCGACCCCGGTGTTCTGCGTCAGCCAGTTCTGCGGCCCCATCACCGAGACCTTCGCGGACCTCGCACAGGAGTACGGGGACCGGGCGGAGTTCGTCCACGTCGAGATCTGGAAGGACCACGAGGCACAACAACTCAACGAGGCCGCCGCGGAGTGGATCCAGACCGAGCACGGCGGCAACGAACCGTGGACGTTCCTGATCGACGAGGATGGACGCGTCGCGGCCCGGTGGGACAACGTCCTCGACATCGACGCCCTGACCGAGGAACTCGAACGGCTCCCGGCGACGACGCACACCGAGACGGGCGACGAGGGCTGATCACCGGCGTCGGGGACGTACCGGACGTCCGGCACGTCCCCGAACAGCGACGGGACCGGTCTACCCAGCGCTGGCGGCGGTGGGCACGGGCACGTCGCCGGTGACCTCGTTGGGATGGTGACAGGCGACGAAGTGGTCCGGCGCCACCCGGCGCATCTGCGGTTCCTCGTCCGCGCACAGCTGGTCCGCACGCGGGCAGCGGGTACGGAACCGGCAGCCCGACGGCGGGTTCATCGGCGACGGCAGCTGCCCCTTGGGGATCGCGTCGATGTCGATCTTCTCGGCCGAGGGAACCGCCGCGATCAGCGCCTCGGTGTAGGGGTGCGCCGGCTCGGCGTACATCTTGTCCGGTGAGGCGACCTCACACAGCTTGCCGAGGTACATCACCGCCACCCGGTCACTGATGTTCTTGACCACACCGAGGTCGTGGGCGATGAACAGCATCGACAGCCCGTAGCGCGCCTTCATGTCCTCGAGCAGGTTGAGGATCTGGGCCTGCACGGAGACGTCGAGCGCGGATACGGGCTCGTCGCAGACCAGCACCTCGGGGTCGGGGACCAGGGCGCGACCGATGCAGATGCGCTGCGCCTGCCCACCCGAGAACTCGTGGGGGTAGCGGTCACCCACCACCTCGGCGTCCAAGCCGACGTCGGTGAAGACCTTGGCGACGCGCTCGTCGGCGTCGCCGGCCTCGTCCCCCCAGATGGCGATCGACTCCGCGACGATGTCGCGGACCCGGCGCCGCGGGTTCAGCGACGAGATCGGGTCCTGGAAGATCACCTGCAGCTGCGGGCGGAGCTGGCGAAGTTCCTCGCGGGACAGGCTCGTGAGCTCCTTGCCCCGAAATGAGACGCTGCCACCGGTGGGGGGTGGCAGCTGCAGGATGGACTTGGCCAGGGTGGACTTGCCGCAGCCGGACTCCCCGACCAACCCGAGGGTCTCGCCCGGCAGCACGTCGATGCTGATCCCGGAGACGGCCTGGACGACCGCGCCCCGCTTCATCGGGAACTCGACCACGACCTCGTCGCCCCGCAGCACCGCCTGGTCGGCGGGGCGCATGTGTGCGTCACCTGTACCTGCCATCAGCTCACCTCCGCGGGCGTGAGGTCCAGCCCGGTCGCGGTCCGTCCGGCCGCCTTGTTGCGGGCCAGCGCCTCGTGCCCCCGGTCGGTGCCCGGCGGGAAGAAGCACGCGGTCCCCCGGTTGGTCTCCTCGTTGGTCGGCGGCATCAGCCCGGGGTCCTCGTCGACGCAGCGCTGCTGGGCGTACTCACAGCGTGGCGAGTACTTGCAGCCCTTCGGACGCCGAAGGGGCGGCGGCGGCGCGCCGGGGATGGCACTCAGGCGCGTGTGGCTGGGGTTGGTGATCGTGGGCATCGACGAGATCAGGGCCTCCGTGTACGGATGGCGCGGTTGCGCGAAGACGGACGCGGTCGGGGCGCTCTCCACGACCCGGCCGGCGTACATCACGTTGACGTCGTTCGTGCGGCCCTCGACCACCCCGAGGTCGTGGGAGATGAGGATCAGGCCCATCTGGCGCTCGGTGCGCTCGGTGTCGAGCAGGTCGAGGATCTGGGCCTGCACCGTCACGTCGAGTGCCGTGGTCGGCTCGTCGGCGATCAGCAGTACCGGGTCGCAGGCCAGCGCGATCGCGATCGTCACGCGCTGGCGCATGCCGCCGGACAGTTCGTGGGGGAACTGCTTGAGCCGCCGGGTGGGCTCCGGGATGCCGACCTCCTCGAGCAGTTGCAGCGCCCGGTCGCGCGCCCCCTTCTTCGAGATCTTGCGGTGCAGGTACAGCGCCTCCGTGATCTGGGGCCCGATCTTCATCGTCGGGTTCAGTGAGGTCATCGGATCCTGGAACACCATCGCGAGGTCGTCGCCCCACAGCTTGCGCAGGTTCTTGCGTCGCATCTCGAGCAGGTTCTCGCCCCGGAAGAGGACCTCGCCCTCGATGGGCAGGGCGTTGCTCACACTGAGCAGGTTCATGACGACACGCGAGAGCACGGTCTTGCCCGAACCCGACTCGCCGACGACGCCGAGGGCACGGCCGGCGGTGAGGTCGAAGGAGACCCCGTCGACGGCGGCCACGGTGCCGCCCGGGGTGTCGAACCGGACCGCGAGGTCGCGCACCGACAGCAGCGGGGCGTCCTGCCCGGTGGGGGCCGTGGGTGGGATGGTGCTCACAGGTTCGTCCCCTTGACGTCGAAGCGCGTTCGCAGCTTGTCACCGACGAGGTTCAGGGAGATCACCGTGAGGAACATCACGGCCGAGGGCACTGCGGAGATGTGCGGTGCCACCGACAGGTGCCGGCGTCCCTCGTTGATGATCCCACCCCAGGTCGGTGTGGGCTGGTCGATGCTCAGGCCCAGGAACGACAGCGCGCCCTCCAGGACGATGATGACGCCGACCGTGACCAGTGCGTAGGCCGAAAGTGGCAGGATCACGTTCGGTGCGACCTCGCGGAACAGGATGCGTGAGGTCTTCGCGCCCATGGCCTTGGCGGCCATGACGAACTCTCGCGAGGCCACGGCCATCGTGTTCGCCCGGGAGACACGGGTGTAGATCGGGATCGACAGCAGGCCGATCGTCAGCGAGATCGTGGTCAGGCTGCGGCCGACGAAGGCGATCACGGTCAGCAGCAGGACCAGCCCCGGGAAGGCGAGCATCACGTCGACGAAGCCCATCACCAGCGTGTCGGCCTTGCCGCGGAAGTAGCCGACCAGCAGGCCCACCACCCCGCCGACCGTGGAACCGATGGCGACGGCGACGAATGCGACGATCAGCGACACACGGGCACCGAAGACCGAACGGGAGAGCAGGTCGCGACCGAGCCCGTCGGTGCCGAGCAGGTGATCCAAACCCTCGAACGGCGCCTGGCGTGCCGCGGAGACATTGGTCTCGTTGGGCAATGGGATGGGCAGGAAGTCGGCGAAGATCGCGCCCAGCACCACCAGCGCCAGCCACACCAGCGCGATCCAGGCCGTGAGGCCCAGCTTCTGCTTGCGCCGCTTGGGCTTGCCCTTCTTCGCCTCGCGCTCGTCTCCAGGGGTCTGGGGCGGCATCGCCGGCACGCCCGTGCCGGGCTCCACCGTGGTGGAGCCGTCACCGGTCGCGTCGCCGCGCCCCAGGGTGGGGTCATCAGGCCGTGGCACTGGCACTCCCCTTTCGGATCCGCGGATCGAGCACGCCGTAGAGCAGGTCGACCACGAAGTTGGCCAGGACGTAGACCACCGCGATGAACAGCACGACACCCTGGACGATCACGAGGTCGCGCTGGAAGATCGAGTCGATCAGCAGGCGCCCGATCCCGGGCAGGGCGAAGATCGTCTCGACGATGACCGAGCCACCGAGCGCGACCCCGATCTGGACACCGAGCACGGTCGCCAGCGACAGCGACGATGGCCGCAGCGCGTGGCGGAACAGCACCCGCGGGGTCGAGGCGCCCTTCGCCCGCGCCAGGGTGATGAAGTCCTCCTGGAGCGTGGAGATCATGTCGTTGCGCAGTAATCGGGTGTAGACCCCGATTTCGGCCCCCGCCAGGGCGATCGCCGGGAGCAGGGTCGCACGCAGGCTGCCCATCGGATCCTGTCCGAAGCTGACCCAGCCGGTGGCCGGGAACCATCCCAGGTAGACCGAGAGGTAGAAGATCAGGATCAGGGCGAGCATGAAGTTGGGGATCGACAGCATCGCCAGCGAGGAGGTCGAGACCACCGTGTCGGTCTTGGTGCCCGACCGGTAGGCGGCGATCATCGCCAGCGGGATGGAGACCAGCAGGGCGATCAGCAGACCGACGATCATGATCTGGAAGGTCACGGGGACGCGGTCGACGATGGCCTCGAGGACCGGCTGGTTGGTGCGGTACGAGGTTCCGAAGTCCCCCTGGAACACCCCACCGAGCCAGTCGGCGTAGCGAACCGGGAGGGGATCGTCGAGGCGCAGGTCCTCGCGGACGGCGAGATAGTCGGCCTCGGTGAAGTCGGATCCCAGCACCAGCAGCGCGGGGTCACCGGGCAGCAGCACCACCAGCATGAAGGTGATGATCGAGACCAGGAAGAGCGTGACGACCAGACGGGTCGACCGCTCCATCACGTAGCGCATCCGCGTGCTCCCTCTTGCTCCCTGTGGAGGCCGGTCCGGCTTGCGGACCGGCCTCCCCTCTCCCTTGCGGTTCCCGGTGGCCCGCCTTCTCGAAACGTTCGGGTCGGCGGGCCACCGGTCGTGCGGTGCTACTGGTCGAGCCAGACCGAGTGCCACCGGGTGACCGACTCGGGGTGGCCGACACCCGTCGAGCCGTCCGGCAGCTCCCAGTCGTCGACCCCGAACACACTGCCGTCGGTGGCCATGACGCTGGCGGTGTGGCCGGTCAGCGTGAACGGCACCTCCTCCGCGAAGATCTGCTGCGCCTGGTGGTACAGCTCGCGGCGCTCGTCCTCGTCCGGGTTCTGCCTTGCGGCCCCCAGGGCCTGCAGCAGCTCCTCGGACTGGAAGTTGGTGAAGTTCAGTGGCGACTCGGGGGCGAAGTAGGACAGCATCCAGTCAGGATCCGCCTCCTCGCCCAACCGGAAGATCTTGGCCTGGTAGTCACCCTCGACCGCCTCGGTGATGTGGACCGCCTGCTCGACGGTCTCGATGTTCATCTCCATTCCGATGCGGCCGACCTGGGCCTGATACACGCTGGAGGTCTCCAGCAGACTCGGGTCCGGCTGGGTGTCGAAATCGAAGGTGACCGGCGAGCCGGGCTCCTGGCCGTCCGAGCGCTCCGGGTCGTCGACGTAGTCGTCGAGCGCCGCCTGGGCGCGCTCGAGGTCCTCGCTCGGCCAGAGGTCGTCGATCTCGTCCACGTACCAGGGCGACTCCGGATTGAACAGGCCGCGGGCGGGCGGCGAGATGCCGGTGCCACCGAGCACCTCGATCAGTTCGTCCTGGTTGAGCGAGTATGCCCAGGCCTCGCGGACCCGCTGGTCGTCGAACGGCGGCTGGGCCGTGTTGAGGATGGTCGCGCCCGAGTCGTTGCCCACGTGCTCGTAGAGGTTGAACTCGTCGCTGCGGTCGCGTGCCTGGCTGATGATCGACTGGCGCAGGCTCTGCATCGCGTCGATGTCGCCGGAGAACAGGCTCTGCAGGCGGGCGTCCTCGTCGGGGATCGGCCGGAAGCTGATCTCGTCGAGGTAGGGCAGGTCCTCCTGCCAGTAGTCCTCGTTGCGGGTGACATCGAGCTGCTGGTCGCGCTGCCAGGACTCGAACACGA
>SLRZ01000049.1 GCA_007130695.1 Nitriliruptoraceae bacterium
AGGCGACGACGGTCGAGCACCGGGTCGGGCCGCACCTCGATGGTGAGATCCCTGAGGCCGTGGGAGGCCAGCAGCGCCTCGACCTCCTCCTCTGCCGCCCCCGAGACGTACAGCCGACCGAGCACCGGGTCGTCGTAGGGGGCGAGGTCGTGCGTCGAGCGCAGGCAGGAGAAGTAGACCGGGCCGCCGTGGAGGAGTTCGACCAACCGGGAGAACGTCGCACGCCACTCACCCCGGGGCAGGTGGGTGAAGGTCCCCGAGCACCACAGCCCACCGAAGGACTTCGGGCGGAACGGCAGCCGGTCGAAGGGCGCCTGGACCAGCGGGTGGCGCGGCAGCAGCATCCGGGCCTCGCGCAGCACCCCGAGGGAGAGGTCCACGCCGACCGGGTGGACCCCGGCGTCGCGCAGTAGCCGCAGGTCGTTGGCCGGCCCGCAGCCGGCGTCGAGGACGAGGTCGTCACGCTTTGCGAAGGCGGCGAACCGGCGCACGTCGGCGACCGGCCGCTTCAGCCGAAGCGACTCCTGATATTCGCGGGCGTGCTCGTCGTAGGCCGCCACGCTGCTCAGGGTGCGCTCGTCGAGATCCACTCGTGCCCTCTGTCCGGTGCGTCGATGCTAGAGCAGAAGGGCCAGCGCCGGTCCCGGACTGGTGGACCGTGACTGACTCAATCCAGTACTGCGTGGAGATCGGGAACCACACGCAGCACCTCGTCGAGGCCGGTGAGCTCGAAGAGCCGCAGGATGCGGGGGTGGGAGCAGGCGACCGCGAACTGGCACTGGTGGGCGCGTGCCCGCTTCAACCCACCGACCAGCACCCCCAGCCCCATGGAGTCGATGAACTCGATCCCGTCGAGGTCGACGAGCACGTGGGTCTCGCCGCCGTACTGGGCCTCCACCAGCGTCTGGCGGAACTCCGGCGCGGTCGCGACGTCGAGCTGGCCGCTGGCGATGACGACCCGCCAGCCGCCCTGATCACGGACGTCGACCTGCAGCAGTTCCACTGGCCCTCCGTCTCGACATTGCCCGCGCGGACCTTACCCGGGGGAAGACAATCCATCGGGACGGGCCCGGGTCTCGGGATTCCCCCACCACCGCATCGCGGTGGTCACGACGTACCGTTCGATCTTCCCGGTCCACGAGGAGCTCCAACGGATCCCCGCGACGTGCTCGAGCTGCTCGGTGCCTCCTCGGCGTCCGGGCTGACCTCCAATGCCGCGGACCACAGCTCGGGCGACACGGCCGACGCTGTCTATGAGGAGCGCGACCCGGACAGCCAACGGCGGACACCCGGTGCCGATGAGGGGCTCGTTCACCTCGAACGGCTGCCGGCCCGCGAGGCCCGCACGGTCCCGCTGCCCGACGAGCTTCCACCGGCGCTGCGGGCGCGCCTCGAGCACGCCGGCATCACCACGCTCTACCGCCACCAGGAGGAGGCCTGGCGCCGGGCCCGGCAGGGCGAACACCTCGTGGTCGCCACCGGGACCGCCTCCGGCAAGAGCCTCTGTTACCAGCTGCCGGTGATCGAGTCGCTGTTGGAGGACTCGCGTACCACCGCGCTCTACCTCGCCCCGACCAAGGCGCTGGCGCGCGACCAGCTGCGGGGCGTGCGCGGCTTCAAGCTGCCGCAGGTGCGTGCGGCGGTGATGGACGGCGACACCCCCCGCGAGGAACGCGAGGCCATCCGCAAGACCGCGAACTGGCTGCTGACCAACCCGGACCTGCTGCACCACTCGCTGCTCGGTGGCCACCGCGCCTGGGGTGATTTCCTGCACCGGCTGCGTTGGGTCATCGTCGACGAGGCCCACGTCTCCCGCGGCGTGTTCGGCGGCCACGTCGCACTGGTGCTGCGACGCCTGCGCCGGCTGGCCGACCGCTACGGGGCCGAACCGACGTTCCTGCTCACCTCGGCGACCGTCGGCAACCCGGCCGAGCACGCCTCCACCCTCACCGGGGTCGAGGTCGCCGAGATCGTCGAGGACGGCTCACCGCGCGGGCCGCTGGACCTCGGCCTGTGGCAGCCGCCCTTCGTCGAACGCAGCGACGGCGAGTACGCAGCAGATCGCGAGGACGCCGAAGGTACCCACACCGCCCCGCCCGGCGCGCCGCGCGACCCCGGCGAGGACCTGCCGCTGGCCCGCCGCTCCATGCTGGCCGAGACCGGTGACCTACTGGGTTCGTTCGTCGCCGCCGGCGTGCAGACCCTGGTGTTCGCCAAGAGCCGCAAGGGCGCCGAGGTGGTCTCCATCTACGCCCGCGAACGGCTGGGCGCCGCCACCGCCGACGACGGCACGCGGTTGGCCGACACCGTCGCCGCCTACCGGGCCGGCTACCTCCCCGAGGAGCGCCGCAAGCTCGAGGAGGACCTGCGCGACGGGCGACTCCGCGGAGTCGCCGCCACCGAGGCCCTGGAGCTGGGCATCGACGTCAGCGGCCTGGACGCGGTGATCCTCGCCGGCTGGCCCGGCACCGCCGCGTCGTTCTGGCAGCGGCTGGGCCGTGCCGGGCGCACCGGCGGCGCGGCCGCCGGCGTGCTGGTCGCGCAGGAGGACCCGCTCGACCACTACCTCGTCACCCACCCGGAACAGCTGCTCGGCCGCCCACCCGAGGATGCGATCGTCGACCCCACCAACGAGCACCTGCTGGGTCCCCATCTGCGCTGCGCCTGCCAGGAACAGCCCCTCGACGAGGTCGAGGCGGCCGAACGCTTCGGCCCAACCGCACCGGACCTGCTGGCCGCCGACGCCGACGCCGGAGTGCTGCGCCTGCGAGGTGGGCGCTACCACTGGGCCTCACGTCGTCGTGCGGCCGGCGAAGTGGATCTGCGCAGCGGCGGTGGCCGCTCGATCCGGATCGTGGACACCGACACCGGTGCGCTCATCGGCGACGTCGACGAGGCCCGCGCCCACCGGCAGGTCCACCCCGGGGCGATCTACCTGCACCAGGGGCGCACCCTCGAGATCGCCGACCTCGACCTCGACCGCGGACTGGCCACGGGCGCCGAGTCGCGCCAGCGCACCTGGACCACCCGGCCGAGGTCCGACACCGACGTGCGGATCCTGGACGAACAGCGTGCGGAGACCTGGGAGGACGTCGAGGTCCGACTCGGGCGGGTCGAGGTGACCACGCAGGTCACCGGCTACGACGTGCTGCGCCTGGGCTCCAGCGAGGTGCTCGACCGCATCGACCTCGACCTGCCGCCGCTGCACCTGCACACGGTGGCGGTCTGGTACTCGGTGCCCGACGACGCCCTGGATGCGGCGGGGCTGCCGGCCCGCACGGTGCCGGGCGCCCTGCACGCGGCCGAGCACGCCGCGATCGGCATGCTGCCACTGCTGGCGCTGTGCGACCGCTGGGACCTCGGCGGGCTCTCGACCGCCCTGCACCCCGACACCGGCCGGGCCACCGTGTTCGTCTACGACGGCCACCCCGGCGGCGCCGGCCTGGCCGAGCGCTCCTACCTGCGCCTGCCCGAGCACCTCACCGCCACGCGCACGACCATCGCCACCTGCGGGTGCCGGACGGGCTGCCCGTCGTGCGTGCAGTCACCCAAGTGCGGCAACGGCAACGAGCCGCTCCACAAGGACGGGGCCATCCGGGTCCTCGACCTCCTGCTGGCACGGGTGCCCGAGCACCGAGCCGTCGACGCCAACACCTGACACCGCGGTGCCCGAACAGCCCCTGCTGGCCGGACCCGGTCGGGATCGCCGTGCCCGGTCAGGGCAGGGGCACGCGCAACCAGCGCCACAGGTGCATGCCCAGGCCGGTCAGGACCAGTCCCGTCGCGACCGGCACCGCCACCCGTTCGGCGTCGAAGATCTGGTCCATGGCCCCCCGGAAACCGCCGGGGTTGGCCACCATCACGTCGTCACCGCCCTCGCCATTGCCCGTCGCGCCGTAGTCCAGCTCGGTGCCGTAGCCATCCTCGCCGCTGCCGACCCCGGGGATCGAGCTGCGGTTGCCGCCGGTGCTCGGGGCCTCGGCACCGGACCGGTCCCGACTCGAGGAACCGGACTCCGCGGACTCCGTGGACGACGTGTCCTGGCCGGCCGTGTCGGCTCCGTCGGACTCGCCGCCGTCGCCGTTGCCGTCGTCGTCACCGCCGCCCTCGGTTCCGGCCTCCTCGGTGCCGTCCCCGTCACCACCGTTGCCACCGTTGCCGCCGCCCTCGCCGGCCTCGTCGTCCTCGTGCGGCTCGACCTCGACCTCCTTCGCGGAGGAGGCGGTCTCCAGGCTTCCGCCACGGCCGTCGGACCGCAGGGCCACGACCCGGTAGCTGTGGGTGCCGCCGCCGGGCTCGTCGACGGAGGAGGTCGACGAGGTCGTGGAGATCTCCTCCCACTCCCCGTCGATACGCCGCTCGACCCGGTAGCGCTCGACGTCGGGCTCCGGCGGGGCCTTCCAGGTCAGCGAGACCTCGCGGTCCTCGACCTCGGCGGCGAGCTGCTTCGGTGCCGACGGGGCAACGGCGAGGTGGATGTCCGCGTCGAACCGCTCATCGTCCTGGAAGCGGCTGTCCTTGATCAGGTCGACCCGGAGCCGGTAGGTGCCGTTGGGCATCGGCGCCTCGATGTCGAAGGGTGCCCCGGTGGACGGGTCGAATTCCCCGTCGTCGGGCAGCACGAAAACGGCTGTGGGGTCGCCGATCTCACAGCCGCTCTGGCAACGCAGGTCGACCGGCATCCCCAGACGCTGCCCGTCCTTCTCGAGACCGACCCGCACGCGGCGCAGACGCTCCCCACCGAAGTCCCGTTCGAGGTGGACCTCCAGCGGCGTGGCCCCGGTGACGTCCCCGTCGGGTTCTGCGAGGGTGAACTCGGCCGCCGACGCGGGCACCGAAGGCACCACGAGCAGCACGGCGAGCACCGCCGTGGTCCAGACGATCCGTCGACGCATCGTCGTGTTCTCCCGGTCCGTCCCCCGCGCCGATGCGCGTGGAGTCCTCCCTCACAACGACCCATGGCCCCCGGGGTGACACGTACCGGCGGCCGGGCTGGCAGGGTCGCGCGCCCAACGCGCTGCCGGAGCCGACCCCCGTGCCGCCCCGCAGGGCGAACCCGGGACGGTACGACGACCGGGGGCGGGTCGCCACCGTCCACCGGGTGGCCGGACGGCCCTCAGCCCGACCGTTCAGCCGGGTTGTGGAGCCATCGACGCTCCTCGTGCCGACCGACGCGCACCACCAGGGCGACTCCCGCCGTGAGCCAGGCGGCCACGACCCGGTCCGCCCAGGACAGCGCCTCGGCGTCGAGGCCCGTGCCGGCCCGGTCGAGCAGCACGACCCCGGGTGTGCCGACCCTGGCCATGGTCCAGGCCAGCAGGCGCCGTTCGCCGCCCGACAGGAGCCCGGCCGGACGCGATGCGAGGCCGGCGAGGCGCGGGGTGTCCGCCACCAGCCTCCGGGCTGTGGCGACCGGCATCACCGCCGCGAGGTGGTCGACCACCGTGACGTCGGGGGCGACCGGGGCCACCCCGACGGTGACCAGCCCGGCCCGCACCCGCCTCGCCGGTGAGCGCCGGTCAGCACGCCACCCGTCGAGGTGGATCCGGTGGCGGCGGTCCCGGGCCTCGCCCGTGAGCGCGGCGACGTACCGGGGGTCGTCGGGGAGTTCACCGACCTCTCCGGCGCCCAGGCGCAGGCGCCCGCCCGGCAACGCCAGGTCGGCATCGAGCCGCAGGTCCCGGGACGTCGTACCGCTCATTCGTCGCCTCCCAACCGGACCACCCGGTCCGCCAGGGCGACGACCTCGGGACGGTGGTCGACGACCAGGACGCCCACACCGGCCTGCGCGAGACCGCCGACGAACGAGGCCAGCGCATGGGGTTCGACGTCGGTCGGTTCGTCGAGCAGGACCAGGCCGGGCCGTCGGGAGGCCAGCAGGACGAGCTGCGCGACGCCCGGATCCGTGACGTCCGCCCCGAGGACGTGCCGTGCCCAGCCCGCGGCACGGGTCGAGTCCCCGTCCTGGGCGGTGAGGGCCAGCACGTCTGCCGCGGGCAGGTCCGGGGCCCGCTGCCACGTGCGGGCGAGGCCGGCACGGGCACGCGCCAGGACGCCGCGGGGGGCTCGGGCGCCGCCGAGCCACACGGCCCCGTCGTCGTCGAGTTGTCCCGCGACCCGCGCCAGCAACGTCGACTTGCCGGCCCCGTTGGGGCCCACGAGCGCGACGACCTCCCCGGCGGCGACCACCAGCGAGACCGGGGCACCGAGCACGTCGAGGTCGCGCACCTCCAGATCGAGGCGGCGGCGAGGCGCCGGCGCCCGGTGACCGGGGAGCTCCCCGTCGTCCTGGGCCCGTGGCGACGCCGGCGCCGTGGCACGCTCCCCGGTCGTCGCGGTCGTCGCGGTCATCGCCGTCGTCGCGGGCCGCGCCGGCAGCAGCGGGCGACCACGGCGCACCGCCAGGACCGCGAGCCCGATCGGACCGGCCAGCAGCAGCGGCGGGGCGGTCCCCACCAGCGGGACCAGCGGCCACAGCGTGGAGGGTCCCCACACCAGCGCGGTGCCCGCCAGCGGCCCCCACGGCGCCGCGCCCCCGACCAGTGCCGCCAGCACGATCGCGGCCGCCAGGTCGAGACCGAACGCGTCGGGCATGACCGACCCGGTCACGGTCGCCAGGGCCACCCCGCCGAGCCCGCACAGCGCACCGGCCGCCGCCCCGATGCGCGCCGTGGCCGCAGCCGGCCGCCGGCCGTGGGCGAGTACCACCTGCGGCCCCCGGACCGCCAGCGCGGCCAGGGCGGCGGCCCTCGTCCGGGCCACCACGCTCGCCAGGGCGAGCGCCGCGAGCAGGACCGCCGCCAGCACCAGCAGGTCCGCGCGTGCGCCCCAGGGTGTTGGGAGGGCGACCGCATGGAACCCCGCGACCCCACCCCCCTCGGGCCAGGCCGCCACGGCCGCGACGATGCCGAGGGCGAACGCCAACGAGGCCAGCGCACCCATCGCACGTCCCAGACGGCCGTGGACGGCGCCGCTCGCCGCTCCCACGAGCGCGCCGGCCACCGCCCCGAGCGGCAGGCCCAGCACGACGGGGAGTTCGACCAGCGCGGAGCCCACCCCACCGGCGTACGCCCCGACCGCCGTCACCGCGGCCAGCGCCAGATCGGCGGCACCCACCCGGGCCACCAGCAGCGACGCGCCGGTCACCACGATCGCGTACGCGGCCAGGCGCAGCCCGCCGACGAGCACGGGCTCGGGCGCCAGCGCCACGAGGGCCAGCAGGCCGGCGACGGGCAGTAGCCGCCTCACCATGTCCGTCCCCAGGCCCGCAGGTGGTTCCCGCCCCGCGCCAGCAGGACCACGACCACCAGGCCGGCGACCGCCAGTTCACCGCCGGCCCGGGGCCACCAGGCCGCGCCGGCGACCTCGGCGGCCCCCAGCAGCAGGCCACCGGCCAGGGCCCAACCGGGACCTCCGGCGCCGAGCAGGGCCGCGGCGGCCACACCCCGGACGGTGAACCCGGCGGCCTGCCCGGTGCTGACGAACATGACGGGGGCCACCAGCAGCCCCGCCAACGCCGTCGCCCCGCCCCCCAGCGCCAGCGCCTGTGCGCGCACCCGGGACGGGGAGACCCCCACCCGCTCGGCCGCGGCGTTGGACCCACCGACCAGGCGCACACGCCGGCCCCACCGCGAACGGGCCAGCAGCAGCGACACCGAGGCGGTGGCGGTCAGGCCGACCACCACGGCCGTGACCGTCGCCGGGTCGAGCCCCGCGACCCCGGGCAGCGCCACCAGCGGGTCGGGCCGGAACGTGCGTGCCGTCACCCCGCGGGCCATCGCGGCGTCCAGGACACCCGCGACCACCACCAGGCCCACGAGCCACGACAGTCCCTCGGGCAGCGGCCGCAGGACCAGCGGCTCGAGCGCGGCGGACAACCCGGCGCCCAAGAGCAGTGCCGCGACCACGGTGACCAGCATCGGCAGCCCGACGGCGGACGAGCCCAGCACGAGCTGCACGAGGACCCCGGCGACCAGGACCTGCCCCACCGCGAGGTGCAGGGTCCGGGCGGCCGTGGCGACCACGGCGACACCCGCACCGATGAGTGCGTAGACGACCCCGAGGGCCAGAGCGGTACCGATCGCCGCGCTCACGGCCGCCCCACCGGCCCCGGCGCGGGCGCCGGCTCCTCGTACTCGGGGGGCGGCCCGTCGTGCTCGCCGAGCACGCCTTCGACCAGGCCGCGCAGGGGCCCCTCGGGCGCGAGGTCCCGGAGGAACTCGGCGCTGACCTGCAGCTCCCAGAACGTCCGTTGGGCGTCCGGGTCGAGGTCGGGGTCGACGTCGTAGACCACCCCGAGCCGGTGGAAGCGTGCGACGTGGAGGTCGTCGGGGCCCCAGGCCTCACGCTCGCCGAGGTCGTAGGTGCGCAGCAGGCCGTCGTGGCGCACGTCCGCCAGCGCGGCGGCCACCTCCCCGGGGACCCGACTGTCGGCGTCCTCGACCGCGTCGGCGACCGCGCCGACCGCGTCGTAGGCCGCCATCGCGACCACGGGCACGTCGATCACCAGCGTGTCGAGCTCCGGCAGCGCCCCCAGACCGTGCCGGGCGTGGTAGCGCAGCATCCACGTCGTCAGCTCCGGACCGAACCACTCCTGCCGGAACGGGAAGGGCAGCACGACCCCTTCGCTGGCCTCCCCGGCGAGTGCGCGGTACTCCCCCACGAACGCCGAAGAACCGACCGCGACCTGGACGTCCCACCCGAGGTCACGCACCGCGAGGGTGGCGCGGGCGGCCGTGTCGGGCCAGCCCCACAGCAGCACGGCGTCCGCATCGGGCGCCTGGCGCCGCAGGGCCTGCACGGCGGTGGTCATCTGCCCGGTGGCGTCGACCTCGACGATCGCCTCGGGCGCCAGTCCTCCGCGGGCGGCCCCGTCCTCGATCGCGGCGCGCGCCGCCGCGCCCTCGACGGGGTCGGCGACCAGGACCGCCAACGACTGCGCGGCGCGGTCCTCGACCAGCCACCGGGCCAGGCGTTCGGCCTGGGCCCGAGCGGACGGCACGGTGCGGGCCACCAGCGTCGAGGCACCGTCGAGTTCACCGGCGAACGCGCTCGGCAGCACCGCCGGGACGTCACGGCGCGTGAGCGGGCTGCGGGGGCCGACGAGGACCCCGGGCGCCTCGGGACCGATCACCGCGGAGACGCGCGCATGCTCGGCGAGGTCGGCCAGCCGGCGCGGGACGTCGACGAGGTCGGCGCCGTCGGTCACGACCAGTTCGACGTCCTCACCCAGCAGCCCACCACGGTCGTTGAGCCGGTCCACGGCGAGTTCGGCGCCCCGCACGATCTCCTGGCCGATCACGGCCCGCGGGCCCGACAGGGGGGCGACCACGCCGACGCGGACGTGCTGGGGGGTGCCGGTCCCGCAGGCGACCAGCAGCAGCAACGCGAGCAGGGCCGTGGCCTGCGGGCGGAGCCGACGGGGCGTTCGGGAGGCGCGCATCTGCGGCGCAGCCTACGAGGCCCCGCGACCTCAGGCCGCCGAGGCCTCGTCGGTGTCCTCGGCCCCGTCGTCGCCCGCGAGGTCCTGGTAGGTCCCGGGCGGGTGGCGTTCGGCGAGTTCGGCCCGGATGATGATCCGTTGCTCGGCGCTGCCCTTGGGGTGGCAGGAGGTGAGGGTCAGCACGGCGTCGTCGGTCTCGTCGACCACCGACCAGTCGCGGGGGTGGGTCACGCAGGCCGCCGAGTCGGGGCGCTGGTCGTTCATCTCGCTGTAGGCCCGGCAGTCCCCGCCGGTCGGGGGGGCGGAGACCACGTACTCGAAGTCGCCGACCGGGGTCTGCAGCCACACCTCGTCGCCGACGGCCATCTCGTCGATGCGGTTGAACGGGCGGCCGTAGGTCGTGCGGTGACCGGCGATACCGACGTTGCCGTCCTGGCCGGGCAGGACGGTGCTGGGGTAGTGGCCCGCACCGGCGCGTAGTGCGGCCGGGGAGGTACCCGAGACCACGACGGTGTCGACGTCGACGCCGGGGATGGCGATGCGCGTGAGAGCGTCGCCGGAGGAGACGGAGGCCTCCCAGTCGTCGTAGCCGTCCACCTCGATCCCCACGAACTCGTCGCTGAGTCGCCCCTGCAGGACCTGGTCGGTGTACAGGTCGGTGAAGAACGGGTAGGCGAACATGCCCGAGCCGCCGAGGAAGAGCAGGACCGTCAGTCCGGAGACCACCGCCCGTCCCGCGGGACGGCGGCGCAACGCGTCGAGCAGGAACCCCGACGGGCTCGTCCGGCCCACCACCTCGGGGTCGTAGGTGAACGCGGCCTGTTCGCCGCCGTGCTCGGTCTGCTGCATGACTGGTGCTCCGTGCCGGCTCGCCCGTCGACGCGGGCGGGCTCCCCCACCTCAACGACCCGGACGGTCACCGGATGCGTCGGACGGTGAGGATACGACCACCGCGGCCGGCGCGGCTGACGGATCGGGGGGCCGTCGCAGGCCGGGTGTCGAGCCAGCGGCGCTCAGGGCGGTGCGGGCCGGGAGCGGGGCGCGAGCACCGCCGCCGATTCCGCGCTCTGGCGGGCGGCCCCGAGCCGGGGGCCGATCAGGCCCGGCACCTCGACACTGACCCGCACGCGTGCGTGACCGGTCCCCGGTGGACAGTCGCAGTGGTCGAGGCGTCCCTCGCCGGCCGCGACGACCTCGGCGGCGGCCTGCCGCGGTGGCGTGGCCCGCTCGGAGGTCTCCGCTGAGACGGCGGCCAGCGCGGCCGCGTCGGCGAGGCTCGCCGCGCGGGAGATCGCGACGAGGTGGCCGCCGAACTCGATGACCACGACCGTGACCAGGACCGTCGCGGCCAGGAGCAGCGGCAGCAGGACCAGCAC
>SLRZ01000286.1 GCA_007130695.1 Nitriliruptoraceae bacterium
CCTGATCACCCCTGAGCTGGCACTATCCTAGAGATTCTAGTACTGATTCTAGGATTTGCGGGCAGTTGACGCCTCCGGCTGCCGTGGTCACATCGCCACCGACCTCGCTATTGATCCGGGCTCGCACTCCGTGGACCTCCAAGGTTCGCGTTATCCCAAGCTCACTAGGATAATCTCGAGTCGCTCGCCACCACCTGTTCCCTGGCTCCACCGATCGAGGGCCCCGTGTCGTCCCAACCCACCGGCCGCGTTCTCACAGTCGAGGGGATCCACAATGTGCGCGATCTCGGCGGGCTCCCAACCGGCGATGGCCATCGGACCGTCCCCGGGATGCTCTACCGGTCCGCGAACCCGGACCAACTCACCTCCAAGGGCTGGAGCACCCTCCGGGACGATCTCGGGGTCCAGGCGTGCGTGGACCTGCGTTCGAGCTACGAGCGAAACCGGCTCGACACCCAGCCGACAGGTCCCCTGCCCACGTTCCACGCCCCGGCCATCGAAGCGACGACGCGCGAGATGTACACGCAGCGGATGCGGGTCCCATCCACCGCGACCAGCGACCAACGGATGGTGGTCGCCACGCGCCACCTGGTGACGGCGGGTGCCACCGGCTTCGCCCACGCGGTCTCCGTGATCGCCGACCACCTCCCCGTCCTGGTCCACTGCACCGCCGGCAAGGACCGCACGGGGATCGTCACCGCGCTGATCCTCCGCGTCGTCGGTGTCCCCGACGACTACATCGCCGCGGACTACGCCGCATCGACCTCCGAGCTCGGCGACAGCTTCCTACGGATCCGCCGCGAGCTGGCCGCCATCGAGGACGGGGCCACCACGCAGGCCCTCGCGAAGCTCGCGACCCCCGCCGACGCCTGGGAGGGACGCCGGGCAACGCCTGCCGTGATGCACACACTGCTCGCGGAACTCGACGAGCGCTTCGGAGGGGCCGAAGGCTATCTGCTGGAACACGGCACCTCTCGGTCGCACCTCGATCACCTCAAGACGGTCCTGGTCGACCACTTGCCTGCGTGAGCCGGTGAGAGAGCACCGACGTCCCTCACCGACCGGCGCCATGGCGATCGGGGCGGCGGCAACCGTCGTGACCCTGCTGCCCATGTTCCTGACCGGGGCCCTCGCGGTGCAGTTGACCGAGGAGCTCGCCTTCGGCGCGGTGGGGCTCGGTGTGGCGGTCGCGCTCCACCGCGCCGGCGCAGCGGCGACGGCTCCGTTTCTCGGCCGCCTCTCCGACCACCTCGGTGCGGCACGGTCGATCCGGATCGCGAGCGTCGCTGCGGTCGTGTCGTCGCTCGGGATCGCGGTCGCGCCCGGCTGGGCAGCCCTGGCCGGCTGGCTCACGGTCGCGGGTGCCTCAAACGCGCTCGCCCAGCCGGCAGCGAACCGTTTGCTGTCCAACCTCGTGCCCCTGGGCCGGCTCGGAACGGCGTTCGGCCTGAAACAGTCCGCCCCGCCGATCGCCGCCCTGCTCGCAGGGGTCAGCGTCCCGCTCATCGGGGTGACCGTGGGGTGGCGGTGGGCGTACGTCCTCGTCGCTGTCGCGTCGCTCGCCGTGATCTTCACGACCAGGCCGCCCCCGTCCAGAGCGGCGCCCCGGCGTAGCGGCAGGGGCACGATGCCACCGCTGACTGGTCGACGCCAGCTGCTCGTCGTCACGATCGCCTACGCCTTCGGCAACCTCAGCAACAGCGCGGCCACCACCTTCTACGTCGACTCCGCGGTCCGCGCCGGGAGCAGCCCGGCCTTCGCCGGCACGATGCTGGCGATAGCCAGCCTCACGGCCGTCGGGGTACGGATCGTCTCCGGGGTCGTCAGCGACCGGATGGTCTCCGGCCACCTGCGACTGTGCGCCGTCCTGTTGCTCGCCGGAGCCACGGGGTGTGTCGGGCTCGCGCACCCGGCCACGTGGACGACCACCGCGGGGATCGTGGTCGCCCTCGCCGGCACCTGGGGCTTCCAGGGGGTGTTCTGGTACGCCCTCGTGCGCCTGTACCCCGACTCTCCGGGCCGGTTGACCGGTGCGGTGTTCCCGGGAGGGTTGATCGGTGGGACGCTCGGTCCGAGCCTGTTCGGCCTCATCGCGGACACCCAGGGCCGCGCCCCGGCATGGGTGGCGATCGGACTGGTCGCCGTGATCGCTGGCGTCCTGATGTTCGCGGGCGCACGCGGGCTCGCATCCCGCCGACCGACGGCCGCCTGAAGGGGTGGCCCGCGCGGGACGCGGCCGGGTCGTGCTACCTCGACGTCGCGGCCGCGGGTCCGTCGGGCACCAGGGTGAGCTCGAGGTGGGAGGGACGGTCCGGGTCGTGGTGGATCGTGTTCTCGGCCACGTTCCAGCGCCGCTCCGTGCCGAGCGGGTCACCGGTGTTCGGGTTCACGTCGAAGCGCGGGAAGTTCGAGCTCGAGACGTCCAAGCGGATCCGGTGATCCTGCGCGAAGACGTTGCTCGTCGGGTACAGCTCGATCGTGACGAGGACGACCTCGTGGGGCTCGAGCAGCCGCTGCTGTCCGCCGTCGCGGTAGCGCAGGCGCAGGATGCTGTCGGTCAGGTTCAGCGCGTAGCCGAGGGGGTAGGCCGCGCTCGGCGGGTACTCGTCGACCAGCTTGGCTGTGATGTCGGTGTCCACCGCCGTGCTACTCACGTACAGGTGGGCCCGGACCGGACCGGTGACCTCCACGTCGTCCTCGAGCGGATCGGTCCGGAAGA
>SLRZ01000120.1 GCA_007130695.1 Nitriliruptoraceae bacterium
GACCGCACCCGCGTCCTGGTCGTCGACGACGAAGAACCGATGCGCCGCTCGTTCGCGGCCGCGCTGGAGCATGCCGGACACGAGGTCTCCATGGCCGCCACCGGGGGGGAGGCGCTCGAGATCGCCGCGCGGGAACACCCCGATGTGGTGTTGCTCGACCGGCACCTGCCCGACATCAGCGGACAGGAGGTCCTCGACCGGCTGCGCGCCGACCCGGGGACCGATGACGCCGTCATCCTGATGGTCTCGGGCGACACGCTCCTGGAACGCAAGCTCGAGGGCTTCGGCGGCGGTGCCAACGATTACCTCACCAAGCCCGTGGAGCTTCGGGAACTGCTGGCCCGCGTCGACGGGCACCTCTCGTCGCGGGCCCGGTGGCTGGGCCGGATCAACCAGGCGATGGCGCTGCGGGTCCGGCTGGCGCGGGTACTGGTCGGTCTCGACACCACCCAGGGACTCGCCCGAACCGTGGTCGACCTCCAGCAGGTACTCGACGCGGAACTCGGCATCCGGCAGGTAGCGGTGACCCCGTCGGGCGACGGCGTCCTCGCCCCGCCGGTCGACGGTCGGGGTCGGGAAGGCGCGACCACGATCGCGACGGGCGCCGCCGCCGCACTCGATTCCCCCTGGCTCGAGCGGGGCCCGGGGCGCTCGATCGTCCACATCCCGTTGGAGGCGACCTCGCGGACCTTCGCGGTCCTGAGCGTGGTTCCCCGGGAGGAGCCGGAGCCCGTCCTGTCCGCGCTCGTCGACCTCGCGCCGCAGCTGTCGGCGATGATGCTGCCCGGTGTCGACGACGCGGTCTCGACGGCTGGCGACCGCGACCGCATCACCCGCCTGCTCGAGACGGACGGCATGTGGCCCGTCTACCAGCCGATCGTGTCCCTGCCGGTCGGCGAGGTCGTCGGCTACGAGGGGCTGACGCGGTTCGCCGACGGCACCCGCCCCGACCTCGCCTTCGCGCTGGCCGGCCGGCTCGGCCTCGGTGCCGACCTCGAGATCGAGGCGGCCAGGCGGATCCTCGCCGGCGCGCACGGGCTCCCCGAGGACGCCTGGCTGTCGCTCAACCTCTCGGCGGCCACGCTGCTGAGCGTCGACCTCCGACCGGTCGTGGCCGACTACCCACGATCGCTGATGCTCGAGATCACCGAACACGACCTGGTGACCGACTACGGGGCCGTGATCGACGCGGTCGACCGGCTCGGCGGTGTGGGCCTGAGCGTCGACGACGCCGGGTCGGGCTACGCGAGCCTGCGCCACGTCTACGAGCTGCGGCCCTCGATGGTCAAGCTCGACCGCGCCTGGGTGGCCGACATCGACCGGGACCCCGTGCGCCGGGCACTGATCGGTGGGCTGCTGGACTTCACGCGGGCCACGGGCGCGCGGCTGGTCGGTGAGGGCATCGAACGGCAGGAGGAGGCCGACGTGCTCGCCGAGCTCGGTGTGCCCTTCGGGCAGGGGTACCTGTTCGGTCGCCCGGCGCCGATCGACCGTCCGCAGGTCGTCGGGCCCACCAGATGAGTCCGGGTGGCACGCGGCTCGTCGAGGCCGAGCGTTTCGCCCGGTTGCTCCTGGACTCCACCGGGGAGGGGCTGTACGGCATCGATCTCGAGGGACGGTGCATCTTCGCCAACCGCCGGGCGGTGGAGTTGCTGGGTTACGACGACGAACGCGAGCTGCTGGGGCAACGCATGCACCGGCTCGTCCACCACACCCGTGCGGACGGCTCCCCCTACCCCGAGGCGGAGTGCCGGATCTACGAGGCCCACCGGGACGGGCACGGGGTGGCACGCGACGACGAGTGGCTCTTCCGCCGGGACGGCAGCAGCTTCCCCGTCGAGTACCGCTCCCACCCGATCGAGCAGGACGGCGAGGTCGTCGGCTCGGTGCTGACCTTCGTGGACATCACCGATCGCCGGCGCGCCGAAGCCGAACTCGAGCGGGGTCGCGCGTTGCAGCGCGTCGCCGGGTCGGTCGCGCGTCTGGGCGGCTGGTCGCTCGACGTCGCGACCAGCGAGGTCCGGTGGTCGGAGGAGATCTACGAGATCCTCGACCACCCACGTGAGGGGGAGCCCGACCTCGTCGACGCTCTCGCGCTCTACCGGGAGGAAGACCGGCCCCGGGTCGAGGCGGCCCTCGAGGCCTGCGCAGCCCGGGGTGAGCCCTTCGACCTCGAGGCGGAGCTGGAGAGCTTCGCCGGGCGGGCGCTGGTGGTGCGGATCATCGGGGAGCCGGTCCACGATGAGTCCGGGGCGGTTGTGCACGTCACCGGGGCGCTGCAGGACGTCACCCTGTTCCGCGAGTCGACCCGTCAGATCCGCACGCTCGCCAAGCGCCTGACCACGACGCTGGAGAGCATCACCGACGCCCTGTTCACCGTCGACCGCGACTGGGTCGTCACCTACGTCAACCGCGAGGCCGAACGGCTGCTCCGTCGGACGCGCGAGGAGCTGCTGGGGCGGCGGTTCTGGGCCGAGTTCCCCGACATCATCGGCACGGAGGCGGAGACCGCCTATCGCCGCGCGATGACCGAGGATGTGACCACCGTCCTCGAGGACTTCCACTACCCGCCGCTCGGCGGCTGGTTCGAGATCCACGCCTATCCGTCCGAGCAGGGCCTGGCGGTCTACTTCCGCGACGTGACCGAGCAGCACCGGGCGCGTGAGGTGCTGCGTGAGCGCGAGCAGCAGCTGGCACAGCAGGCCGAACTGCTGGACAAGGCCCGCGACGCGATCCTGGTAAGCGACCTCGACCACCGCATCACCTACTTCAACCGCAGCGCGGAACTGCTCTACGGCTACTCCGCCGAGGAGGCGCTGGGCCGTTCCGTCCGCGACCTGCTGTATGGGGATCCGGCGGAGTTCGACCGTGCGACGGCCGAGCTGCTGGAGCACGACGAATGGGCCGGCGAACTCGGCCACGTCGCCGGGGACGGCACGAGGCTGCTCATCGAGGCGCGCTGGACCCTGGTCCGCGACGACGACGGCACCGCCCAGTCGGTTCTCGCGATCAACAGCGACGTCACCGAACGCAAGCGCGTCGAGCAGCAGCTGCTGCGGGCCCAACGCCTGGAGAGCCTCGGCACCCTGGCCGGCGGGATCGCCCACGACCTCAACAACGTGCTCGCCCCCATCCTGCTGTCGGTGCAGACGCTGCAGCTCTCCCAGGCCGACCCCAGCACCTCGGCGATGCTCTCGCTCATCGAGCAGAGCACGGTCCGCGGTGCCGACATGGTCCGCCAGGTGCTGTCCTTCGCGCGGGGCGTCGACGGGCAGCGCGTCGAGGTCGCGCTCGACGCCGTCCTCGACGACGTGGTGGCCATCGCCCGCGACACCTTCCCCAAGGACATCCGCATCCAGCGCGAACCCGCCATCGGGGTGTGGCCGGTGCTCGGTGACGTCACCCAGGTACACCAGGTCGTGATGAACCTGTGCATCAATGCGCGCGATGCGATGCCCGACGGCGGCACCCTGCGACTTGGACTCGAGAACGTGACCATCGACGAGCACTATGCGGCGCGTGACCACACCGCCGCCCCCGGCCGTTACGTGCTGATCCGGGTGGAGGACGACGGGGTCGGCATGGACCAGCCGACGATCGACCGGCTCTTCGAGCCGTTCTTCACCACCAAGGCGCACGGGGAGGGCACCGGCCTCGGCCTGCCCACCTCCCGGGGCATCGTCGCCAGCCACGGCGGGTTCTTCCAGGTCTACAGCGAGCCCGGCGTGGGCAGCTCCTTCAAGGTCTACCTCCCCGTGGCCGCCGTCGGCGAACGCATCGCCGACCTCTCCACGTGGGAGGAGCCGCTGCCGCGCGGGGACGGGCAACTCGTCCTCCTCGTCGACGACGAGCCCGCCACCCGCGAGGTCACCCGACGCACCCTGGAGACCTTCGGCTACCGGGTGCTCGACGCGCAGGACGGCACCGAGGCCGTCCCGCTCCTCGAGGAGCACCGCGCGGAGGTCGACCTGCTGCTCACCGACATGATGATGCCGAACATGGACGGCCCCGCGACCATCGAGGCCGCCCTGCACCGGCGGCCCGACCTGCCGGTCATCGCGGTCAGCGGTCTGACCGCCAGCCGCGAGGTCTCCCGGGCGGCGGACCTCGGCGTCACGCACTTCCTGCCCAAGCCCTACCCGGCGGCGACGCTGCTGGGCACCATCCAGGAGCTGCTCGCCGCGCACGACGCGTCCCGCCCGGGCCACGCCCCCTGACCGTCTCGGCGCACGGGCCGCCGATCCGTGGGCCGTGGCGCCGTGTAGGGTCGCCGGGCGAGCGAGAGGAGACCCCCATGCCCCGTATCGTCGTCGGTGTCGACGGCTCCGAGCACGCGGGCCGTGCCGTGCGCTGGGCCGTGGAGGAGGCCCGTCTGCGTGGTGCCGAGCTCGAGCTCATCCACGCGGTCCCGGAGCGCGACATGCCGGGCTACCCGGGCGTTCCCACGCCGCCGCCGCTGGAGGACCTGCGGGCGGCCGGCATCGAGCTGATCGACGAGTCGCTCGAGGGTGTGCGCACAGGGCAGGTGGGTATCGAGCGCACCGCGGAGAGCGGCAGTCCCGCGCGCCGGCTGTGCAAGGCCGCGGAGGGCGCCGACCTCCTGGTCGTCGGGGCCCGCGGTTATGGCGGCTTCCGTGGCCTGCTGCTCGGCTCGGTCACCCAGCAGGTCGTGGCCCACGCTCCCTGCCCGGTCGTGGTGGTCGTTCCCGAGGACCGCTGACCCGGAGGCCGGGTCAGTCGACGCGGGTGCCCGCTGGCAACAGCACCCGGAACGAGGACCCGCCGCCCGCCCGGTCCTCCACCCAGGCCC
This sequence comes from Nitriliruptoraceae bacterium, assembly GCA_007130695.1. GTDB lineage: Bacteria > Actinomycetota > Nitriliruptoria > Nitriliruptorales > Nitriliruptoraceae > SKLC01. Next base: position 4,811 of record SLRZ01000120.1, read on the forward strand.
GGCCACCGTGCAGCCGGGCGAATTCGGCGACCAGCGACAGGCCCACGCCGGTGCCCGGGGCGGGCGAGGCGTCGTCGACCCGGAAGAAGGGTTCGAAGATCGCCTCCTGCAGGTGGGCTGGCACGCCGCTGCCCTCGTCGTCGACGGTGAGCAGCAGCCCACCGGACCCGGCGTCCAGGCCCGCCCGCACGATGATCGGGGTGTCCGGGGGGCTGTACTTCACGGCGTTGGTCAGCAGGTTCTCCAGGATCCGCTCGACCTGGGCCGGATCCACCGCCGCCGGCAGGCGCTCCGGCAGCTCGGCGACGACCCTCCGGCCGCCGGTGGCGCTGCGCGCGATGACCTCCCGGCACAGGTTCGCGAGATCGATCACCTGCCGGTCGGCCACGATCGTGCCGCGGGTCAGGCGGTCGATGTCCAGCAGGTCACCGAGCAGGCCGTCCAGGCGCTGCGCGTTGCGGGCCAGGCGGGTCGCGAGCAGCTCGATCTGGGTCGGCGACAACTGGGATGCCCGGTCCTCGAGCGTCTCGGCGAGCCCCCGGACCACCGTCAGCGGGGTGCGCAACTCGTGCGAGATGGCGCGGATGAAGGCGTTCTTGATCTCGGCGACCTCGCGGAGCCGCGCAGCCGCCTCCTGCTCGTGCTCGAGCGCGCGGCGGACCGCCTGCTCCGCCGCCCGGCGTTGGCTGGCCCCGCGGACGGCGGCGACCACGAACTGGCGGCCGGCGGAACGGATCGGGGACAGGCTGATGTCGACCGCGATCTCGGAGCCGTCGCGGTGGCGGAGCATGATGTCCTGCTGGGAACCCATGGGGCGGGACCGGGCGTCCGCCTCGAAGCCGCCGCGGACCCGGACGTGGCCCTCGCGTCGCGCGACCGGAACCAGGATCTCGATCGGTTCGCCGACGAGTTCGGTGGGTTGGTAGCCGGCGAGCCGGAGGATCGGCTGGCTGGCGAGAACGATCAGCCCGTTCTCGTCCACCACGACGATGACGTCGGGAAGCGCATCGAGGAGGACCCGCAGTCCCGCGTCGATCTCCAGGACGCCGGCGAGTTGGTCGAGCAGCTCGTGGTCGAGCCCGGGACCCTCCATGGGGCGCGTTCCTCCAGGGTCGTCCAGTCCAGGGTCCGCCGAAGGTCGGCTCGCGGCTAGGGCCCCAAGTCCCCTCCGGGGGCCTCGCCCGACGGGTACGAAGTCCGTGTCGCCGGCCCCTCCATCGTGGCATGCTCGGTGTCGACGCCGCCACTGGCGTGGCGTCGCAGGAGGACGTGTGACGGTCGACCGGTCCAGTCAGCACCCCCGTGGCCCGTGGCCCGGTCTCGTCGTCGGTGTCGACGGCTCGGCGCCCTCGCAGCGGGCGTTGGAATGGGCCCTGGGGATCGCTCCGCGGCTCGGGGTCGGTGTGCTGGCCCTGCAGGTCAGCGACGACGTCTACACCGCGGCCGAGAAGGGGTTCTGTACCCGCGGGCAGGCCGAGGAGTGGACGGCGCAGGCCCGCAGTGACGGCCTGACGATGCTCAGCCGGCAGCTGGACGAACTCGGCTACGAGCCGGGTGAGCCCGAGGTGGAGCTCGAGGTCGTCCCGGGACAACCTGCCGAGGTGCTGCTGCGACGTTCGTCAGCGGCGGAGATGCTCGTGCTCGGGCCTCGTGGCCTCGGGCGGCTGCGGCAGGTCCTCGGGTCCGTCAGCCGGACCTGTCTGCAGCACGCCACCTGCCCGGTGGTGATCGTTCCCGACACCGACGGGGAACGGCGGGGGTGACCCGCGTCCGCGGTGCGCGCCCGATCGGATCCCCCGCACGGTGACCTGCCCGGACGTCCGTTCGTGCCCACGCCCGCGCTGGATACCTTGCGGCCGGACTCGTCCGGAGACCGAGCGACCGCAGCCGAGAGGCCACCGTGACCCCGAGCCCATCCTCCGACCCCGCCCCCGGTGCGCCGACGAACCGGCTGGACCGGGAGAGCTCGCCCTACCTGCGCCAGCACCGGCGCAACCCCGTGGACTGGTACCCGTGGGGCGATGAGGCGTTCGAACAGGCCCGGCGGCGGGACGTCCCGATCTTCCTGTCCGTCGGGTATTCGTCCTGTCACTGGTGCCACGTGATGGCGCACGAGTCCTTCGAGGACGATGAGGTCGCCGCGGCGCTGAACGAACACTTCGTCAACGTCAAGGTCGACCGCGAGGAACGGCCCGACGTCGACGCCGTCTACATGGCGGCGGTGACCGGAATGACCGGCCACGGTGGCTGGCCGATGAGCGTGTTCCTCACCCCGGACGGGGAGCCCTTCTACGCCGGCACGTACTGGCCCCGTGCGCCCCGTCACGGGATGCCCGCTTTCCCGCAGGTGCTCGCGGCGGTGGCCGACGCGTGGGAACAGCGGCGGGGGGAGGTGCTGGAGTCCGCGTCGTCGATCGCGGCGTCCCTTGCCGGTGCGGCCGAGACCGAGGCGGCCGACCGGGTGGACCCATCAGTCGCCGACGAGGCCGCGCCCGCGGTGGTCGAGGGCGCGTGGGACCGGCGGCACGGCGGGTTCGGGTCGGCCCCGAAGTTCCCCCAGGCCATGACCATCGAATGGCTGCTGGAACGGCACGTGCGCACGGGCGAGGCCGGGCCCCTTCAGGCCGCGGTGCACTCGCTGCGGGCGATGGCCGGGGGTGGGATCCACGACCAGCTCGCCGGTGGCTTCGCCCGCTATTCGACCGACGTCCGCTGGCTGGTGCCCCACTTCGAGAAGATGCTCTACGACAACGCCCTGCTGCTGGCCGCCTATGCGAGCGGGGCCGCGGTGACCGGGGACGAGGACCTCCACCGCGTCGCGGAGTCCACCGCCAGCTACCTGCTCACCGAGCTGCGCACCGCCGACGGCGGGTTCGTCGCCGCGACCGACGCCGACAGTGAAGGGGTGGAGGGCCGCTACTTCGTGTGGTCGGCCGAGGAGTTCGCCGAGGTCGTCACCGAAGTGGGCGAGGAGCCCGGGCTGTTCGCTGAGTTCTGCGGGGTCGACCCGGCAGGCAACTGGGAGGGCGTCAACGTCCTGCACCGTCCCGTGGACCGGGTGAGCTTCGCGCGGACCCACGACCTCGCCCCCGAGGACTTCGACGAGCGGTGGGAGCGCGTGCGGGCCGCGCTGCTCGCCCGCCGGGCCGAACGGGTGCCACCGGAGGTCGACACCAAGGTGCTGACCTCGTGGAACGCCCTCGCGGTCCGGGCACTGGTCCGCGCCGGGGTGCTGCTCGAACAGCCGGGTTGGGTGACCGCGGCCGCCACGACCGCGCACCTGCTCCACGACCGACTGACGGTGGACGGCCGGCTGCACCACGTCCTCACCGACGGCCGGGTGAGCGTGCCGGCCTTCCTGGAGGACGTGGCCTGCCTGGCGCTGGCCGACCTCGAACTGTTCTGCGCCACGGGCGAGGATGTCTGGTTCGAGCGGGCGCTGGCACTGGCCGAGGACGCCGAGGCGCGCTTCCACGACGACGGGCAGGGCGGTTGGTTCCAGACCGCCGAGGACGCGGAAGCGCTCTACACGCGCCCCAAGGACAGCTGGGACAACGCGACCCCCGCGGGCACCAGCGTGATGGTCGAGGTCTGCCGGGTGCTGGCGGGGCTCACCGGGGAGGCCCGTTGGCACGAGCGTGCCATGGAGGGGATTCGGCTCTTCCAACAGAGCGCCCGGCGGATGCCGACCGGCTATGGCTGGCTGCTGCGCCAGCTCGAGGCGGTCGCCGCCGGCCCGCGCGAGGTCGCCGTCGTCGGGCGTCCCGGGCCGCAGCGCGACGTGCTGGCACGCGTCGCCACCGACCGGCCCCGTCCGGGGACGGTCACGGTCGTCACCGAACCCCGCGAGCAGCCGGCGGCCCCGCTACTCCTGGGGCGCGGTGAGGTCGACGGTCGTCCGGCGGCCTACGTGTGCCGGCACCTGGCCTGCGAACGGCCGACGGTGGACCCGGCCGCCCTCGACGCGCAACTGAACGACGTGGACGGTCCGTGATCCCGGCTGTTCTATCCTGGCGGGCCTGAGGCCACGAAAGGGTCGCGTGTGGAGTTCCACGAGGACTGGGGCGAGCGCTGCGGGCGCTGGGGTGGCGTGCGCAGCGAGGTACTCGATGTCCACGGCACACGGGTGCACACGCTGCGCAGCGACGGTCCCGAGGACCGCACCGGCCACCTGCTGGTCCACGGCCTGGGTGGGGCGGCGACCAACTGGCTCGAGGTCATGCCCGCCATCGCGCGCCTGGGCCCCGTCGTGGCGCCCGACCTCCCCGGTTTCGGACGGACCCGGCCGCCGCGGCCGGGGGCCAGCCGGGTGGGAGTCAACACCCGGTTCCTGCGGGCGCTGATGGACCGGCTGGGCTGGGAGCGCGCGGTGGTCCACGGCAACTCGATGGGAGGGATGCTCGGCATCCTGCTGGGCGACCTCGCGCCCGAGCGCGTCGAGCGCCTGGTGCTGGCGAGCCCGGCGCTGCCGAGCCCCCGCAGCGAGATGCACCGCACCTCGCCCCGCACCCTGGCCCGGTTCGCCCCGTTCGTGCTCCCGGGCCTCGGCAAGGTCGTGCTCTCGCGCATGTGGGCCCGCACCACCCCGGAGCAGCTGTGGCAGGAGACCCTCGAGTTCGTCCACGCCGATCCGCAGCGGGTCCGCCCGGAGTTCCGCGAGGTGGGTCTGGCCAACGTCGTCTTCGGCCGTGACCAGCCCTGGCGCGTCGACGGCATGGCCACGGCCGCGGAGTCACTGGTCGCCAGGCTCATGCGCTCCGGGAGCCTGTGGCGCGCCGTGGGGGAGCTCGAGGCGCCCACGCTGCTGCTGTGGGGCGAGGAGGACCGGTTGGTGGGACGCCCGGTCTTCGACGAGGCCCGTCGCCGCCGTCCGGACTGGGACCACGTCGTCTTCGAGGGCACGGGCCACTGCCCGCAGATCGAGATCCCGGAGCGCTACGTCGACGCGGTCGCCTCGTGGAGTCCCGCCGGCTCCGGGCGGTTGAGCGCCTGAGCCACCGCCGCCGCGGGTGGGCGGGGTCTCAGTGGCTCCGGTCCAGGCGGTCGAGCCAGTCGAGCAGTACCTCGTTGGTGCGCTCGGGCAGTTCGAACTGGGGCACGTGACCGACGTCCTCCCACAGCTCGACCCGGGCGGCCGGAACGGCACGCTGGACGCGCTCGGCGTACTCGCAGCTGACGAGGTTGTCGTGGCGGCCGAAGATCCAGTAGCTCGGCACCGACAGGCCCTCGAAGCGACGCCAGAAGCCCTTGCGACCGGTGGCGCGCTCGCAGCCCAGGCGCCGGGCGCAGGCCAGCAGCGCGAGTCGGTAGCCGCGGTCGCCGAGCCCGGTGAGCGCCTCCTCGGCGGCGGCGCGCAGGTTGGCCGCCGGAACGCGGGTCGGGTCGTGGAACATGTCGCGGATCAGGCCCTCGACCCAGGCGCGGCGCATCGGGAAGGGTGCCACGCCGGCCCACTGGGGCTGCAGCAGGCGCAGGACGTTACCCAGCCGCTGGTACTCGTCGAAGGCGACCGCCGAGCCCAGGCCGACGACCGAGCGCACCGAGCGGGGGTGTCGGAGCGCGAGTTCGAGCGCGATGCGGCCACCCATCGAGTTGCCGACGACGTGGACCTCGCGGAGACGGTTGCGCACGATGTAGCCGTGCACCTGGTCGGCCATCCAGGCCATCGAGTACCGCCGGCCGGCGGGCAGGGGCCGGTCGGACTTGCCGAAGCCGGGCAGGTCGAGGGCGTGGACCTCGTGGTCGTCGGCGAGCCCGTCGAAGGTGGGCAGGAACGACACCTTGCTGGCGCCCAGGCCGTGCAGCAGCAGCACCGGGGTCCCGGTCCCGGACACGACGGACTCGAGCACGTTGCCGCGAACCCGGGTGCGTCTGGTCTGGACCGCCCTGGTCGCACCGGGCCCGGGGTGGAACAGCGTCTCCAGCCGCAGGGCCAGGTTGAGGTCGCCCTCGACCTGCAGGTGGCCCCGGAGGAAGGCGGAGATCCCGTCGGTGCGCCCGTCGACGAGGTCGACCCAGGTGGTCGGGTCGGTGGACAGCGACGCGGTCGGGTGCTCCACGGCCCCCGGCGAGACCAGACAGTGCTCGCCGCGCACGTGGATCGTGGTGGGGCCCCGCCCGGCGACGTCGACGACCCAGGTGGCGTCGACGTCGGTCGCTTCCTCGGGCCGGAAGCGCTCCGCCATCCGCAGGAAGGAGGACCGGACCTCCTCGAGCGGGTCGTCCGCGGCGGCGCGTAGCTGGCGCGGAGCCTGGTGTTGGCGGATCTCGGTCACCTGCTACTCCCGTCCGGCCCGTCGATCGGGGTTGCTGTCAACCCCCGCATCGTCCGGTCCGTGTCCGGTGATGTCCTTCTCGCTGCAACAGCCTATGTGCTGTTGTTCCACGAAATCGGCCTTTGGGACCACTATCTGAAGGACTCCGTCGAACGGCGGGGGTGTCCGTTCGGCCGCCGTGTAGTCACTTCTGGAGGGCACCCGGAGCGCGGATCGCGTCCGTGGGGTCTTCAGGCCTCGAGGGGGAGGCGCTCGAAGCGCAGCCCGCGCGAACCGGGCACCCGGCGGATGCGTCCCGTGTCGAGCAGCGCCTGCAGGTCCGAGCGGGCCTCCTGGGGCTCGGCGACGGCCTGGGCGCGGTAGTCCGCCACCGTGAACGCCGGCCCGTCGAGCCCGTCGAGGTAGGTCGACGCGCGGCCGGGGACCGGGGTGTCGAGGACGCCGAGGCGGCGCGCGCTGTCGCGCAGGCCGGCCGTCACGGCCTCCGCCCACCGCTCGAGCCAGATGCTGGCGTCCTGCCGTCGACGGGTGCTGGCCACCTCCTCGTGGTAGCCCAGCGCGTCGCTGGCGAGCGTGGGTTCGGGACAGGCGAGGCCGTCGGGGTCGAGCCCCCTGGCGCGCAGCACGAGCCGGGCCGCCGTGCGTGCAAGCCGGCCGTTGGCCGCGTCGTAGGGGTGGATGCGCAGCAGCTCGAGGTGGAGGATGCCGCTGGCGACCACCGCGTGTTCCCGCGATCCGGTCGAGGCCAGCCAGGTACCCAGCAGAGCGAGCTCGGCGGGCACGTGGGCGGGGTCGGAGGCGAAGAACAGGATGCGGCCGACGCTCGCGTCGTGCACCGCCTGGTCGACCTCGCGGGGCAGGCCGCCGCGGCCCTCGGCGACCAGCCCGAGCGTCAGCCGGCGGTGCAACTCACCCAGTGCGTCGACGGTGTCGACCAGCAGGCGCTCGGCGAGATCGTTGGAGCCGAGCCCGGCCCGCACCCCGAGGCACTCCTGGGCCTGCACCTGCTCGTCGGGGGCGTCTTCGATGCTGCGCATCGTGTCGATCCAGGTTCCCCGACGCTGCTCCTGCTCAGGGGCGGCCACGAGGGCGGACGCGGCCTCGGGGTCCGGTAGCTGGAGCAGCGGGGAGCCGTCGAGCTGGAGACTGGCCAGGACCGCCTCGTCCTCCCGCTGGCGCGCGAGCCGTCGCCGGTCCGCCGGGTCGGAAGCCCGCAGCGTTCCCACGAGCCGCTCGGCCTCGGCGACCAGTTCGACGAGGTGTGGCGTACGGCCGAAGGTGGGGGCGGGGCCGGTCCGTCTCACGTCCACGGGAGGAGACGACGGGCCCGGCTCGCCTCGGAGCGGATGCGGCCGTGCCGGCGGCCGAGCGCGTAGGTGGTCGAGGCGAGCCCGACGGCGCCACCGACGGCCGTGGTGGTCTTGACGACCTGCTTGGTTCGGCGCGCGAAGATCACGATCGGCCAGCCACGCTGGTGGGCGACGGACTCCAGCGGGCTGTCGGGGTTGACGGCGACGGGATGTCCCACCATCTCCATCATCGGCAGGTCGCTGGCGGAGTCGCTGTAGGAGTAGGACAGGCGCAGGTCGTAGCCGCGTTCCGCGGAGAGCTTCTCGATCGCCTCGGCCTTGCCCTCGCCGTAGACGAAGGGGCCGTCGAGTCGGCCGGTGTAGCGGCCGTCGACGACCTCGGAGCGCGTCGCGATGGCGCCCTCCATCCCCAGGGCGGTGGCCAGCGGCTCGACGAGCTCGATCGGGGAGGCGGACACGATCCAGCAGTCACGGCCCGCCTCGTGGTGCATGTCGATCAGCCCACGGGACTCCGGGCGCACCCGTTCGAGCACACGTGGGACCACGTCCTCGTTCAGGGCGATGAGCTGGTCCTGCTCCGCGCCCTCGACGGCCGAGAGGATGCGGTCGCGGACGGCCTCGGACTTCTCGTCGGTGGCGCCCACCAGCCGGAAGGTCAGCCCGTTGACGGCGTCGCCCAGCAGGTCGCGGCCGGGGATGAGCTTGTTGCGCCAGGCCGCGATGCCGAAGTACACGGCCGAAGAACCGCTGATCAGCGTGCGGTCGAGGTCGAAGAACGCGGCAGCATGGGCGTCGGCCACGGGGGCTCCTCCACGAAGATGATCTTCAGACGAGCCTACCGCTGCGCCCCCCGGGGTGGTCGGGTCGGCGCGGTGGCCGGGAACAGCGAAGGCCCCCGGCCCGGTGCCGCCTCGACGCTCCCTTCCCCGTGGAGCGCTGCGACGGTCCGTGGCTGGGGACCTTCGCGGGCACCGTACGGCGGTGCCGCCGCGAGCGTCCACCCGGACATCCACATGGCCTGGGGACGACGGCGTGTTTGCTGTGGACGGGCTGTGGACGGCTGGAGGGCCCGCCACCGGACACGCCGTACCGTGTTCGCGTCGCCGCAGGTCGGCGAGGCCCTCGGGCCGGGATCGCGTCCACAACTTGTCCACACGCTGTGGAGGAGCACGATCTCGGGCTCGCGCTCGGGCTCGTGCGGGCCTCGCACGGGCTGTGCATCGGCCTCGGCGTGACCGTCGCGGTGTGCTACCCGCGACGCCGCGGGCCCCTCGGGATGGGGTGGTCGGACCAGGAGCAGGAGGACGGGCATGGAGGTCGAGCGACGTCCGGCGGCGGCCGGGCGCCCCCCACTGGAGATCCACCGCAGCCCCCGGCGGCGACGCAGCGCCGCCGCCCACGCCAAGGACGGGGTCGTGGTGGTGCGCCTGCCCGCCGGCCTGCCGGGCGACGAGGAGGAGCGCATGGTGGCCTCCCTGGTCCGCAAGGTCACCGGGCGGGTCCGCGCGGAGTCACTGGGCGGGGACGAGGCCCTCGAGCAGCGGGCGCGCCTGCTCGCCGACCGCTACGTCGACGGGGTGCGGCCCCGATCGGTGCGCTGGTCCGGGCGCATGCAGCGGCAGCTGGGCTCGTGCACGCCGGCCACCGGGGAGATCCGCATCAGCCGTGAGGTGGCCGCCTATCCGGACTGGGTGCGTGACTACGTCCTGCTGCACGAACTGGCCCACCTGCTGGTGCCCGACCACTCCGCGGTGTTCCACGAACTGCTTGAGCGCTACCCACGCGCGGAGCGTGCCCGGGGCTGGCTGCAGGGCCATGCCGCCGGCCGACTCGCGGCGGCCACACCACCGCTGGTCGACGACCCGCCCGCCGGCTGACGACCCCGCGGCGCGAGAGGATCAGGTGTCGTCCGGCCCGTCACCGGGGGAGTCGCCACCGGTGTCCCCGTCGCTGGGCCCCTCGTCGCCGGCGTCGTCCTGTCCGGCCTCCCGGTCGGAGCGACGTTCGTGCGCGGAGCCCTCCACCGGGGCGTCGCCGAGGTCACCGAACAACGCGGAGGGGTCGTCGGGCACGTCGGCGTCCCCGCCGCCGGTGCGTTCGAGCCAGCTGGCCGGGTCGGCCATCTCCTCGGCGTCGGGCAGGTTCTCCGGGTGGTCCAGCGCCCGGCGCAACCCCTCGGGGCCGCGGGCCTGTTCGACGGCCTCGACGAAGCGCTCGCCGAGGGTCTCGTCGTCGGGCTTGAGGTCCAGGCCGAGCAGGCTACTCAGCAGCTGCTCCCCGTCGCCGCGTTCGGCCCGGCGCCGGCGCAGCACCTCCTCGATGCGGGGCAGCGACGGCAGGCGCCCCTCGACGGCCCGGGCGACCTCGTGGCGGGCCCAGGCACCCAGCAGGCACACCACGCCCTGCAGGCGCTCGAGCACCCGACGCTGGTCCGCGGTCGGCTCCATGCGGAAGTCGGCGGCTCGCGCCATCGCCGCCTCGAGCGCCTCCGGGTCGTCGGGGTCGACGCCCATCATCAGCTCCTGCGACAGCTCCTGGAGTCGTTCGGCGTCGACCTGGGTGCCCGAGGCGAACCTGGCGACCAGCGACGACAGGTGCGCCTCCAGCCACGGCACGGCGTGGTACAGGCGCCGGTGCGCCGCCTCGGTCAGTGCCAGGGTGATCGCGACCTCGGTCGGGTCGAGGTCCCAGCCCGCGAAGGCCTCGGCCTCGTTGACGGCCAGCAGGTGTGCCTCGGCACGTGCGGCGGTGGGGATGCCGAGGTCGTACTGGCCGAGCAGTTGTCGGGAGAGCTCACCGATGACCTGTCCGGCCTGCAGGCCCGAGAGCATGGCCCCCATCGGGCGCATCATGGCCCCGAAGTCCATCCCACCGAGCGAGCCGAGCAGCCCCTCGAGGCCGGCCAGCTCCTGGGGCAGGTCCTCGCCGCCGCCCTGGCCGAGCTGGCCGAGCTGTTCCTGGGCCAGGCTGGCCATCGCGTCGGTCGAGGCGCGGGCCACCGGTTCCACGAACGGTTTCAGCGCCGGGATCGCGGCGTTGACCCACATCTGCCGCGAGCCGACGACTAGCCGGCCGGCGTCGGGCGGGGCCGGCAGCGGGGTCGCGTCGAGCCAGTGTTCTGCCAGTTCCAGGGCCTCCCGGGCGCGCTGCTCCTCCTCGGGGGTCGGTTCGCGGTCCCCGTCGGCGGCGAGCTGGAGGGCGACCCGGGTCGCGAGCTGCCAGTCCACCGCCTCGTCGGACCCGCCGCCGGCGGAGGAGAACATCGCCGACAGGTGCGACTGCATCTGTCCCATGGCCTCGGGTCCGCCCAGCTGCTCGAGCATGTTGCGCAGCTCCGGCGGGAGATCGCCGAAGGGGTCCTCGGGGTGGTCGCTCACGTCGCCGCCTACGTCGTCGTGGTCATCGGGGTGTGCCCGTGTGGGCCCGGTGGGGCCAGGGTACGTCCCGGGCCGACGGGCACGGTCCCGCGGCCGTGCGCGGGCGTCCCCGGCCACACCCCCCGCCGGTACGGTGCGGACGGTGAGATGAGACGACGAGCGAGGTGTGTGTGACCACGGTGGCCGTGACGGGGGTCGCGGGTGCGGTCGGGCGACGGCTGGTGGCCGCGCTGGACGCGCACGACGACGTGCGGCGGATCGTGGGCCTCGACGTGCGGGCCCCGGCCGGGCTGACCAGCCCGAAGCTGGCGTTCCGCGCCGGTGACGTGGGTGACGTCGACCTGGTCGACCTGTTCGACGGTGCGGACGTGGTGGTGCACCTCGCCTCCGAACAGGCCCCCTCCCGTGACGAAGCCGCCCGCCACGCCAACAACGTCGAGGGCGCGCGCACGGTGGCACGCGCCGCCGCGGCGGCCGGCGTGGGCCAGCTGGTGCACCTGTCCTCCGCGCTGGTCTACGGGGCGCACTCCGACAACGACCTGCCGCTGACCGAGGACAGCCCGCTGCGCGCCAACCCGTACTTCGACGCCGCGGAGCACGCCCTCGAGGTGGAGGAGTGGCTCGCGGACTTCGCCACGTCCCACCCGGACCTGGCCGTGGCGGTGCTGCGGCCGGCGGTGCTGGCCGGACACGGCGCACACAGCGCACTGACCCGCCTGATGGAGGCGCCCCGGTTCCCGACCATCAAGGGTCACAAGCCGCCGATGCAGTTCGCCCACACCGACGACGTGGCGGGCGCGGTCGCCCACGTGATCGGCCACCGCCTCTCGGGGCCCTACAACGTGGCCTCGGAGGGGTGGCTGTCGTTCGACGAGGTCACCGCGCTGGTGGACCGCGGCCTGATCGAACTGCCCGAGGAGGTGGCGTTCTCGTCCACCGAGCGCCTCTGGGAGCTCGGCCTCGGTTACGCCCCGCCGGGGCAGCTCCACTACCTGATGCACCCCTGGGTGCTGTCGGTGGACAAGCTGCTGGCCACCGGCTGGCGGCCGCAGCACTCCAACCGGGACGCGCTGGACGCCCTGGTCGCCGAGCACGCCGACTGGCTCCGCGTGCCCGGGGTCCGGGTCCGTCGCTCGATGCTGCGCGGCGGCCTGGCCACCGCCGGTGCGGCGCTGGCGGTCCTCCTGGTGCTGGCACGGATCTGGCGGCACCGAGGGGGCCCGGCACCGGACGCATGACCGTGCGGCCGGGCAGCCACGGCCGCACGGCCGGGGCCGCGGTGGGGTGCGGGTCCCGCCGGTCGTAGGATGCGTGGCGTCGCGGACCTGCGGCCCCATCCAAGCCCTTCGAGACGAGGTTCGACGTGTTCGAACTGCTGCTGGTCGTCATCGGCGTGCTCGCGCTGCTCATGCTGCTGCTGATCGGACGGTCGCGCCGCTCCTCCGGCGACCCCGCGTCGTCCGTGCAGGACTTCAACCGCGCCCTGACGGCCATGGAACCCGGCGGCCGCACGGCGCCGACCACCTCGCCGCAGGCGGAACCCGAGGCCACCGTCGAGGACGAGCGCAGCGACGACGACGCCGTGGGTCACGACCGCTCCTCGCACTGACGCGCGCACAAAGCGCGCACTGAGCGCTCCGTGTCGAGCGGTTCGCTGCCGCAGGTCCGGGGGCCGCACCCGTGACCGTCTCGACTCGTTGGACTCCCCGTACCGATCTCGAGGTGAGGGGAGCGCGTGGCTCGACGGGTCCGCGTCGCGACGGCCGCACTGGCGGTGATGCTGCTCCTGTTGCCCGCGGCCGCGCTCGCCGGCAATGATCCCTACCGCTCCCAGCAGTGGGCCCTCGACGACCTGCGGGTCGAGGAGGCCTGGGAGGTCGGCCGGGGCGAGGGGGCGGTGGTCGCCGTCATCGACACCGGGGTGGATCTCGCGCATCCGGATCTGGCCGACCGCATCCTGCGCGACACCGAGGGCGAGGTCATCGGGCTCGACCTGGTCGGTGACGACCCCACGGACCGGCATGGGCACGGCACCCTCGTCGCCGGCATCATCGCCGCCACCAGCGGCAACGGTGAGGGCATCGCCGGGGTCGCGCCACGGGCCCGCGTGATGCCGATCCGCGTCCTCGACGAGGCGGGGGCCGGCAGCGCCCGCAACGTCGGCACCGCGATCCGGTGGGCGGTCGACAACGGCGCCGACGTGATCAACCTCTCGCTGGAGAGCCTGCGCGACGAGGAGGGGCGCAGCGCCGGCCCCGGCGCCCCGCCCGAGGCGGTCGAGTACGCCTGGGAGAACGACGTGGTCGTCGTGGTCGCCTCCGGGAACAACGGCTCGGCCCTGTCCGCCTACGACGACGACACCCCCGCCCTGGTGGTCGGCGCCAGCGACCCCGAGGGCCGCCCGGCGGAGTTCTCGGACGACTCCGGTGCCATGGGCGTGCTCGCGCCGGGGGTGGGCATCATCAGCACCTGGTGTCGGGGCGGCGACGGCGCCGGCTGCGACGGCGCCACCCACACCTACGGGATCGCCGAGGGGACCTCGTTCGCGGCTCCGCACGTGGCTGGGCTCGCGGCGCTGCTCTCCGCCGAGGGCCACGACGCGGAGGAGATCGTCGCCCGGATCCGCTCGACGGTCGTGTCGGCAGGGTCGGAAGACGGGCCGGGACGCGTCGACGCGGCTGCCGCGATGGGCGTCGACGGCGACATCGACCGGACGCCGCGCCGAGCCGAACGCACCGAACTGGTCAGTGAGCGGGTCACGCCGCCGGCGGGGGAGGCCGCGCCCGAGCCAACCCCGGCCCCACCGCCCGATCCGCAGCCCGCACCCGACCCGGAGCCGGCGCCCGAACCGGTACCCGACCCGGAGCCCGAACCCGAGCCGGCGCCCGAGCCCGACCCGGAGCCCGATCCGGCGCCCGACCCTGCGCCGGCACCGGAGTCCCCATCGACCGAACCCGTCGCCATGGTCCACACCGACCCGGGCGTCGATCCGGCGGTGTGGGTGAAGCTGCTCGCCGCCGGTCTCGTGGGGGCCTCCCTGGTGGCCTGGTCGGCCGCGGCACGGCGCCTGGCCTGACCCTTCCTGTCCGCGGGCCGCGCACCCCTGGCGGCCGCTGCGCGGTGAGGGTCAAGTCCGGCCACCGGTGTGCCGATGTCAACGGCGACCGCCGGGTCGAATGGAGTGAAGATGGGCCACGTGGTCCACTACCGCACCGCCACGGGTGATCCCCGCCTCGAGGACGTCGCGTCCATGGACGCCGCCGTCGAGCTCATCGAGCGGCTGCGCAACGACGAGGGCGTCGAGGACGTGCGCCTCTTCCGCGAGGTCCCACTGAAGGTGCGGACCTACTACAAGGTCGTGGTCGACGACGAGGTTGAGGCCCCCGTCGCCGAAGAGCCCGTGGCGCCGAAGCCGCGTGCCGACCACTCCGCAGGCGAGCCGCCACCCGGGGCGATGAACCTCTCGCCGCCGCCGGCGGCGGTCCCCGCCGGACTCGCCCCCGTCGCGGACGAGCCCGAGGACGAGCCGCGACGGGCGTCGCTGTTCAACCGGGGATAGCTCCGGGTCCGGTCCCCGTGGCCGTACCCGGCCGGCGGTATCCTCCCCGGTCCGAGGCGCTCTGCGCCACCGGGCCGTCGTGAGTCGTTCCGCCGCGGGCCCGGGTCCGGCGGATGTGGGAGGTCTGGGTGCGCCGGCTTCTGGTCGCGCTGCTGCTGGTCTCGCTGGCGACCTTCGTGGTCCGCGGCGGCGTGCCGTGCGAGGCCCTCGAGCTGCCACCGGGTTGTTACATCGCGCTCACCCCCGGACCGGCCGAGGACGCCGCGGGCCTGGTCGAGATCGACGGCGCGGCGTCGTACTCCTCCTCCGGTGAGCTGTTGCTGACCACGGTCGCGGTCGAGGAGGACCTCGGGCTGGACCGGTGGGTCCGGGCGCTGTTCAACGGTCACATCGACACCGTGCCACGCTCGGTGCTCTTCCCCCCGGGTTCGGACCGGGAGGACGTCACGCGGCAGAACACGGCGTTGATGGTCGACAGCCAGCTCGCGGCGACGGTGGTGGCCCTGCGGCGCGCCGGCTACGACGTGGACACGGAGTTCGACGGCGCCCGCATCGAGGAGGTCCTCTCCGAGGCCGTTGGTGAGGTCCTCGACGAGGGTGACGTCATCGTCGGCGTGGACGGTCACCCCACCACGGACGGTGCGGCCGTCGCCGAGGCGATCTCCTCGTACGGGCCGGGGGAGGTCGTCGAGCTGTCCGTGCGCCGCGACGGCCGGGACCTGACCGCCGAGGTCACCCTCGGCGCCGCCCCCGAGGAGCCCTCCCGCGCCTTCCTCGGGGTCATGCTGACCTCGCATCTCGACCTGCCCCTCGACGTCGCGATCGACGCCGGCGTGATCGGGGGCCCCTCCGCGGGGCTGATGTTCGCCCTGTCGATCGTCGATCTGCTCGACCCGGCCGACCTCACCGGTGGGGCGGTGGTGGCCGGCACCGGCACCCTGGCCAGCGACGGGCTCGTCGGGGCGGTCGGCGGGGTGCGGCAGAAGGTCATGGGCGCGAGCGAGCCCGGCCCCGACCGGCGCCCCGCCTCGGTGTTCCTCGTGCCCGCGGACAACCTCGACCAGGTCGAGGACGCGGCGGTGGCCCGGGACCTGCTGGTGGTGCCGGTCCGCACCCTCGACGACGCCCTCGAGGCCGTTTCGGAGGTCCGTGAGGGACGCCGCCCCGCCGGCGCCCTGGCCCTGGCGGCGGACTAGTCACAACGGGTGGTTGCGGGGTCATCTCGTCCGCCGCGGCACACTCCCCGCCGCTGTGGATCGTTGCGCCGGGTACCCGGCGCAACGAGGATGCCGGTCCGACCCGACGTGTGGACGCCCTCCCGGGCGCGTCGGGGACCCCTGGCGAGTGAGGCTGACGGTGGCGATCCCCCTGCATCTCGGGGTGCACGTGCTGGGGCTGGCGGTCGCCGCCGGCCTCACCACGATCGCGTTCACCGAACGCCGCGACCACCCGGGACGGCTGGGCATCGCCGTCGGTGGGCTGCTGCTGCTGCTCTCCCACCTCGTCACGGGCGCGCTGCTGGCCGAAGCGCACCAGTGGCCGCTCCTGCTGCGGACGGCCGGCTATGCGGCGCTGGCGGTGGGCGCGGCCGGGCGCCTGGCCGGCGGCGCGGCGGTCGTCGTCGCCGTGCCGCCGATCGCCCACCTCGCCGCGGCGCTGGCCGGCCTGGCCGCCGCGTTCGCCACGTCCCGCGGGGTGCTGGGTCGTGGTCGTGGGATCGTGCCCCTGGCCGCCGGCATCGTGCTGTGGGCCGGCGCGGACCTGTTCGTCGGCACCCGTCCCGGCCTCGCCGCGGCGCTGTCCGTGGCCGGGTCGTTGGCGGTCGGTTCCTGGGTGCTCGCCCGGGCGGCGGCGACCTCGCTCGCGGGCCGGTTCGTCGGGGCGGCACTGGCGGTGCTGCTGCTGCTGACCGTGGGCCTGGGCACCGCCAGCGGGGTGCTCTACACCACCGACCTGCGCGCCGAGCAGGCCGAACGACTCGGGGCGATCGCCCAGACGCGCGCCACCGAGATCGGCGACGGCTGGCCACGCGAACTCGAGACCACGGCCTCCCTGCTGACGGGTGCCACCCTGACGGGCGCCGTGCAGGGCGCGGACGAGCCCGGGGACCTCGATGGGCGCGCCGCGGGTATCACGGCCCTGCCGGGCATCGACCTCGCCCTGGTGGTCGACGCCGAGGGCGGGCTCCTGGGCTCCGCGCGTGGGGAGGACGCCCTCGGCGGCGCCGACGTCGCGACCCTGGCCGGCGACCGCACGAGCGAAGTCGCCCTGGCCGGGGACACCGCGCGCGGCCTGGTCACCCTGGGCGATGGCGAACTGGTGGCGGTGGGCACGACCCCGGTCGCCACGGTGGACGACGACGGCGCCCTCGAACGCGACCGCACGCTGGGTGCACTGGTGGTCGGTCGCTTCCTGACCGCCGACGCGGTCGTCGCGTCGGTGGCCGCCGACACGGGCGCCGATGTCACCCTGCTGGTCGACGGACGCGCCGTCGCCTCCACGCTGCCGGCCGCCGCCGGGCCGGACGTCGCGGCGATCCGCACCAGCGGGGAAACCGAGATCGCGGGCGAGTCGCGGACGGTGGCCTCGGCCCCGCTGATCTCACCCGGCGGCACCGAACGCGCCGCGCTCGTGCTGGCGCTGCCGGCGGGGGCGGCGGCGGACGTGGCCGAGACCGCGACCCGCTCCACGTTCCTCGTGGCCACCCTGGGCCTGCTGGTCGCCGGTGGGCTGGCGGTCGCGGTCAGCCGGCGGGTCACCGGCCCGGTGCGCCGCCTGACCGACGCGGCCGAGCGCGTCGCCGGCGGCGACCTCTCCGCCCGGGTCGCCGTCGACCACCGTGGCGACGAGGTCGGCCGGCTGGCGGGTGCGTTCGACGAGATGACGGTCGCGCTCGACGCCCGGGAGACCGACCTCAAGGAGTCGGCCCGCACCCAGGCCTCCCTGCGCGAACGGCTCGAGGCCGTCACCGCGTCGATGGGGGAGGCGCTGCTCGCGGTCGACGGGCAGGGGCGGGTCACCCTGGCCAACCCGGCCGCCGGCGAACTGCTGGGTCTGCCGCCGTACCCGGTCGAGGGTCTGTCCGTCGAGCAGGCGCTGCGCGGCACCGCCGACGCCGGTTCCCCGCTGCTCGAGGCCGCCGGTTCCGCCGGATCGCGGCGGCCGGCCTCCGTCCGCGGCCTGTTGCCCGACGGGCGTGTGGTCGCGGTCACCGCGGCGCCGCTGCTGGACGAGGACGGTGGCCTCGGCCGCGTCTACGTCCTGCGCGACGTGACCTCACAGGTCGCCGCCGACCGGCTGCGGACCGAGATCGTGGCCAACGTCTCCCACGAATTGCGGACCCCGTTGACGCCGATCGTGGGCTACCTGGAACTGCTGCGTGGCCGGGAGTTGCCCCCCGAACAGGTGCGCGACTTCGCCGACCAGGGCGCGCAGGCGGCCGAGCGGCTGCAGAAGATCATCGAGAAGTTCATCGATCTTGCCGATCTGGAGGCGGGGAACACCCCGGTGGAGATCGAGGAGGTCGCCGTGGGCACGCTGGTCACCGGCGCGATCGACCGGTGGACCCCGCACGTCGACGAGGGGCGTCTGCAGCGCCGTGTCCGGCGCGGTCTGCCGCCGGTCGCCGTCGACCCGCGGGTCGCCGCCCGGGTGCTCGACGAGCTGATCGAGAACGCCGCGAAGTTCTCCGACGGGCCCGTGCGCCTGCTCGCGGACCTCGACGGACAGGACACGGTGCGCCTGACGGTCCGCGACGGGGGGGCGGGCATCGACGCCGACGAGATCGAGCGGGTCCTGGCCGACTTCGAGCAGGCCGACGGGTCGGCGACGCGGAGCGTGGGCGGCCTCGGCCTCGGCCTGTCGATCGTGCAGCGCATGCTCGCCCGTCTCGACGCCGAACTCGAGCTCGCCCCGGCGCCCCAGGGTGGGACCGACGCCACGCTCGTCCTGCGGGCGGTGACCTCGTGACGGCCGTACCGAGGTGGCTGCGCCCGGCCCTTCGGGGGGCCGGCGGTTGGGGCGTGGACGGCGAACGCTCGGCCGACCGGCTGCCGCGCGGCGGGGCCCGGGGCTCGGCGTGGATGGCCGTCGGCGCGCTGCTGGTGGGGCTGGTGGCCACCCCGTTCGGTGTCGACCTCACGGGATCGGACTTCGGACGGCTGGCCGACGGGCTGCTGCAGGTGCGCACGGCGGACGGCTGGGAGGACCTCGAGGCGCCTGCGACCGTGCCGGCCGGCGCAGAACTACGCGCCGGGCCGGACACCGCCCGCATCGAGGTCCCGGGTGCCGTGCTGCATCTGGCCGGCGGTGCCCAGCTGCTCGCCGAGGCCGGGGAGCCCCGCGTGCACCGC
Organism: Nitriliruptoraceae bacterium; assembly: GCA_007130695.1. Taxonomy (GTDB): domain Bacteria; phylum Actinomycetota; class Nitriliruptoria; order Nitriliruptorales; family Nitriliruptoraceae; genus SKLC01. The sequence continues at coordinate 23,684 of SLRZ01000120.1, forward strand.
GGCAGCGTGCTGGTCGAGGCCGACGAGGTGCAGCGGCTGCGTGTGGGGGCCACCACCGCCGAGGGACGGGGGCAGTGGCGGGTCGACGTCGGCGTTTCGAGCCGGATCGCGACCTATCGCGCGCGCCTCGACCTCGACGACGGTGCCTCGCAGCGGGAGGTCGGACGATTCCGCCAGGTGTCGGTCCGTGACGGCGGGCTCGAACCCGGACTGCGGTCGTTGCGCTATGACGGCGAGGACACCTGGGACGAGTGGCTGCTGGCGGACGCGCTGGCGGTGGACCGGCTGGCCGCGCGCCTGCACGGCACCCTCGGGCGCACCTACGGCGCGAACCTGCGTGACGACGACTTCTACACCGCCTTCACGGCGGTCGACGGTGGCGATCTCGGTGGGGACCTGCGCGACCTCGCCGTCCGGGCCGACGGTGAACGGTTCGGGCCGCCCGCCGACGTGCTCGTCGGGCTGGTCACGGTCGACGCCCTGGCCGCCGGGGCCGGCCTGAGCCCCGGTGAGGCACTCGAGCGGGCGGTGCGCCTGCGGCGTGCCGGCGCCACCTGGGGGCTGGTCCTCGTCGAACACGACCTGGGTGCCTCGGCCCTGCGTGAGGCCACGGACCGCGCGTTGCAGCAGGTCGAACTGACACCGCCGCCCGAGCCCGAGGAACCCCCCGGCGAGGCCGACGGAACGATCGTGCCCGTCGACGCCGACGAGTCCACCCCGGCGCCGGGTGAGGCGGACGGGGAGCCCACAGCCGATCCGGCCCCCGCCCCGGCCCCCTCGCCGACCCCTGCCCCCGAGCCGGACGGGGACGACCCGGACGGCACCGGCACGCTCGACCCGGTCGACGAGGTGATCCGGGACACCGGCGACACCGTCGGTGACTTGGTCGAGGACACGGGCGACACCGTCGGCGGGCTGGTCGAGGACACCGGCGGCACGGTGGGTGACGTCCTGCAGGACACCACCGACGGGCTCGGTGACACCGTCGGTGACGTCGGCTCCCTGTTGGACGGTCAGGGAGGGGCGGGGGCCTCGGGCTCCGGCGGCGACTCCGACGGGTCCGACGGCGGGGGACTGCTGGATCGCTGACGACGGCGAGTGCTGCCCGGAGGGGCGCTGACGTGATAGCGGGCGCCTGTCGGGTCACCGACCACGGCTGTTTGGCCGGGTCGAGGCCCCCGTCGCTACCCTCGGCACTTCCTCGCGAACGGCGACCCTGCTTCAGGTGGAGGCGAGGGCGTCGCGCATGCCGAAAGGGCCAACGTGGGTGACCTGCTGCGACGCAGGCTGGGGACCGTGGTGCTCCTCGGAGTGCTGCTGGTGCTGTTCAGTGCCAACCGGATCGCGAACTTCACGACCGATCTGTGGTGGTACACCGAACGCGGGTTCCGCGAGGTGTTCCTCGGCGTGCTCGGGGCACAGATCCTGGTCGGCGTGGTCGCCGGGCTGCTGTTGGCCGCGCTGGTGGCCGGCAACCTGCTGGTCGCGCGGCGGCTGCGTCCGTTCACGGTGCCCTCGACCCCGGAACAGGCCCAGATCCAGCGCTACCGCGAGATGGCCGACCCGTACCTGCCGCTGCTGATCATCGGGGTCGCGGTCGTGTTCGGGCTCACCTCCGGGGTCGCGGTCAGTGCGCAGTGGGAGTCCTTCCTGCTGTTCATGAACGGCCACGAGGTCGGCGTCACCGACCCGCAGTTCGGCACCGACGTCGGCTTCTACCTCTTCCAGCTGCCGTTCCTGAGCTTCCTGCAGACCTGGTTGTTCACCTCGCTGATCCTGGTGGCGCTGCTGTCGGCCGGGGCGCACTACCTGCTCGGGGGTATCCGCCCGGAGGCCGAGACCGAGAAGGTCCTGCCGAGCGTCAAGACCCACCTGGCCATCCTGCTGGTCGCGATCCTGGCTGTCCGGGCCTGGGGCTACTGGCTGGACCGCTACCAGCTGCTGTACTCCGAGCGCGGACCGACCACCGGTGCGGCCTACACGGACATCAACGCCGAACTCCCGGCCCTCTACCTGCTGCTCGGCGTCAGCGTCATCGCGATCGTGCTGGTCCTGGCCGCGATCCGGCGCAGTGGCTACCTGCTGCCCGGTGCCGCCGTCGCCCTGCTGGTCGTGGCCTCGATCGTGCTGCAGGGGATCTACCCGGCGGCGATCCAGCGCCTGCAGGTCGACCCGCAGGAGCTCTCCCGCGAGCGCGAGTTCATCACCCGCAACCTCGACGCGACCCGCGAGGCCTACGCCCTCGAGGAGGTCGAGCTCGAGCGCTTCAGCGTCGCCAACGACCTCGACGAGGCCGACGTCATCGACAACGACGTCACCCTGCGCAACGTCCGTCTGTGGGATCCGGACGTGCTCGAGACCACCTACGGCGAACTGCAGGCGCTGCGGCCCTACTACCGCTTCTTCGACGTGGACATCGACCGCTACGAGGTCGACGGCGAGCTTCGCCAGGTGATGCTGGCCACCCGAGAGCTCTCCGAGCTGCCCTCGGGCGTGGACACCTGGCAGAACCGCCACATCACCTACACCCACGGCTACGGGATCGTGACCAGCCAGGTCAACACGGCCAGCCCGGAGGGCCAGCCGGTCTTCCTCTCCCGCGACATCCCCCCGACCGGTGAGGAGGAGGTCGTGCCGTCCGAGGAGCCGGGTGTCTACTTCGGTGAATTCCGCACCCCGGTGTACTCGCTGGTGCGTACGGACGCCGACGAGCTCGACTTCGAGGACCCCGACACCCTCGACCAGGTCACCACCGAGTACGACGGCACCGGCGGCGTCCTGATCAACAGTGTCGCCCGCCGCATGGCGTTCACCCTGCGGTTCAACGACTACAACCTGATGCTCACCGGGCTGCTCAACGACGAGTCGCGGATCCTGATGCACCGCAACGTCCGCGACCGGGTGGCGCAGGTTGCGCCGTTCCTGCGGCTCGACGGCGACCCCTACCCGGTGGTCGCCGACGGTGACGACATCAACTGGGTCGTGGACGCCTACACGACCTCCAACTGGTATCCGTACTCGCAGCGGGAAACCCTGGTCACCGACGGTGAGCGCCATCCGGTCAACTACGCGCGCAACAGCGTCAAGGTCGTCGTCAACGCCCACTCGGGGGAGATGACCCTCTACCGCGTCGAGGACGACGACCCGGTGCTCGACGCCTGGGAGCGGGTGTTCCCGGACCTGTTCACGCCCGTGGAGGAGGCCGAGACCGAGGTGGCGCGCCACTTCCGCTACCCGCAGGACCTCTTCCGCCTCCAGGCCGACCTCTACACCCGGTACCACATCCCCGAGGCCGACGCCTTCTACAACCGGGCCGACGAGTGGGACATCCCCGCCGACCCGGCCTGGGCCGCCAACCAGGGCGGCGGTGGCGACCAGCTCACCGCGGGCCAGCAGCGTCCGCTCGAGCCCTACTACCTGCTGATGCGTCTGCCGGGCGAGACCGACGAGGAATTCGTCCTCATCCAGCCCTACCTCGCCCGTGAACGGCCCAACATGGTCGCCTGGCTCGCGGGCCGCAGTGACCCCGGGCACCTCAACGACCTGTTCGCGGTGCAGTTCCCGTCGAACCAGACGATCCTGGGGCCCATGCAGGCCCAGGCCCGTATCGAGCAGGACGACGACATCGCCGCCTACATCACCCTGCGGTCCCAGCAGGGTTCGCGGGTGATCCGCGGCAACCTGCAGGTCCTGCCGATCGCGGACTCGATCCTCTACGTCGAGCCGCTGTTCCTCGAGAACCCCGAGGCCCGCATCCCGGAGCTCTCGCGGGTGGCGCTGGTGATGGGTGAGCGCACCGCGTTCGACCGCACCTTCGCCGGGGCGCTCGGCCAGCTGCTGGGCATCGAGGTGCCGGACGTCATCGAGGAGGACGAGGCCCGCGAGGCCATCGACGACCCGCTCGAGGACGACTCGCCGGATCCCGACGCCGATCCGGACGAGGCGCCGGAACCCGACGAGGACGAGGAGCCGGAGGACCTCACGGAGTCGCAGGAGCTGCTGCGCGACGCGCTGGCGGCCTTCGCCCGCGCGGAGGAGGCGCTGCGTCAGGGCGACCTCGCCACCTACGAGTCGGAGATCGCCCAGGCCCGCGAGCTGATCGAGCAGGCCGCGGACGCCGAGGGCGCCACCATCGACGAACTGGTCGAGGACGCCGCGGCGGAGAACGACGACGCCGCCCAGACCGACCAGGACCTGCTGGAGGAGGGCGAGGGCTGAGCCTCGCCAGGACATCGACGACGGGGCCCGGCCGGGGAGCGGCGGGCCCCGTCTCTCGTTCGCCGGCCGCGACCGGGCGTGGCCGTTGTCGCCGTCAGGTCAGGTGGTGGCGCAACTCCTGGACGATCTCGGCGAGGGCCTGCCCGGCGGTCGACCGCACGATCCCCGGGGCGTTGACGTAGCCGTGCGGGACGCCGAGGTACTGCGTGTAGCGCACCGGTACGCCGGCGTCCCGCAGTACCTCGGCGTAGCGGCGCCCGTCGTCGAGCAGCGGGTCGTGTTCCGCGGTCTGGATCAGCGCCGGCGGCAGGCCGGTGTGGTCGTCCGCGTGTAGTGGGGAGATGCGGGGGTCGGTGGGGTCGGCGTCACCGAGGTAGTGGCCGAGGAACGCGACGATGTCGTCCCGGGTGAGCAGCAGCGCGTCCGCGTTGCGTGCGATCGACGGGGAGCTCAGCGTCGCATCGGTGCTGGGATAGATCAGCACCTGATGACGCAGGGCCGGGCCCTGCGAGCGGCGGAGCTGGGCGACCACGGCGGCGAGGTTGCCGCCGGCGCTGTCGCCCATGACCGCGATCCGGTCAGGGTCGCCGCCGAGCTCATCGGCGCGGTGCCCCACCCAACGGGTGGCGGCGAGGCACTCGTCGACCGCGCCGGGAAACGGATGCTCGGGTGCGAGGCAGTAGTCGACGGACACCACCAGTGCCCCGACGCCGTCCGAGACGTGGCTGCACAGCCAGTCGGCGGAGTCGAGGTCACCGAGCACCCAGCCGCCGCCGTGGAAGTGGATGACCACGGGCAGCGGGCCCCGGTGCCCGGTCGGTCGGTAGGTCCGCACCGGCAGATAGCCGGCGTCGGTTGCCAGGACCCGATCGGCGCTCTCCACCCCGGCCGCAGGCCGCCCGGTGACCGCCAGGGTGACGGCGTTTCGGGGGATGCCCTGCCGTCGGCGAGCCTTGATGTCGTCCAGCGACATCTTGGCGATACTGGTCTTGGGCAGCCGCTTCAGGGCTCCGCCGACCACACGGGTCGCGAGGTTGAGTCGCACGTGTCGGGCCTTCCGGGGGCGTCGCGGCGAGGCGTGAGCGTAGAGGCGGATCGACGCCGCCCTTCCCGCCGCGCGGGCTCGTGATCCCGGATTGGCCATCGGCGTGGCTGCTGGGTACCTTGCGCGCATCGCCGCGGGGTGGAGCAGTTCGGTCAGCTCGCCGGGCTCATAACCCGGAGGTCGCAGGTTCAAATCCTGCCCCCGCTACCAAACCGGAGAAGTCCGTCGCGAAGGCCCGGCTCTTGCCGGGTCTTTTGCGTCGTGGCCCGCTCGAACTCCTGTCAACGACTGTGTTCTCTCGACTCATCTTCATTGGCGACTGCCTGAGGTCGATTGCCACGCTTTCGAAGTCGACTACTGCGCGACGTCCGCCTGGACGAGCCGGGGGCGGACCGACGGTGACCTACGCTCGTGCCATGGCCGAGATGATGATGCGAGACCAGAGCCTGGCCGGGCACGTGCTCGGCGGTACCCGGGTTGCCGACCTGCCCGAGGAGGTCAGCGTCCGCGACGTGGTCCGTACCCGCATCCGTGACGAGGTGGCGGCCTACAACACCGATCCCGGTCCGGTGTTCCGAGGTCTCGTGCAGCCGGCGGACGCGGTCCGCCACAGGGACGGGTTCCGGATGCGTGAGCCCCGCCCGCTCGTCGCGCAGCTGCTGATCGCGGCCGCGGAGGAAGCAGCCGGCCTCGGGCTGTTGCGGCTACGTCTCGACGATCGGCCGGTGGCCCTCGACGAGCTGATCGCCCCGGCCGACCACGACGAGCTCATCGCCGTACTCGACCGGTCGGTCGTCGCCAGCGACTCCTGACCGACGCGAACACGCGAATTATCTCGATCACCGCCGGCGTGACCATGTGCGGGTCGGCACCGGGACGGTCGCGCGCGAATTCACGGTTCTGAGCGGCGTATGTATGGCTCACCGGCCCTCTGCGCTCGGACCACAGCATCGGGCGATACCACGGGAGCTCCCCTTCGTTGGGGAGAGCGTCGAAGTGTTCTGTTGCTGATGGGTGGGGCGGAATGAGGGGCAGGACGAGTGCCGCGGTGCCCGGCCTGTTGATGGCCGCGCTCGTGGCCTGTAGCACCGGCGCTGCGGACGACGAGCCGGTCGCGTTCGACGTTGCTTCGGCCACGGAGTCGGAGCCCGTCGTTGAGGAGTGGGACGACTTCGACCGGTTGTACGCGAATGCGGTCGCCCCAGCGACGGTGGAAGACCAGCAGCTGATCGAAGTGGCCGCCGGTGCCGTGGCCAAGCTGCGATCCGAGCACGACTATGCCGCGCTGAGGTTGACCTTGAGAGCCGACGCGCCGGCGATGGAGCCAGGGCTACCGGTGGCCTACGTCGTCGACGCACCGGGGCCTGGGCTTCTGTCTGAGAATGTACGAGCGCGTCTGAAGGCCAGTTTCGCTTCGTTGGAAAGTGCCTACTTCCAGGGCGCCCTGGAAGTGGATCGTTCTCTGGGCGACTATCGGGACTTCAGGGTCTTCTTGACGCTCGAGCAGCCTGACTGGGAGCAGCAGCCACCCGACGATCAGTGGCAGCGCTACGAGGAGTTCGCTGAACGCTACGCGGCGCGTCACGAAGAGGCGTTTGTCGAGGGTGGGATCGTGTGGCGTGAGGCCGAGGTCGAGTTGGCTCGGGAGGTGGCCGCCGACTTCTCCGACGACGCCGGGATGGATGGCGACGCCCTTTGGATCGAGATCGAGCAGAGCCGCGACTGGTTCTTGGACCGGTCAACGACAAGCCTGGTGTGCTCCGCAGACAACGAGCAGGCGGATCCGAGCGCGTTCAGGTGCGAGCCTCAATAGTGGCGCCGAAGCCCTTGCGCGCCCGCAACACCAAGAATGGGTTGCACCCCAGAGCTCGATCTACCGTGTTCAGGGCGCAACTCCGGGGAGGAGCCCATGCAGGCACCGGCATGCATCGAAGGTGACCGGCTCGCGTTGCGACGGCCGGTCAACTCGGACGCCGAGCACCTGTTTCGTGAGTACGCATCCTCCCGCCAGGTCGTGCGCTACCTCACCTGGCGCGCCCATGCCGACGTCACCGAGACTCGCGCCTTCCTCGAAGGCGCTCACGATCGCTGGCGCAGTGGCGAGGAGTACATCTGGGTGATCCAACTCGACGGCGAACATGCGCCCTGCGGTGCCATCAGTGCAAGACCCGGCTTGCACGGGGTCGAACTCGGCTACGCACTCGGACCCCGAATCTGGGGACGGGGCCTGATGGTCGACGCCGTGACGTTGATCAGCGATCACGCCCTGGCCGACCCCGTGAACTACCGGGTCTGGGCCTGCTGCGATGTAGACAACCGCCCTTCCATTCGCGTGCTCGAGAAGGCCGGCTTCGCCTGGGAAGGCACCCTGCGCCGATGGGCCCACCACCCCGACATCTCCTCAGAACCACGAGACGCCGAGGTCTACAGCCGTGTCCGATAACCGGTGGAGTCGGACGCCTTCGCGACCGTGCGGGACCGCAGGCGTTCAGGCACCTTCGCCTGGTCGTTCACCGCTCGCGTTGGTGCGGACCTCGTGATCCGTGACGATTTCCTGGGCGAGGTCACGCAGCCTGCGGTTCTGGTCCTGTGAACGTCGGCGCAGCATCTCGAAGGCGGTGTCCGCGTTCACCTCCTCGCGGGCCATGAGCACGCCCTTTGCCTGCCCGATGAGGTCTCGGGATCCGATCGCCGCGTGCAGTTGCTCGCTGAGCGTGTGCTGGGCGCGCAGATGGTTCGCACTGAGGACGTAGCCGGCACCCATCGACGTGATGATCTCGGCGCCGTCGACATCCTCGCGCGACCAGCTGGAAGGGCCTTCCCGGTAGAAGTTGATCACCCCGATGGTTTGCCCGAAGGCGTTCATCGGCACACCCAGCACCGAACACAGCCCCAGCGAGGCCACCCGCTGGGCGTAGTCCGGCCAGCGTCGGTCGGTGCCGAGATCCTCGACCGTGACGACCCGGTTGGTCGTGTACGCCTCGAAGCAGGCACCCGCCTTGAGGTCGGCCTGATGCTGCTCGGCTTCGATCACCCGTTGCTCTGAGGCGGCCACGAAGTCCAGGTCGCCTCGTTCGGTGGCAAGCATGACACCTGCACCAGCAGCGTCGACCACCTGGGTGGCATGGCCCATGAGCCGATGGAGCAGTTCATCCAGATCGAATGGGTTGACGATGCTGCTGGTGAACTCCCGGATCACCCCAACGAGATCACCCCGGGCCATGACTGCTCCGATGCTGCGGTTTCGCCGCGTCGCAACGAATCGGTCCGGCCCTGCGAGAAGTCGCCAGGCGATCCGAGGTTCCACGAGCCGCGCGACCTGCGGTGCCCATCGACCGTATGGCACCCCCGCTCGTGACGCGACCCCACCTCCCCGTCGGAATCCCCCCACGAACTGCCGACATGACTCGCACCATCCAGCCGTCACCGGGTCTCCGGATCGACGGCGGCACGACCGTGACGGAATGCCAGTACGGAATCTGCGTGCGGACTCGCGCGGCTTCGTACGATGGATCCTGAAGCGCACTGAGGAGTCCGGCGTCACGGAGAGCAGCAGGTAGGCGATTGTTTCAGCGGATGGGCGTGAAGCGTCACGAGAAGTCGACCACCGAGGTCGCGGACACATTCGAGCGCGCACGCGCTTCGCTCCAGACGCAGTTGAGCGGTTCGCCGGAGCCGGTACGGCTCGACAAGCGCACCTCCAATCTCTTCCGGCCTCGCGAGGAGGGCGGCCGCCGGCTAAACGTGGACGCTTTCAGCGGTGTCCTCGATGTGGATGCTGAGAGCGGCACGGCGGACGTGCTCGGCATGACCACCTACGAGCAGCTGGTGGGCACGACGCTGGAGCACGGGGTCATGCCACTGGTCGTGCCGCAGCTGAAGACGATCACGATCGGTGGGGCGGTCGCGGGCCTCGGCATCGAGTCGACTGCGTTCCGTAACGGGTTGCCCCACGAGTCCGTGCTCGAGATGGAGATCCTCACCGGGGCTGGTGACGTCGTCGTCGCCCGGCCGGACAACGAGCATGCCGGGTTGTTCTGGGCCTTTCCGAACTCCTACGGGACGCTCGGATATGCGCTGCGGTTGCGCATCGAGGTCGAGCCGGTGGGCTCGTTCGTGGCGCTGCGCCACCTGGCCTACGGCTCGGCCGAGATGTGCATCGACGACCTCGAGCGGATCTGTGTCGAGCGTGAGGTCGACGGCGAGCGGATCGACTTCGTCGACGGGACCGCGTTCGCACCTGATGAGCTCTACCTGACAGTGGGCACGTTCACCGACACCGCGCCCTACTCGAGCGACTACACCGGAAGCGACATCTACTACCGCTCCATCCGTGAGCGGGAGCGGGACTACCTCAGGGTCGGCGACTACCTGTGGCGGTGGGACACCGACTGGTTCTGGTGCTCGCGTGCCTTCGGAGCCCAGAACCGCCTCCTCCGGTGGCTGTGGCCCAAGCGCTGGCTGCGCAGCGACGTCTACCACCGGCTCGTGGCCCTCGAGAACCGCTTCGGGCTCAAACGTCGGGTGGACCGGCTGCTGCACCGACCCACCGTGGAGATGATCGTGCAGGACATCGAGGTGCCCGTCGACCGGGCCGCGGCCTTCCTCGACTACCTGGAGCGCGACGTCGGACTGTGGCCGGTGTGGCTGTGCCCGCTCCGGCAGCGCACCGAGGCGCCCTGGGATCTGTACCCGCTCGACCCGGATGCGCTGTACGTCAACTTCGGGTTCTGGGGTGGTGTCCCGGTCGCCCGCGGCGAAGTGGAGGGGGACCGTGACCGGCGGATCGAGCAGACCGTGGCCGCCCACGATGGGCGCAAGTCGCTGTACTCCACCGCCTACTACGGGCGGCAGGAGTTCTGGCAGTTGTACGGAGGGGAGCGCTACTGGGGGGTCAAGCGCCGCTACGACCCCGACGCACGCCTACGCGACCTCTACGAGAAGTGCGTGCAGCGACGGTGAGAGAGGTGGGAACATGAAGCTTGCAGAGGTTTTCCACGACCTGTTCGCGGGCAACGGGGAGATTCGCTTCAGCGCCTATGACGGCAGCAGTGCCGGGCCACCGGACGCGCCCGCGCACCTGACGGTGGTCTCTCCCCGGGCGTGGGCGCACGTCGTACGTGCCCCCGGCCAGCTCGGTTTCGCACGCGCCTACGTCGACGGCGAGATCGACGTCGACGGCGACGTCTACTCCGCCCTGCGCGCCCTCTGGGAACCGCGGGTGAAGAACCTCTTTGCGGGGCAGCTGGCTCGGCTGACGTCGGAGATGACCCGCAACGCCACCCAGCGGGTGCGCCGGCCACCGGAGGAGACCCGGTTGCGGGGATGGCGGCACTCCAAGCAACGCGACAAGGACGCGATCGCGCACCACTACGACGTGTCCAACCGCTTCTACCGGCTGGTGCTCGGCCCGTCGATGACCTATACGTGCGCCGCATACCCGAGCGAGGACTCGACCCTCGAGCAGGCACAGTGCTTCAAGCACGACCTCGTGGCACGCAAGCTCGACCTGCAACCCGGCATGCGGCTGCTCGATGTCGGCTGCGGCTGGGGCGGGATGGTCATCCACGCCGCGCAGCACTACGGGGTCCGGGCGCTCGGCGTGACGCTGTCGCGGGCCCAGGCGAACTGGGCGCAGGAGCAGATCGCGCAAAGCGGGCTGTCGGAGCTCGCCGAGGTACGGCACCTCGACTACCGCGACGTGCCCGAGTCGCACTTCGACGCGATCAGCTCGATCGGGCTCACCGAGCACATCGGCAAGGCGAACCTGCCCGATTACGCGTCCTTCCTCTACGGCAAGCTGCGACCCGGCGGGCGCCTCCTGAACCACTCCATCATGTGGCCGGGCAACACCGAGCCGACGCTCAAGAAGCGCGGATTCATCAACCGCTACGTATTTCCCGACGGTGAACTCGAGGGACTGGGCCACATCATCAGCGTGCTGCAGGACCGTGGCGGCTTCGAGGTACGCCACGAGGAGAACCTGCGCGAGCACTATGCGAAGACGCTGGCCGACTGGAGCGCCAACCTGGAGCAGAACTGGGGCGAGTGCGTCACCGAGGCCGGCGAGCGTCGAGCCCGCGTGTGGCGGCTGTACATGCCGGGCTCACGGCTCGCGTTCGAGCGCAACGAGCTCCAGCTCCACCAAGTGCTCGCCGTGCGAACCGACGCTGCGGGTTTGTCCGGCATGCCACTGCGGCCCACCTGGGAGCAGACGGCAACGGCAGAGCCGCCCGGCAAGGTGGAACAGGCCGCCAGCTGAGCATCCTCGCGCCGTCCTGCTCACGCCGCGCCGGTCTCGATGGGGCCGCCGCGCTGCCGCCACTCGGGGATGCCGTCGCGGAGTCGGCGAGCCTGTCGGCCGTGGGCGGTGAGCTTGCGGATGGCGTCGTCGGCGTAGACGCAGTAGGGGCCGCGGCAGTAGGCGATGATCTCGCGGTCTTCGGGGAGCTCCTCGAGCATCCGGTCGACGTCGTCGGGTGGGACGGAGATCGCGCCGGGTAGGTGGCCGGCGGCGTATTCACCGGCGGGGCGGACGTCGATGAGGACGAGGTCGCCTCTTTGGAGGCGTACGAGGAGTTCGTCGCGGTCGATGTCGTCGATGTGGGTGCGGTCGCCGAGGTAGGCGTCGGCCAGTGCGTCGAGGTCGTCGAGTTGCTCGTCGGCGAGCTCGCGAATGGCCAGCCAGACTTCGAGCACCTTGTCGGAGGCGAGCCGGTAGTGGACGTGGGTGCCCTGTCGGCGGGAGGCCACGAGCCCGGCACGGGCCAGGGTGCGCAGGTGGTGGGAGGTGTTGGCCACCGACTGCTCTATCTGGTCGGCGATCTGTTCCACGCTGCGTTCGCCCTGGGCGAGCAGTTCGACGATCTCGGCGCGGCGTCCGGATCCCAGGGCGGCGGCGATGCGGCCGAAACCATCGAACAGGGCGTTCTTGGCGGCTCGGCGGGTCGTGGTGGCCGGCATGCCTGCTCCTGCGGTCGTGGCCGCATCCTATCGTCATTCAAATAGATATTTGACATCACCTCAGCTGGTCGGCATCCTTTTGTCAAGTGATCGTTTGAATGGAGTTTCCGTGTGGCTGTGACGCCGCTGGTCGACGAGGGTCTGGGTCTGGTGGTGCGGTGGGTGGTCGAGGCCCAGCTGGACGCCGACGTCGAAGGTTCGGCCCACGACGAGCTCGCCGAGGCCGGCCACCTGTTGGAGACCGGGTCGTGAGCCGCGCCGTCGCCCCCATCCGTCTGGGGCTGCGGGAAAACCTGCCGCAGTTCGCGCTGCTGGTCGGCGTCAACGCCCTGGTGGGCGGCATGATCGGCCAGGAACGCACCGTGCTGCCGCTGCTGGCCCAGCAGGAGTTCGGCCTCGCCGCCTACACCGCGATGCTCACGTTCATCTTCGCCTTCGGGCTCACCAAGGCGATCGTGAACTTCTTCGCCGGCACGCTGGCCGACCGATTCGGGCGCAAGCCCGTGCTGCTGGTCGGCTGGCTGTTCGCCCTGCCGGTGCCGCTGATGCTGATCTGGGCCCCGTCCTGGTCGTGGGTGATCGCCGCCAACGTGCTGCTGGGCATCAACCAGGGACTGGCCTGGTCGGTCACCGTGCTGATGAAGATCGACCTCGTCGGCCCCCACCGTCGTGGGATGGCGATGGGGTTCAACGAGGCCGCGGGCTACGGCGCGGTCGCCGCGGCCGCGTGGGCCACCGGCTACATCGCCGAGGTCGCCGGCCTGCGACCCGCACCGTTCTTCCTCGGCCTGGCCTTCGCCGGCCTGGGCCTGGGACTCTCGGCGCTGTTCGTCCGTGAAACGAGAGACCACGTCGCCGAGGAGAGCAAGCATCACGACGGGGGGACGAACGGGCACGGTGCGTCGTTCACCCCACGCGAGGTACTCGCCCTGTCGACCTGGCGCGACCGGTCGCTGTCGGCCACCAGCCAGGCCGGACTGGTCAACAACCTCAACGAAGGCATGGCCTGGGGGCTGTTCCCCATCTTCTTCACCATCACCGGTGACCTCACGGTCGGCACGGTCGGGCTGCTGATCGCCATCGCCCCCGCCGTGTGGGGAGGCGGGCAGCTGTTCACCGGCGCCCTGTCCGACCGGATCGGCCGCAAGGGACTGATCGTGGCTGGGCAGCTGACCGAGGCCGCCGGCCTGTTGATCATCGCCTTCGGTGACACCTTCGCCGTGTGGGCGACCGGCAGCGTGCTGTTCGGTGCCGGGACGGCGATGGCCTACCCGACCCTGATCGCCGCGGTGGGTGACATCGCCCACCCGGCCTGGCGCGGCGCGGCCGTCGGGGTCTACCGCTGGTGGCGTGACTTCGGCTTCGCCGTCGGAGCGGTCCTCGCCGGGGTGCTGGCCGACGTCTACTCGATCACCACCGCCATCGTCGTCATCGCCGCCATCACCGCCGCCTCCGGCATCGACGTGGCCGTGCGCATGACCGAGACCCACCGCCCGGTGGGCAGCAGGCAGACGAGGTGGTGACGCCTCCTATAGCCAGCCGCTCCGGCGGAACAGCCCGTAGAACGTGGCGCACACGCCGAGCATGACCAGCAGCACCGCCGGGTAGCCCAGCGGCGAGCTGAGCCCGGGCATGTGCCGGAAGTTCATGCCGTACACGCTGGCGATCGCGGTGGGTGCGGCGACGATGGCCACCCACGCGGAGATCCGTCGCATGTCGTCGTTCTGCTGGATCGTGACCCGGGTGTGGTGGGCGGCGAGCACGCTGTCGAGCAGATCGTCGGCGTGGGTCACCTGCTCGACCACCCGTCGTGCCCGTGCGTGCAGCACTGGAGAGCCCACGTCGGTGCCTGCGTCCGCGCCGAGGTTCGTCGCCGCCGCTGCGGAGGTGCTGACCAGGTCCGGGAGGGGTCCCACACAGCGTCGCACCGTCTGTACTTCGCGCTTGAGCCGGTAGATCCGCTCGGCGTGGCTGCCCCGCTGCGGTGCGAACACCACCTCCTCGATGTCCTCCACGGCATCGTCCAGCTCACTCACGGATTCGGCGGCCGCGTCGAGCACCGCGCCGAAGATGCAGCGGACCACCGCCTCCGCATCGTCGGGCTGGTCACGCCGATCGCTCACGCGCGCCACGAACTCCTCGACGGTGAGGTCCGGGATCCCTCCGAGGGTGAGTACGACCGCTCCGTCGGTCGCCACGACGAGGTGGCCGACCACGCTCTGCGCGGTCGCTGGCCGGAAGGTGGCCGGAGTCAGCGCCCAGATCCGCCACCCCTCGCACTGCGTGAGGTGGGGTCGTGCCGGTGTGGCACGCATCGCCTCGAGCACGGCCGACGGCAGGTCGACCTGACGGCCGAGCGCGGCAAGAGTGTCCGCGGAGGGATCAGGACCGTGCCACCACCGGCACCCACCGGGGTCGTGCCGCTCCAGCGCCTCCCGACTGGCGCCGTCCGGGCCGTGCGCCGAGCTCATCGAGGTGCCTTCCAGGGCTTGCCGGCCCGAACCAGCGCCTTGCGGAGTTCCTCGACGAGCAACAACGTGCTGGCGATACCGGCCGCGACGAGCCACTGGCCGAGGTCCAGGGGCACGACGTCGACGATACCGCCGACCACGGGGACGTGAACGGCGAGAATCTGAAGGCCGAGGACACCGGCAAGAGCGACCCACAGTTTGCCGTTACGCAGGGTGTGCCGGACGAACACGGTGGTGTGCTCCAGCCGGGCGTTGACCGCGTTGACGAACTGGAACAGCACGAACGTGGTGAACGCCATCGTGCCGGCCACCGCCCCGCCGTCGTCCGGATATTCATCGAGCGTCCAGGCGAACACCCCGATCGTGCCCAGCGCCATGACCGTCCCGGCCAGCATGAGCCGTCGCAGCCGCCCGTTGTCCAGGATAGGGGTGTCGGGGTCACGCGGCGGACGGTCCATCACACCCGGCCGGACCGGATCGGCGCCGAGCGCGAGCGCAGGAGGGCCGTCCATGATGAGATTGACCCACAGCACCTGGATCGGGGTGAACGGTGCGGGCAGACCGACCAGGCGGGCGCCGAGGATCGCGATGATCGCCCCGATGTTGGTGGCGAGCTGGAACCGGAGGAAGGCCACGATGTTGTCGTAGATCCCGCGGCCGCGTTCCACGGCGGTGACGATGGTGGCGAAATGGTCGTCGGCCAGGACCAGGTCACTGGCCTGCTTGGTGACCTCGGTGCCGGCGATCCCCATGGCCACCCCGATGTCGGCCCGTTTGAGCGCCGCAGCGTCGTTGACCCCGTCACCGGTCATCGCCGTGGTCAGCCCGGCGTCCTGCAACAGGCGGACCAGCCGGACCTTGTGCTCCGGGGAGACACGGGCACACACCCCGACGCCGGGCAGCCGGGCGGCGAGCTGCGTGTCGTCGAGGGCATCGAGCTGAACGCCGGTCAGCACCTCGCCGACGATGCCGACGTCCCGGGCGATCGCCGCCGCGGTGTCCGGGTGATCACCGGTGACCATCATCACCCGGATACCGGCCTGCCGCGCGAGACCGACCGCCTCGCCGACCCTGTCGCGGGGCGGGTCCACGATCCCGACCAGTAGCTCGAACGTCAGCTCGTCGATCACCGCTGCCGGGTCGTCGACCGCGGTCGGGGCGAGCTCGAGGCAGCGGGTGGCGACACCGAGGGTCCGCAACCCCTCGGCAGCGAGCTCTCTGATGTGGCGGGTCAGCTCGGCCCGGGCGGCCTCGTCCAGCGGTGCGGTGTCGTGCACGGTGGCGACCCGGGTGCAACGTGGCAGCAGCACCTCCGGCGCACCCTTGACCGCGACCAGCGTGCCGCCCCGGGCGTCGTGGTGGAGCGTCGCCATCAGCTTGGTCCCCGCGTCGAAGGGCACCTCGGTGACCCGTCGGCGTCCCCGGATCTCGGCCACGTCGACCCCCGCCTTGTGGGCGAGGACGAGCAGCGACGCCTCGGTCGGGTCGCCGACGACCTCGCCGTCGGTGACGTCGGCGTCGTTGCACAATACGGCGGCCTGCAGCCCAGGCGCGGGTGCCGGCAGCGCTGGGTGGACGGCCCCGGACAGCTGGTAGCCGTCGCCGGTGACCGTGTGGCGACCGGCAGCGGACACGACCGCGCGGACGGTCATCTGGTTGCGGGTCAACGTGCCGGTCTTGTCGGTGCAGATGACCTGGGTCGAACCGAGCGTCTCCACCGAGGTCAACCGCTTGACGATCGCCCGCTGCCGGGCCATCGCGGCGGTCCCGATCGCCAGCGTGATCGTGACCACCGCGGGCAGCCCCTCGGGGATGGCGGCGATCGCGAGCGCGATCGCATCCAGCGCGGCTTCGGCCAGCGTGTCGCCGCGGACCAGCGCGACCGCGAACACTGCGGCGACCGCGACCCCGGCCACGACCGCCAGCCGGCGGGCGAGCGCGTCGATCTGTCGTTGCAGCGGGGTCTTGCGGTCCGGGGCCTCGGCCAGCAGTTGTGCGACCTCGCCGATCCGGGTGCCCATCCCCGTGGCGGTGACGACCAGCTCACCCCGGCCACGCGCCACCGTGGTGTTCATCCACACCATGCCGGCCCGCTCGGCGACCGCAGCGTCCGGATCGGAGACGGTGGCGGCGTGCTTGGACGCCGGGGTGCTCTCGCCGGTCAGGGACGACTCGTCCACCTCGAGGACCGCGTCCACCAGCAGCCGTCCGTCCGCCGGGATCCGATCGCCCGCCTCGACCAGCACGACGTCACCCGGAACGAGCTCGACGGCCGCGACCTCGACAGAGTGGCCGCCACGCCGGACCCTGGCACGCGACGGCAACAGGCCCTGCAACGCCCGCACACTCCGGTCCGCGCGTGCCTCCTGGACCGTGCCCAGCACCGCGTTCAAGAGCAGCACCGCGGCGACGACGACCGTGTCCTTGAACTCCCCGACCACCACGGACAGTGCCGCCGCGGCGAGCAGGATCAGGATCAGGAGGCTGCGGAACTGGGCGACGAACCGTCTCGCCCACGACGGCGATGGCGTCGCCTCGAACTCGTTGCGTCCAGCCGAGGTCAGACGTGCATCAACCGACCCGGCGTCGAGACCCACAGCGGGATCGACCCGCAACTCCGCAGCTACCGCCAAGGCCGGGAGCGCATGTGGCGAAGGCGGAGCAACCGGCATCTGGGCCGGTCGGGCCTCGGGCGGGAGCATGCTTGGCATCGGTGGCCTCCGGGCACCGCGACACACGTCGCGGCGAGAACCGAAGGTCTCCCTCCCCCAGCAACGGGCGCGGCACCGGATCCCGACGCGGGACCGTCCTGACGATGCCCACGAGGTGAGGTACTCCCCTTCCAGACGATCGTAACGCAGGACCGGCGTGCGGCACCCCGGCCACGGTCACCATCTCACCCGGACCCTGGAACGACGGCCGCGGACCGGATACACGGGCCGGGTCCTTGGCCCCTACCGGTGTGGACGAGGTCGAGCCACGATCGAGGTGTCCGATCAGCAGCGCACGGAGGCCGAACGATGACACTCGCCACCGATCATCTCGCCAAGCGGGGCATCCGTTTCGAGGTGCTACCGCACCCGCGGGCCACCAGCGCGATGGAGGAGGCCCGGGCGCTCGGCGTCGACGCCGAATCGGTCGTGAAGACGATCGTGCTCGATATCGCCACAGGGCATGCGCTGGCGTTGATACCCGCCTCACGTCGTCTCGACCTCGATCTCGTCCGCGAGGGGCTCGAGGACCCCACCGCCCGCCTGGCGGCCGAGGAAGAGCTGACCCGCGACTTCCCGGAGTTCGAGCTGGGAGCACTGCCGCCGTTGCCGTCGCTGCTGCACGTGCCGATCATCATCGACCCGCACCTGTTGCACCACCGCTCGATCACCTTCAGCTCCGGCAGCCAGCGGGAATCCGTACGCGCCGCGCCGCATCGGCTGTTCACCGGGGCCAGCATCACGATCACCCCGATCACCCGTCCGATCGACTTGCGGTCCCGTTCGGACACCGACGTCACCTGAGGTCCGGACCACGCGGTGAGGTCGCATGCCCGCGAGGTCCCGGCCTCTGCGCCGTAGCACACGGCATCGTGATCAGTCGTCCACGATGTCGAGTTCGAGTGTCCCGCCACGCACCTCGACGTCGACGCCCCGCTGCTCGTCGATGCGGATGGAGACGGTGCGTCCGGCCACGGGGAGGCCCCTCAGCTCCAGGAAGCGGAACGGCGCGGGTCGCAGGGGGGCGACGACCAGCCGGCCGGCGGGGATGTCCGGGTGGAGGCCGAGGCAGGCCCGCAGCAGCAACAGCGCGCCGCCGGCGGCCCAGGCCTGAGGGCGACAGGCCGCCGGGTAGGGGACGGGGATCGGCACCTCCTGCCGAGCGAAGCCCCCGAACAGTTCCGGGAGGCGGTAGCCGAAGCTGGGAGCCGCATCGACGAGTCCGCGCAGCAGCGACGACGCGGCCTCGTGCTGTCCCGAGGCGGCCAGGCCCCAGACCGCGATCGCGGTGTCGTGCGGCCACACCGAGCCTGCGTGGTAGCTGAGCGGGTTGAAGCCGGCACACGTCGTGGACAGCGTGCGTAGGCCCCATCCGCTGGCGAGGCGATCATGGGTCAGCTGCGCGGCGACCAGCCCGGCCTCGTCCCCTTCGAGCAGGCCGCCGGCGAGCAGGTGGCCCATGTTGCTCGCGGGCCCGTCGACCGGTCGGTTGCTCCGATCGAGCGCGGTGGCCGGATAGCGCCCGTGGGCATCCTCCAGCCAGAACCGGTCACGGAACCGGGCTGCGAGGTCCTCCGCCCAGGCTCCCCATCGCTCGGCAGCCGGCCTCCCGAACTCTGCGAGGAGTTCTGCGCCACGGACGGCCGCATCGTGGGCGTAGGCCTGCACCTCGGCGAGCGCGATCGGGGCACGTGCCAGGCGCCCGTCGGCGAACTGGATGCCGTCGTGGCTGTCCTTCCACCCCTGGTTGTCCAGGCCCCGCTCGCTGTCCTTGATGTACTCGAGGAACCCGTCACCGTCGGGGTCGCCGTGGTCGCCCATCCAGTCGAGCGCCGCTTCCACGTGGGGGAGCAGGGCGGCGACCTGTTCTGGTGGCAACCCCCACCGCCAGGCCTCGTGGGCGAGGATGACGAACAGCGGGGTCGCGTCGATCGTGCCGTAGTAGTTCGGTGGAAGGTCGCCGCGGTGGGTCAGGCTTCCCCGGCGGATCTCGTGGAGGATCTTGCCCGGTTGCTCCTCGGTGTCGGGATCGTGTCGCGTCCCCTGGCGCCGGGCAAGCGTCCGAAGCGTGCCTCCGGCCAGGTCGAGGTCGAAGGGGGCGGCCATGAACGCCGCCCACAGGGAGTCGCGCCCGAACAGGGTCAGGTACCAGGGGCTCCCCGCGGCACAGAACACATCGCTCGGTTCCTGCGGGTCCGCGAGTTTCAGGGCGTCGAGGTCGTTGAAGCTGCGATCGAGCAGTCGCTCGAAGCGTTGGTCCGAGCACCGCACCGACGGGACGTGATGGCGTGTTCCCGCCGGCACGCGTGCCGCAGGACGCTGGATCGCCGCGCAGCGTCGACCGGGGTGGACGGTGCCGTAGATGTCCGTGGCCATTACGTCGAGGCACACCCGGCTCGACCCGCCGACGGGCAGCCGGCAGGGGATGATCAGCGTGTCGCCCTCCCGCCGCACTGGCGGAGGTTCGGTCTTGATGAGCAGGTCATCGACGCCGTCGGCCCTCACGAAGCGCACACCGCCGTCTGCGTCCTTCGGTGCGACGGCGTCGAGCGAGCGGCCGTGTCGGACGTCGAAGATGTAGGCGAAGTCCGTTCCGGTCCGCACACCCACCTCGAAGCTCAGGGGCTGCCGGCCGCGGTTGGTCAACGCCACCTCCTCGTGCAGCGATCCATCGATGACCCGCCGACGGTCGATGAGCAGCACCGGATCGGGCCCGGTGTCGGGCAGTGGCAGGTAGCCGTGGAAGGTGGCACTGGCCGGGCCGGTGCTGGAGCCCACCAGCGGCCGGGGGTGCTGACCGTCGATGAGTATTTCCAGACGGTCGATGAAACGCGTGTCGCGGACGTAGACGCCGTGGTCGCCACCCGGGACGATGTCCCCGGTGGCGTCGGAGACCACGAAGACCTCACCGCGCACGCAGATGATCTCGCCGAGCGGTCCGGTGCTGACCTCGTCACTCATGGGGGCTGGACTCCCATCGCGCCGGGGATTCCCATCCGTCGGCCACAGCGCCCGTCGGGGGAAGCCCGGCGTGCGCGTCCAAGGGCGTGCTCTTCGTTCAGGTCGGTGTGACTTGTAGGCGCACGGGGTCGGTCTGTCGCGCTCGCGTGCCGATCGCCTGTTCGTAGATCTGCACGTAGCGCTCGACCATCAGCGGGGAGTCGAAGCGTGTCCGGGCGTTCGCACGGCAGTCGCGCGGGTGGAGTTCGTCGACGCGTTCGACGGCCCGACAGAACGCGTCGAGGTCGTCCGGTGCGACGAGCCGGCCCGTGCGGCCGTCCTCGACCACCTCGGGCACGGCGCCGCGCGCGAACGCCACGACGGGTGTGCCGCACGCGTTCGCTTCGAGGGGCACGAGGCCGAACGGCTCGTCCCACCGGATCGGGAACAGCACGGCGGCGGCCGAGCCCAGCAACGCGACCTTCTCGGCGTGGCTGGTGACGCGGACGATCTCGACGTCGGCGTCCCCGAGGCGGGGCTCGAGCACGTCCGAGAAATAGTCGTGTTCGCCGGGCTCGTTGACCTTCACGGCCATCACCAGCTTTCGGCCCAGTTGTCGCGCGACCTCGATCGCGACTTCGGGTCCCTTCTCCGGGTCCGCGCGGCCCACGAAGGCCAGATGGTCGCCCTTGGTGAGAACGAACGGATAACTCTCGACGTCGATGCCGTTGTGGACCACGCCGGCGAGCACGATGCCCGGCGGGGCCCGGCCGGCCTGGTCACGACTGATCGCGACCAGGTGGACGCGGTCGGCGACCTGGCGGTAGAGCGCTTCCGTGACGGAGGTCCATGGTCCGTGGAGGGTGTGGACGACCGGTGGGCCCCCCGGCATGGCTCCAAGTGACGCCCCGGTGAGCGTGTGGTCGTGGATGACGTCGAACTCCTCGCGACGCCGGTGCCCCTGCAGCACGTGGGCGAGTTCCACGGCGGTGTCGCCGAGCAGGGTGCTGGGTGGCTGCCGGGAGGTCGCCCAGAGGGCCGCGCGCGTGCGCGAGCCGCCGGCGGCCACCAGGGTGACCTCGTGACCGAGGGCGACGAGCCCTTCGGTGAGCGCGGAGACGACCTGCTCGGTTCCTCCGTAGCCGGTCGGGGGGACCGAGAACCACGGGGGTGCGATCTGCAGGATGCGCACGCGTGCGCCTTTACGGGGGGGTGGGGGCGTGTCGTCACCTTGGTGGACCCTGCGGGAGGTCACCAGAGGCAAAGGACCCACCGGGTGCGGCCGGTGGGCCGGCTGTCACCGGTCGGGAAGAGGGGCTGCTGCCTGCTGGCTGCTGGCAGCTCGTGGTGTGACCTCGACGTCGGGAAGCAGCAGGACGGGCAGGATCGGGTTGGCGAGCGCCTCCCGGACGACCGTGGCACGACCCGGTGCCAGATGCTGGGCCCAGCCCAGCACGATCAGGTCGGACTCCTCCGCGACCGCGCAGTCGAGCACGGCCTGCCAGACCGGGCCGCTGCGCAACTCCAGCCGTTGGCCCGGGCGGCCGTGGCGGGCGAGGAACTCGTGCCGCCAGGACTCGAGCTCATAGCCGGGTGCGTCGAGGTAGCGCGGCAGGTGTCGGGGGTCGAACACATGGGTGGCGACGAGCTCGACCCCCGCGTCGGTGAGCCGGTCGACGAGGCCGCGCGTCTGTTCGGTCGTGTGGGGGTCGCCGTCGAGGGGCAACAGGGCACGGCCGACCGCCCCGTGGGTGCCCAACGGCGAGCCCGGAGGTACGACGAGCAGAGGGGTGGAGGTGGCGCAGGCGAGCTCGCAGGCGACGTGTCCGGCCGGCGTCGACGGACCCAGGTGGTCGCGGGCGCCGATCACGCCGAGCAGGACCTCGGGAGCCTCGATCGCGGCCAGCAGGCGGGGCACGACGCCGCCCGACACCACCGCCACCGGGAAGCCGGCTCTGGAGGTGAGGGTGCCGGCGTGGGATGATCCAGGTTCGGTCACGTGGATGCCCGACAGCTCAGCGTCCAGCAGCGCAGCCATGGCGCCCGCCGCACGGGCCGTGGGGGTGAGGGCCGGACTGTCATCGATCGCAGCGAGCACGAGCGCCATGAGGATCACCTCACCTTGGGTCGCGCGACGGCGACCGGGACATCGAGCATGGTCGTGGGAGGCAGGATGCGGTGCCGTCGGGCACCGAGCCGCAGGCTGAACGGCGCGGTACAGGTCACCCGCAGGCGGCCGTGTTCGGCGAGAAGGACGATCGGCTGGCCCCGGAAGGTGAGACGCACGGTCAGTGCCCGCCAGGCCGGCGGCAGGTGCGGGTCCACCGACAGCGACCCGTCCCGCTCGGGCCGGACCCCGAGGAAGCCGTACACGATGGCCTGCCACACGCTGCCGGCAGCCGCCAGATGCAGGCCGCCGGCCGCGGATCCGGTGACGTCGTCGAGGTCGATGCGAGCGGCCACCCGCAGCAGGTCGAGGGCCTCGTCCAGGCGCCCGGCCCGGGCGAGCAGGCCGGCGTGGATGCCGGGGGAGAGCGAGCTGCCGTGTGCGGTGCGGGGGAGGTAGTGATCGAGGTCGCGTGCGAGAGAGCCGGTCGGCCGGTCCCGGGGCAGGAGGTGGTGGAGCATCAGCACGTCGGCCTGCTTGATCACCTGGGACGCAGCCGTCCGCTCACGGCCCAGCAGTACCTCGGCCGCGACGGGCGGGTCGGCCAGGTCGCCGATGAGCAGTGGCTCCAGATCGTCGTAGCCGGCGAACTGCACGTGGCGTCCGGTCACCGGGTCGTAGCCGTCGAACAGATCGTCGGCGATTCGTCGCCAGGCGGCGGCCTCCTCCCGGAGGGGGCCGGGGTCGCCCGGTCCGACCATCTCGGCTGCCCGTCGCAGGTTCCAGCGCGCCATGTTGTTGGTGAAGGCGTTGTCGTCGACGGGGGCGTGGTACTCGTCGGGGCCCATCACCCCACACAGGTGCGCCTGGCCCTCCGCCCCGTGACTGATGCGAGCCGCCCAGTATCGGGCCGTCTCGAGGAGCAGCTGCCGGCCGTCACCCGCTGCGAAAGCGTCATCGGCCGTCCAGTCGAGGTAATGGGATGCGGCCCAGGCCACGTCGGCGGTGATGTGCTCCTGGTAGCGCCCACTGAGGACCGGCACGACCTCGCCGTCGAACCCGACGAAGGATTCGGGCGTGACGTCGCGGCCGTCGCCGGCCGACTCCCACGGAAAGCGGGCCCCGGCGAAGCCGAGTCCGGCGGCCCGCCGGTGCGCGGCCGGCAGGCGGGCGACCCGGTAGGCCAGCATCGCGCGCGCCGCCGACGGGTGGGTCGCCGCCAGGAACGGGAGCACGAACACGTCAGCGTCCCAGAAGACGTGCCCGCGGTAGGCCGGGCCGGTCAGGCCCCGTGCCCCCACGGCCGCCTCGCCGGTGTCGGCCACCGAGCTCATCAGGTGGAACAGCGCGAAGCGGACGGCCTGCTGCAGGCCGGGGTCCCCGTCGATGGTGACGTCGGCCCGCTGCCATCGTGCCGCCCAGTGTCGCCGTTGCTCGGCCAGAAGCTCCTCGAAGCCGACGTCCGCGAGCGCGTCCAGCCTTGCGCTGCTGTCGGACATCCGCGGTATGCGGTCTCGGCCCTGATCGAGCACCACACGTCGTTCGACGAGTCGTCGGGGGCCTGACTCGTGCACGGTGTTGGCGCTCATCGCGGCGGCCCAGCCGTCAACGGTCCCGGACACGGCCCATGACCGTTCCGTGTCCAACTGCTCGACCCAGCCCTGCTGAGCTCCCTGCGGCAGGATCAGGCCGGGCCCCGCTCCCAGTGTTGCGGCGGGGCCCTCCGCCCGCAGCACGCACAGTCCGGGACGTGCCAGCGAGGCGAACCGCAGCACGCGCAGCGGCGGCTCGTCGGTGCCCTCACGAAGGAGCACGCCGGTCCGCAGATCGAGGGTTCGACGGGTGTCGTCGCCAGGCTGAGGCGGGAGCGCGAGATGGGCCCATATCGGGCACGGCAGCAGCGTCGGTGTGGCATCGAGACCGTCGCCATCGCCGTCGAGGTAGGCGCCCGCGCCGACGACGAGTGGCTGCGCGCCGGGGCCGTGTTCCTCCAGCGTCCCGCGGGTGCCGAACCGGCCGTCCGCCTGCGTGTACAACGCCTCCTCGACACGCTCGCGCAGTGGGTCCGTGGTCGTGAAGACCAGCGTCCACGCGGGATCTGGATCGAGGCGGGGAACGCGCTTCTGCGATCGCAGACGCAGCTGTTCGAACGCGATCGCCCGCAACGAGGCCATCCCCCCGTCGAACTGCACGACGCGCGGCGGCAGGCCGGGTAGCTGCCCGACCGCCCCGACCACTCCCGGCCCCACACCCCGGGTCGCGAGATCCTCGAGCTCGAAAGCCACCGTGCCGACCGTGACCACGCCCGGGGCCCCGTTCTCACCCTGTCGCGGCCTACCGAGTACCCGCAGCTCGATACCGGCCTCGCCCAGATCGGATGCCAGGGCGGCCACGGCCGCGTGCGGGGTCCGGGCACCGGTGGGCCAGCGAAACAGCAGTGCATCCAGCCACCTGGTCGACACCTCCAGTGCAGTGCTGGACATGGGGCTGCCTCGAACGACTCACCGCAAGCGTCCCCCGGGAACCGCGCGGTCGCCCAGAGGCCAACGACCCGTGTCCCCTCGCCGAGTCGTGCGCCGCGGCGGTTGCGGTCCCGGTGTGGGCAGCCGGCCGCGCACCGGAAGGCGGACTCGGGACATCTGCCCCTGTCCACACGGTCATTGCGCGCGTTCCGTCGGGGGAAGAACACGTCGGGGTGCCGAGCTGCCCTGACCTCGCCGACCCGGCGGTCGATGGGAGTGAGTGCCATGGAGACTGTGTCAACCCGGAAGATCCAGGACGCCGGCTACCGCCAGGGCCCGGCGGACGGCGGCCCGGTGGCCACGCCAGCGGACATCACCGGCACGTTGCTGGCCTTCCTGCTGGCGGGCGTGGGGTCGATGATGGTGATCCTCGTGCTGTGGAGTCTTGGCTCGTAGGCACGGCGCGGGGTGCGGTACGGGGTCCTCGGGTCGTTCGGCACTTCCGCGAGCCCGGTCGGTCCTGCATGATCGCCGGGCCCGGTAGAAGGTGCTGGCGTGGAGGTGTCCTGGGAATCACTGCCGCCGGATGGCGTCCTCGGCGACCTTCCCCGAGCGGGCTTCGATCTCGGTGCCGGCGGGGCGGCATCGGTCGCGGAGACGCATTCGGCGGTCGTGTTCTTTCTGGGCGACCGCGCGTACAAGGTCAAGAAGCCGGTGGACCTCGGCTTCCTCGACTTCACGACCCGTGAGGCGCGGGAGCGGATCTGTCACCGCGAGGTCGAGCTCAACCGCCGGCTGGCGCCCGACGTGTACCTGGGGGTGTCCGACGTGCTGGGCTTCGATGGCGAGGTGTGTGACCACCTCGTGGTCATGCGGCGCCTTCCCGAGGACCGGCGCCTGGCGGCCGTGCTGGCCGCCGGAGAGGACGTCACCGCCGCGCTGCGAGGCGTCGCGCGGCAGGTCGCTGATCTGCACGACTCGGTGGCCACCTCTCGGACCGAACCGGCGATCGCGCGGGTCGCGACACGCGATGCGGTCGCGCGCAACTGGGCCGACAACCGGGACACGCTCGTGACGTTCGCCGACCGGGTGGTGCCGCGCGCCGAGCTGGATCGCGTCTCCGCGCTCGCCCGGCACTACCTGGCCGGCCGGCAGCGACTGTTCGACCTTCGTATCGCCGAGGGCATGATCCGCGACGGTCACGGGGACCTGCTGGCGCAGGACATCTTCTGCCTGCCCGATGGACCGCGGATCATCGACTGTCTCGAATTCGCCGACCACTACCGGTTCGGTGACGTGCTGCTGGATGTGGCCTTTCTCGCCATGGATCTCGAGCGGCTCGGACATCCCGGGCTGGGCATCCGTTTCCTCGGGTTCTACCGGGAGGTCTCGGGGGAGCAGCATCCCGAGAGCCTCGCCCACCACTATCTCGCCTATCGGGCGCACGTGCGGGCGAAGGTCGCCTGTCTCCGTCACGATCAGGGCGACGCGTCCGCCGCCGAGGAGGCACGGGGCCTGCACCGCCTCGCGCTGCAGCACCTCGAGCGCGGCCGGGTCGCGCTGGTGCTGGTCGGCGGTCTTCCGGGCACGGGCAAGTCCACCGTGGCGCGAGCCCTGGCCGACCAGCTGGACGCAGCACTGCTGCGCTCCGACGAGGTCCGCAAGGAGCTGGCCGGGTTGGAGGTGACCACGGCGGCAGCCGCCTCGTACCGGCACGGCCTGTACGAACCCGAGCAGGTCGGGCGCGTCTACGGCGAGTTGCGCGAACGCGCCCGACACCAGCTCGAGCTGGGGGTGTCCGTCGTGCTGGACGCCTCCTTCACCTCCGAAGCGGAGCGTGACGCCGCGGCCACCCTCGCCAGCGAGACCAGCAGCAGCCTCGTACAGCTGCGCTGCGTCGCGCCGATGGAGGTCGCGCGAGCCAGACTGGCCGCGCGTCCGCCCGGCACCGACGCCTCGGATGCCACCGAGGAGGTGCTGGTCGCGATGGCCTCGGACGCCGACGCCTGGCCCGAGGCTGCGACGATACGGACCGGCGACGCCATCGACGTCGTGCTCGCCGCCGCCCGGACCGCCGTCCGCGATCAGCTCGCCGCAGCCCCGTTGGCCACGACATGATGCATCGGCGACCTCGCCCGGTCGGCGACCCCGACCGGACCTAGGACGAGGAGGGCAGGGTGCGAGCATGGGTGGTCCGCGAACCGGCCCCCGTCGCCGACGGGCCCCTGGAGCTGGTGGAGGTGCCGGACCCGGCCCCGGGAGCCGGTGAGGTTCGTGTGTGCGTGCGGGCGTGTGGGGTCTGTCGCACGGATCTCCATGTGGTCGAAGGTGACCTGCCCGTGCGCCGGGACCGGGTGGTGCCGGGCCATGAGATCGTGGGCGAGGTCGACCGTCTCGGTGACGGGGCGGCCCGTTTCGAGGTGGGCGAGCGGATCGGCATCCCGTGGCTGCGCGGCACGTGCGGTCGGTGCCGTCACTGCCGGCGGGGGGCGGAGAACCTCTGTGAGCGCTCGCGCTACACCGGCTGGACGGACCACGGGGGGTACGCGGAGCTCGCCGTGGTCGATGAGGCCTACGCCTACCGGCTTCCCGACGGTCTGGGCGATCTGGACGCCGCACCGCTGCTGTGCGCCGGGATCATCGGCTACCGGGCGCTACTGCGCTCGAGGTTCCGGCCCGGTGATCGGCTGGGCATCTGGGGGTTCGGCGGCTCGGCGCACCTCACGGCACAGGTCGCGCGGTCGATGGGTGCGGAACTGTTCGTGGTCACCCGGGGTGAGTCGGGGCGGGCGCTCGCCCGGGCGCTCGGTGCCGCGTGGGTCGGCGCGCCCGGCCAGACGCCGCCGGTGCCGTTGGACGCCGCGATCACCTTCGCCCCGGCGGGGGAGACGGTCCCGGCCGCGCTCGGGGCGCTCGATGCGGGCGGAACGCTCGCCATCGCCGGCATCCACCTGTCCGACATTCCGTCACTGGACTACCAACGGCACCTGTTCCGCGAACGGGAGGTCCGCTCGGTCACCGCGAACACCAGGGCCGACGGCGAGGCATTCCTGGCCATCGCCGGCCGTGTCGGCCTGGACGTGACCACGGTCGCCTACGGCTTCGAGTCAGCCCGCGAGGCGTTGAACGACCTGGCGCACGGCCGGTTCGCCGGGGCCGCCGTCCTGGACATGCTCGCTGCCTGAGCAGCCGGTCGGGTCTCGGGAGAAGAACGGTCCAGGGCTCGGCAGCCGGTCCGAGGACCCGAGGCAGCGCGTCAGCGGCCGGGCTGTAACGCCCCTGCCGTCCGGCATCGCTCGGCGGGCCCTTCGTCCCTGTCGACAGCCGCGGGCACCCGGTTCCATCGTGCTCACGAAACGGATGCGCTGGCCACCCCCACGGACGACGAACCGGCAGCGACATCGGTGCCAGCGCCAGTACCGACCGAGGAGAACGGCATGGGTCACTTCCACGAGTCGCTTCGGGAGCTCGGGCCACCGACACGGGAGCTCCGCAAGCGCATCCCCGACGCCTGGGGTGGCTTCCTGCAGCTCGCCCAGGGGGCCGTCGCCGACGGGGAGATCCCGGCCCGCATCAAGGAGGCCTTCGCGGTGGCGATCGCCGTGACGGACGGCTGCGAGGCCTGCATCGCCCATCACGCGAAGGCCGCCGCGCGTCAGGGCACCACGGAGCAGGAGATGGCCGAGGCGCTGGGTGTGGCACTGCTGATGGCCGGCGGGCCCGCCTCGACGATGGCGCCGACCGCCTGGCGGGCGTTCCAGGAGTTCCGGGACGACGAGCCGGTTTCCTGACGCCCACACCCGGTACGTCCACCACCAAACTTCGAGGGAGGCGCTGAACCGGTCACGCGACCTACCTGTGGCACGATCGAAACGGCCTCCGCGCCCGTCTCGCACGGTCCGCCATCGCCTATGCGGGCTACCCCGGACCGGCCGTGGCTGCCGCAGCCGGCGCAGCACTCTTCGCACCGTCGGACCCCGCCCCGTCATGTGGGCCCTGGCCGGCGCCGGCGCGGTCGTGGCCGTACTCGCCCGCACCCCCTGGACCGCGCTCATGGCCGCCGCCACCACTGCCTTCGCAGTCGTGTCGCTGTCCGATCGTGCCGCCCCCTACGTCGCGGGCGTCACCGCCGCCCTGCTCGTGGCCGCCGGACCGTCCGCCACCGCCAACGCGTTCGCGCTCGCGACTGCACGGCCGCTGTCGGCCCGCCACGACGCCATGACCGTCCGTGACCAGATGCGCCTGCCCGCACGGTTCGTCGCCTCACGCAGGCTGCCGTGGCTGCAGCGGCGACCGGCTGGACCCTGTGGCTACCGGCGAGCCCCCTGATGGAGGGTTGAGCTCTCCGGCCCGACGCCTGGCGGTCTTGTTTTCTGCCCGCGCCCCTCGCGGAGTGCCGGAGGTCAGGTGTCCCAGTAGGGGTCCTGCAGTTCGCGCTTGAACAGCTTGCCGGTGCGTGTGCGGGGCAGCTGGTCCCGGAAGTCCACCGAGCGTGGGCACTTGTAACCCGCCAGCCGTTGCTTGCAGTACGCGATCAGTTCGGCTTCCAGGTCGGGACCCGCCGCATCGGGATCCTCGGGCTGCACGACCGCCTTGACCTCTTCACCGAACTCCTCGTTGGGGATGCCGAAGACGGCGACGTCGACGACCCTGGGATGCATGATCAGCTCGCCCTCGACCTCCGCCGGGTAGATGTTCACCCCGCCGGAGAGGATGAGGTTGGAGCGGCGGTCGGCGAGGTAGAGGAAACCCTCCTCGTCGAGGTGGCCGAGGTCGCCCAGCGTGCTCCAGCCCCGCTCGTCGTAGGCCGCTGCCGTCTTGTCGGGGTCGTTGTGGTACTCGAAGCTGCCGCCCTCGAAGTAGACGGCGCCGACCTCGCCCGGGGGCAGCTCGTTGCCGTCCACGTCGACGATGTGGAGCGGCCCGGCCAGGGAGCGACCCACGGAGCCCTTGTGCTCGAGCCACTGGTGGGAGTCGATGGCGACGAACCCGTTGCCCTCGGTGCCGGCGTAGTACTCGTGGATGACCGGGCCCCACCAGTCGATCATCTGCTCCTTGACCGGCACGGGGCAGGGCGCAGCCGCGTGGATCGCCGCCTCGAGGCTCGAGACGTCGTAGCGCTCGCGGATCTCATCGGGCAGACGCAGCATCCGCACGAACATCGTGGGGACGAACTGGCCGTGGGTGACCTGCAGCTGTTCGATGACGCGCAGCGTGTCCTCGGGATCGAAGTGCTCCATGGCCACGACGGTGGCGCCGAGCCGGTGGATGCCCATGCAGAAGCGCAGCGGCGCCGCGTGGTACAGGGGCGCGGTGGAGAGGTACACGGTGTGCTCGTCCATGCCGTACAGCAGCTGACCGAGACCTCCGAGCCCCGCGGTGGCGTCCACCGGGCCGCCGGTCAGCGGTGGCTTGATGCCCTTGGGGCGTCCGGTGGTTCCCGAGGAGTACAACAGGTCCTGGCCCTTGGGCTGCTCGGGCCGCGGCGTGGTGGGTCGATCCGCGACGGCCTTGTCGTAGTCGTCGTAGCCGTCGATCGGACCGTCGATCGCGAGCCGGGCGTCGAGGTGGTCGAGCCGGTCACGCAGTGCGGAGGCGACCTCGCCCTGCGCCGCCGAGGTCACCAGCACCCGCGAGCCGGAGTCCTCGATGATGTAGGTGACCTCATCGGGGGTCAGGCGCGTGCTGATCGCCGTGTAGTACAGCCCGGAGCGTTCCGCGGCCCAGCACACCTCGAGGAAGCGGGGGTGGTTCTCGAGCAGGATCGCGATCACGTCCCCGGGGCGCAGGCCGAGCTCGTGCAGGTGGTGCGCGAACTGGTTGGAGCGCTCGTCGAGCTCGCGATACGTCGTGGTCTGGCCGGAGGACGCCATGATGATGGCGGGGTGGTCCGGCCTGGTCGTCGCATGGGTGCCTGGGAACACGTCGTCTGCCTCTCCTCGCCCGACCGTCGGCGGCCCACGACACGCCGCGTCGACTCTCCCTCTCGCGGCGACAACGGTAGTAGAGCGGCCACCGTGGCCATACCCGGCGGTATCGAATGGCGGGTGCCATGCCGTGCGTTCACTAGGGTGCTGGTCGGGAGCCCGCTGAGCGGGGGAGTACGCGAGCGACACCGCAGCATGCCGTGGGTCGCCCCGACGTCGCGCGCCGCTCGTGTTCGAGGAGACCAGGAAGGTGCGCTGATGCCGATCGACCCCAACGCCGTCGGAACGACGTCGGAGCCCGTCGAGCGGTCGTGGACGTCGAAGGACGGTCTGCTCTACGCCGTCGGCGTGGGCGCCGGGACGCAGGAGCTGCCATTCGTCTCCGAGAACAGCAGTGGCGTCGAGCAGCAGGTCCTGCCGACATTCGCGGTGATCGTCGGAGGCGGTGGGGGCGGCGCCATGCGCTCCGTGGGCGACTTCGACTTCAGCAAGCTCGTGCATGGTGAGCAGTCCGTCACGCTGCACTCGCCGATCCCCGTCGAGGGCCGTGTGCGCACGGTCAGCAGGGTCGTGGGCATCTATGACAAGGGCTCGGGTGCGGTGATCGAGACCGAGGCCGAGTCCGTCGACGCCGAGACCGAGGAGCCCCGCTTCAGTACGCGCTCCGCGGTTTTCATCCGCGGGGAGGGCGGCTTCGGTGGAGACCGGGGGCCGTCCAAGCGCACCGGGTTCCCCGAGCGCGATCCGGACCACACGGTCACCTACCAGACCCGCCCCGAGCAGGCACTGATCTACCGCCTGTCGGGCGACCGCAATCCGCTGCACTCCGACCCGGAGTTCGCGAAGCTCGCCGGCTTCGACCGGCCGATCCTGCACGGGCTGTGCACCTACGGCTTCACCGGCCGGGCGCTGCTCCACACCCTGTGTGACTCCGATCCGGCCAGGTTCATCTCGATGTCGGGGCGGTTCACCAGTCCGGTCTTCCCCGGCGAGAAGCTCGAGGTCGCCATGTGGACCGACGGCGGCCAGACGGTGTTCGAGACGCGCGGCGAGGACGGTCGCAGCGTGCTGACCGGCACCTGCGAGACCAGCTGACCCCTGCAGACGAGGACCCACCGGTGGACGCACCCGACGGACTCGATCCCGCCGCCGTCCAGGGATGGTTCGACCGCCACGTCCCTGCGGCCCAGGGGGAGCTGACCTACGAGCTGCTCGCCGGTGGGCACTCCAACCTCACCTTCAAGGTGACCGATGCGGCCGGCCAGCGGTGGGTCCTGCGCCGACCGCCGCTCTCGTCGCGCCTGGCGACCGCCCACGACGTCGGCCGCGAGTACCGGGTGATGTCGGCGTTGCAGCCGACACCCGTTCCGGTGCCCGAGATGGTCGGCCACTGCGAGGACGAGTCGCTGATCGGCCAGCCGTTCTTCGTCATGGGCTATGTGGACGGGCACGTCCTCCACGATCGCACCGTGGTGGAGCAGCACCTGCCCAGCGATGCGCGCGAGCACGCCGCCTACCGACTCATCGACGTCCTCGCGGACCTGCACGCGGTCGACCCCGACGAGGTGGGCCTGGGTGAGCTCGGCCGTCGTGAGGGCTACGTCGAGCGCCAGCTCAAGCGGTGGCACAAGCAGTGGGAGTCGCTGCGCACGCGTGACCTGCCGGTGGTCGAGCGGGTGCATGAGCGGTTGGTGGAGGAGGTGCCCGAGCAGGGACCGGCGACGATCGTCCACGGCGACTTCCGGTTCGGGAACACGCTGACGACCTCGGACGGCGACTGCGCCGCCGTCCTCGACTGGGAGCTGTGCACCCTCGGTGACCCGCTCGCCGATCTCGGCTGGTTCCTCACCTACTGGGAGCTGCCCCAGGACGAGGGTGGCGTGAACGACACCGCGCCGACGCGCGCCGGTGGCTTCCCCTCCCGTGAGCAGGTCGTCGAACGCTACGGGCAGCGCACCGGGCGTGACCTGTCCCGACTCGCCTACTACCAGGCATTCGCCGCCTGGCGCATGGCCTGCATCATCGAGGGTGTCTACTCGCGCTACCTGAAGGGCGCGCTGGGGGACACGCCCGAAGGCCTCGACGCCTTCAAGCGCACGGTCGAGCGCAGCGCCGAGCAGGCCGAGCGCCTGTTGGCGCATCCTTGATCCGTCGCCCGAGCACCGCGATGCGGGACGACCGGACGCCTCCGCGTGCGCTGAGGTACTAGGGCCCTGGCGCAGCGGGCCCGGCGGGCGCACGATGCTGGGAGTGACCCGGTGCGGTCGCAGCAAGGTGGTGCGTCATGAGCCTGGCGACACGGCCCCCCGACCACCGTCCCCGGCCACCCCGAGAGGGCTCCCGGGCGAGTCGACTCGTCGGCTGGAGCCTGGGAGGCGCACTGGTGGTCCTCATCGGTGCCGGCGTTGCGGTGGGCCTCCTGCGGGAGCCCGTCCTCCTGGATCCCCACACGCCCGAGGGGACCGTCCAGGCGTACGTGCAGGCGGTGCTCGACGACGAGTGGAGCGAGGCGCGCTCCCACCTCGCCGGCGACCTCGAAGCGGAGTGCACCGCGATCGACTTTCGTCACGCCTGGATTCCCGACTCGCTGACGGTGACGCTCGACGACGTGCGGGTCGACGGCGACGAGGCGGAGGTGGTCGTCCGACTGCGTACCGCTGCGGAGCCCGACCCGTTCGGCGGGGGGTACGAGACCTCCGAGACCTTTGATCTGATCCGCGAGGACTCGGTCTGGCGTTTCACCGGCCAGCCGTGGCCCGTCTACGACTGCCGGGGGTGGTAGCCATGCTCGGTCTCCTCGTTCCTCTCATCATCATCGGGGTCATCGTGTGGGTCGTGCACACCCAGCGGCCGGACGCCGCGGCATCCGGTCGCGCCGTGCCGTCGCTGCGTCGCGCCCTGCAGTACACGGGGCTGCTGGCCTCGCTGACCGCTGTCTCGATCGGGGTCGGCAACCTGCTCACCGCGGCGTTCACCAGTGGGACGCTCGCGGGTGACCTCACCGACCAGATCGCCCTCGGGCTCGCGCTCACGCTGGTCGCAGCGCCGGTGTGGCTGCTGCTGTGGCGCAGCGTCCTGACCCACCTCCGCGGGGACTCCGCGGATCGCGCGTCCGGTGGGTGGGGCCTGTACCTCGTCGTCGCCATGACCGGCAGCCTGATCGTCGCGTTGGTCAACGTCGTGCGCCTCGGCACGATGCTGCTGCAGGTCGAGCCCTTCGCCCCGGGCGCCCTCGCCGCGGCGCTCGTCGCGCTGCCGGTCTGGGGTGCGCACCTGTGGCTGGAGCGCCACCCGGCCTTGGCGCCGACCTCACGACTGCCGGCGCTCGGCGTGCTGGCGGGCTCGACCGTGGGGCTGATCGCCCTCGCGATCGGGGTCGGCAACGTCCTGCGCTATGCCCTCGAGGCCTTCTACGGCCTGCTGCCCGACGCGACGATGGTCGGTGGCGACACCGCTCCGTTGCTCGTGGGCCTGGTCGTGGCCGTGGCCGCCGCGCCCGTGTGGTGGTGGCACTGGCTGCATCAGGGCGTCGGGGCCACCCGGGACACGCTGTGGCACACCTACGTGCTGCTCGTGGCGATCTTCGGTGGGTTGGTCACCGCGGTGACCGCGAGCGGGATCGTGCTCGGGACCGCGCTCCAGTGGCTGATCGGCGAGCCGTCAGCCGCTCGTGCCACTGCTCACTTCATGAGCGTTCCAGCAACGATCGCCGCTGGTCTGGTGGGCGTACTGATCTGGCGCTACCACCGCACCGTCCTCGACGCCGCGACGGCTCGCGTGCGTACCGAGCCGGAGCGGACCTACAACTACCTCGCGGCCGGGGTCGGCCTGGTCACGGGTACCGCCGGCGCGACCGTCGCGATCGCCGCGGCGATACAGATCCTGGTGCCGGGAGCACTGGCGGTCGAAGCCGGCGGTCGCAACACGCTGGCGACCGCGCTGACCCTGCTGGCCGTGGGGCTGCCGGTGTGGTGGGCCTTCTGGCGCCGCGTGCAACGTCACACCACAGCCGGGGTGGCGGGCGAGCGAACCTCGCCGAGCCGGCGCGTCTACCTGTTCCTGCTCTTCGGCGCCACGGGACTGACCGCGGTGGTGAGCCTGTCGGTGATCCTCTTCGTGGTCTTCCGCGACCTGCTCGACGCCTCGCTCACCGTGACGGTCCTGCACGACCTGCGGATCGCGATCGGCCTGGTGCTCACCGCCGGTGGCCTCTCCGCCTACCACTGGACGGTTCACCGCGAGGACCGGGAGCACGCGGCCGTGGCGCCCACGTTCACGACCATGCGCCCGCGCCACGTGCTGCTCGTGGGCCCCGACGGGCGCGAGCTCGCTGCCGCTGTCGCCACCGGTACCGGCGCACGGGTGAGCAGCCTGCACCGGCTGGATACGGCCGGGGGCGACGTCGACGCGCACCGCGTCGCAGAGGCGATCCTGGCCATGCCCCACGACGACGTCGTCGTCACGATCGAGGACGACGGCGACATCCACGTCATCCCCTACGAGCCTGCCTGACGGCCGGCCCCTCTTGGGTCTCCTGGCCCTGTCGTCGGGTTCTTGGCGTGTGGAGAATCGGGCCGAGGGACCCAGCGATCGAGCGGTCGGAGGCGAGCCGATGGATCACTCGAACGTCTTCGAGCAGGCCGACGCCGGAGGCGTCGGGTCGGTCACCGTCGCAGCCGACCGGTCCGCCGTGATCACACCGGTGCACTCGCAGCCCCGTCGGTCCCCGGAAGCGCGACCCGCCGAGGCTTCGGTCCGGACGCTGGATGGCCTGCTGCGGGCTGCCGGGTTCGCCGTCGACCCGGAGGGAGTCTGGCCGCTGGACGGTATCGGGGCGATGAACCACCACTGGCGGGTGCGTATTGGGGGGCGGGACCTCGTGTTTCGCGAGTACGGCTGGCCGTTCCTGCCGCCGGCACCGGCTCGAGCACGACGCGAAGCCATGGTGCTCGAACTGTTGGAGAGCGCGGACGTCCCGGCACCCCGCGGGCTCGCCGTGTCGGACAACGCCCTGCTGGCGACGTTCGAGCGGGGCCGGGTGCTCGGAGAGATGCCGATGTCGGAGGTCGCGGTCGCGCTCGGCGACGCCTGGTATGACGTCGGACGGGCCTGGCGACGGGTGCACGAGATCGTGCCGCCAGCCGAGGTGCGCGCCGGGCTCCTCGGGGGACCACAACGTGAGATGGCCGGCTGGTACGACCGGGTGATCGCCGACGTCCACCGGTATCTACATGCCGTGGAGCACGAGCGGCCAGAGCTCGAGGTGGACGCCGCCCGGGTGCACCGGCTCTTCGTGGCGGCGAAGGGGATGCTGGAGGCACGGCCGGTTCGGCTGCTCCACGGCGACGCCCACCTGTGGAACGTGCTCGTCGACCTGGAGGCCGACCGCTGGACGTGCACCGCGATCCTCGACTGGGAGTGCGCCGAAGCCGGCGACCCGGTCTGGGACCTGGTCGCACTCCACCTGCTCCGCCGGCGTGATGTCGGCCCGACGCCACAAGCCTTCTTCGACGGCTACGGGGACCCGGGCCCGGCCGCCGTGTGGGCCCTCTACGAGCTGCTGCACCATCTGTGGCAAGCCATCGACGTCGCTGCGTGGCCCTCCCCACTGCCCAGCCATCGGGCAGCCACCGAGTACCTGCGCGCTCTGCCGGGCCGGCTACCTCGGTTGGAGAATCAGGTCGGACCGGCACGGGGGTCATGAGCAAGGCGGAGGCGTGGCCTCGGCTCACGTGGCGAGCCGACCGTCGGTGCGGCATCGCCCGCCAGCCCACGAGTTCCCGGCCGTGTGGCGGCACCCGTCGCGGTCAGGTCGGCCCGGCGCTGAGCGCGTCGCGGGCCTCGCTGGCATCGGGCTGGGCCATCGCCGTGTCCAGTGCGTGGCGACAGTCGGCCCGGGTCACGTCGCGCAGGGCCGCCTTGATCTCGGGTATGGCCGCCGGGGTCATGGACAGCTCGTCGATGCCGAGCCCGATGAGGGCAACGGCGGTGGCGGGATCGCTGGCGGCTTCGCCGCAGACACCGACCCAGGCGTCGTGTGCGTGGGCGGCGGCGGCCACGTCGTCGAGGAGGCGGAGCACGATCGGGTCGCAGGCATCGGCGAGTTCGCTGACGCTGTGCAGTAGTCGGTCCGCGGCGAAGAGGTACTGCAGCAGATCGTTGGTGCCGATCGAGAGGAAGTCGCAGTGGGAGGCGAGTCGGTCGGCGGCCAGTGCTGCGGCCGGCGTCTCGACCATGACGCCGACCTCGAGGCCGCCGAGGTCGTGGTCGTGCTCGGCGGCGACCTCGACGAGGTGTCGGCGTGCTTCGGTGAGCTCGGCGGGGAGGCTGACCAGGGGGAACATGATCGCCAGGCGGCCGCCCTGGTCGCCGACGTCCGCGCGGGCTGCCAGCAGGGCGCGCAGCTGGTCGCGGAACAGGCCCGGTCGGGCCAGGCTCAGGCGGATGCCGCGCAGCCCCAGCGCAGGGTTGGGCTCCTCCTCACGGTCGACGAATGGCAGTGGCTTGTCGGCGCCGACGTCCAGGGTGCGCACGACGACCCGGTGTCCGGGGAAGGTGCGCAGCACCTGCGAGATGAACTCGGCCTGTTCGTCGACGTCGGGCGCTGCCGTCCGATCGAGGTAGAGGAATTCGGTACGGACCAGTCCGGAGCCTTCCGCCCCGGCGTCGACGGCGTCCGCGAGATCCGGCTCGGCGCCGATGTTGGCCGCGAGTTCGATGCGGTGGCCGTCAGCGGTCGTACCGGGCAGCTCACGTAGCGCCTGGAGTTCCTCGCGTCGGCGGGCGTCCTTGTCGAGGCGTTGCTGGATGTGGGCGCGTTCTTCGTCGTCGGGGTCGACGATCAGCAACCCCTGGTGGCCGTCGACGGCGAGGTCGGCGCCATCGGTGGCGAGATCGACGATGCCGGTCGCGCCCACGACGGCGGGCACCCCCAGGGATCGCGCCAGAATCGCCGCGTGGCTGGTGGGGGAGCCCGTCTCGGTCACCAGCGCGGCGATGACCGCGCGCGGGATGGTCGCCGTCTGCGAAGGGGACAGCTCGTGGGCGACGATTACCGAAAGCTCACGAGGGGCCTCGACCTCGAACGCCTCGCCGGCCAGCAGGGCGAGCACACGGTCGCGTACGTCGTCGAGGTCTTCGGCACGGGCGGCGAGGTAGTCGGATTCGGATGCCTCCAGCAGGGCCCGGAAGCTGTCGAAGGCGCTGGCGACGGCCGCCGCTGCAGCGTCGCCCTCCGCGACCGCCTTGCGGGCCCGGTCGGCCAGTTCGGGGTCCTGGGCGAAAGCTGCATGTGCTTCGAAGATCCCGGCCTCGTCGTCGCCGAGCTCCTGGTTGACGTGCTCGGCCAGTTGCTCGAGCTGGTCCGCGGCGCGCTCCAGCGCGTCGTCGAGGCGTGCCCGCTCCTCGGCGGGCGTGCCGGCTTCGCCCGCCTCGCTCGCGGCAGGCGGGCGGATCACCGCAGCCGGGGCCAACGCCACTCCGGGCGCGGCCGCTCGTCCGGTCAGGTGGCGGCTCATGCTGGCTGCTCGCCGAGGCCGTTCTCGACCAGGTCCACGAGCGCGGTGAGCGCCTCTTCGGCTCTCTCGCCCTGGGCACGGATGGTGATCTCGTCAC
The DNA here is from genome assembly GCA_007130695.1 of Nitriliruptoraceae bacterium. Taxonomy (GTDB): domain Bacteria; phylum Actinomycetota; class Nitriliruptoria; order Nitriliruptorales; family Nitriliruptoraceae; genus SKLC01. Next base: position 62,142 of record SLRZ01000120.1, read on the forward strand.
CCTGGTGACAGTCGAGGGTCAGCACGCTCAGCACGGAGGCCGCGTTCACCTCGTTGCCGCCCTTGGCCACGGTCACCTCGGCATCCGCATCTGCGGCCGCCTGGGCGAAGACCTTCGCCGGTCGGGCATGCAGCCCACTGGGGTTGGGGAGTCGGACCGATCGTTCAGCCATGGGGCTCTCCTGGGTTGTCGCACTCGCGACCATGGTCACGACCGTTGCCTGTCCGCGGTGTCGCGAGAAATCCGGGGAGGTCGGTGATGGGGTCGAGCACGGTGTCAGCGCCCGCGGCGCACAGCGCAGGGATCTCGGCTGTGGTCGGCACGGCGACGACCTGCATGCCGGCCTGCTTGGCGGCCCTCACGCCGACGACCGCGTCCTCGACCACCAGACAGGCTTGCGGGGTGACCCCGAGCCGGGCGGCGGCAGTGAGGTATGCCTCCGGGTCGGGCTTTCCGCGGACGACGTCCTCGGCGGCGACGAGGGTCTCGAAGGCCGTGCGCAGCGTTCCGAGCGCATGCTCTGCGACGTGTCGCCGTGCGCTGGTGGCCACGCCGAGTCGCCAACCCGAGCTGCGTAGCTCCTCGATCATCTCCGTGACTCCCGGCACGAGCTGCTGGCCAGGGCCGTGTTCGTCGAGCAGGGCGTCCGCGTAGCCTTCGAGGTCCTCGAGTGCTGCCAGCACCTGAGGGGAGTCGGCGTCGAGGTCGAGCAGTTGGGCCAGCGCGTCAGCGGCGCGTCGTCCGAACAGGCTGCGCACGCCCGCTGCGGGCGGTGGGATGGAGCGCTCCTCGAGAAACCGTGTCCAAGCCCGCACGTGCGCTTCGGTGGAATCGACCAGGACGCCGTCCATGTCGAACACGACCGCAGCCAGAACGACAGGTGGAGGGGTCATGGAGCGTCGTCCGGTCCTGCGGTGCGCAACGCGTCGACGGCGCGGTGCTGGCGGGTGTTCAGTTCGAAGCGGTCGCTGCGGTAGACCGACCGCACGAACTCGATGACGCTGCCGTCGCTGGCCCGGGTGGTCCGCTCGATACGTAATGCGGGTGTGGCCGTGGGGACGTGGAGCAGGTGTGCCTCGGCGTCGGTGAGCGCCACGGCGGCGATGTGCTGTTCGCTCGTGGCCGGTTCGCAGCCGTAGTCGGTCGCGAGCGTCTCGTACAAGGAGTGGACCGCGAGATCGACCGTCTCGAGTCCGGGAAAGCGGCGGGCGGGAAGGTGGCTGCGTTCGAGGGCGATGGGATCGTCGTCGCCGTTCCGTATGCGCTCGATTCGCAGAACGGGTTCACCGGCTGGCAGCTGGAGCTGCAGGGCGACGGCCGCGGGCGCGGGAACGACCTCCTGGGCGAGCACGATCGAGCTGGGAGTCATGCCACGCGCCGCCATGTCCTCGGTGAACGAGGTCAGGTTGGCGGGCTGGGCCACGCGCGGCTCGGACACGAAGGTCCCCTGCCCCTGGATGCGGTGGACCAGGCCCTGGGAGGCGAGGCGGCCGATGGCATCGCGTACGGTCATCCTGGCCACGCCGTATCGGGCGGCGAGTTCTCGTTCGCTGGGCAGCTTGTCGCCCGGTTCGCTGGAGGTGACGAGGTCATCGAGAAGCTCCTGCAGCTGCCGCCCTTTGGCTTGGCCCGCCAGGGGCCGCAGGCCCTCCTCGGGGGAGCTTCCGTGCCGCTTGCCGCCAGCTTTCGGACGGCTGGAGGGGCGCCTCGTGGCCATGGTCGTCTCGCCTGGGAACAGTCACAGTAGGGGTATCCGGGGACGATACTCGGCGAGGAGATCGGCGTTTCGCTCGTCGCCCCCGACGACGTTCGCGCTGGTCCACAACGGCAGGCTCACGGCCTCCTGCTCGGCGCGCTCGGCCAGTCGCGCCAGTAGCAGGTTCCAGAGGTAGATGGACGTCAGCGACGACAGGGGCGCGGTCCGCGTCTGGCCCGTGTCGAACGCTGCGTCGCCGACCGGGACACCGGTGTCCAGCAGCTCGTCGGCGATCTCGTCGAGCTTGACGCCGGCGCGGGCCGGTGCGGCGTGTAGGTGTGGGAGCGAGGAGACCGCCACGACCCAGACCCCTGCGGCCTTCATGCCCTGGGCGAGCCCGACGGGCAGGGGGTTGGCTCCGGAGCTGGAGAACACGACCGCGATCTCGCCCGCGGTGGGTGCGGCCTGGGCCAGCAGCACCTCAGCCAGATCGCTGCTGCGTTCCAGCACGGTGCTGGCGATGCCGCCGGTCAACGGGACCAGGCCCGGATGGGTGATGGGATTGACGCAGGCCAGGCCGCCGGCCCGGTAGAAGGCCTCGAGCACCAGCGCGCTGGAGTGGCCGGTGCCCGTGACGTGCAGGCGTGCCCCGTTCTTCACCGCGTCGAGGACGCGTTCGACGATCCGGTCGATCGCGTCGGTGTTCCGGCCTTCAGCCTCGCGCAGGTGCTCGCGCATGGTCTCGCCGAAGCCCGCCGCCGGATCAGTCGCCATCACGGATCTCCTCCAGAACCTGTTGGGCCTCGTGATCGTCGTCGGCGAGCCGGAGGCGGTCGGCCAGGCCGGCGACCAGGTGCCTCGCCAGTGACGAGAGCAGGCCGACGTGCTGGTCGGCATCCGGTGAGCCGAACGCGAACACGACGTCGACGGGGTCGTTGTCGGGATGTCCGAAGTCCACCGGTTCGGTGAGGGTGATGACGGCCACGCCGAGTCGGTGCACACCGTCCTCGGGACGCGCGTGTGCCAGGGCGAGGCCGGGAGCGAGCACGATGTAGGGACCGTGCTCCTCGACCATCTCCACGCACCGTCGCGGGTAGGTCTCACTGATCGTGTCCGCCTCGAGGAGGGGGGCGCAGGCCTGGTGCACCGCGTCCCGCCAGTCGGTGACCCGCCGGCGGGCCCGTGCCGCCAGCACGCCCCCCTCCAAGTGCTCGGTCATGTGCTCACTCCAGCCAGCCCTGGTTTTCGAAGGCCTCGGTCAACTGTGTCTGGAGGGCGTCCTTGTCCATGAAGTTCGTGACTGTGACCACGACCGGGGCCCGGCCCTCGAACTCCTCGGTGTGCATGCCCTGGCCGACGATCGCGTCGGCCTGCATACCCCGGGCGCTGGAGACGTCGGTGGCTTCCACCTTCGCCTTGACACCCATCTTCTTCAGGACATCCTCGACCGTCATGCGCAACATCAGGCTCGAGCCCATGCCGACGCCGCAGACCGTGAGGATCTTCATCGGGTCAGGTCGTTGGGTCACGTTCGTCCTCCTTTTCTGCACCGGTGCGGACAGGTGCATCGGGTCGCTCGAACGGCGAGTCCCCCGACATCGCGCCGACCGGGAGTTCTTCTCCCCGGATGCGCCGCAGCAGGATGAACCACACGGCGAAGATCACCGTGATCACGGCCGGGACCATCCAGATGCCGGCGTCGCCCATTCCGCTGAAGATCGCCCCGATACCCAGGACCAGCCAGGCGATGACGTACCAGTCGGGGTCGGCCAGGGTGGCGAGCTCCGGGGCGGTATCGGAGAGCATGCCCCAGGTCAACGCCTGGCCGATGGCGAGGAACGTGCCGTTGATGAGGCCTCCCAGGACCGCGCCACGCCAGCCGGCGATGGCGTTGCCGAACACCGCGGCCGCAGCGCCGGGGAAGAAGAGCATGATCATCGGTGGCACCAGCACGAACCAGCCGGCAGCCGCGAAGATGCCCATGAAGACCAGGAAGATCGCGGTCGATGACACGAACCCGACCATCACGGCGGTGGGCGCGAAGGGGAAGACCACCGGGGCGTCGAGGGCAGGGCGGGAGTTGGGGATCAGGCGCTCACTGATGCCCTTGAAGGCCGGCACGATCTCGGCCAGGAACATCCGCACGCCGTAGAGCAGGATGGCGATACCGGCGGCGAAGCGCAGGCCGGCGATCAGCGTCCAGACCCAGGGATTGATGTCCTCGTCGTAGCCTGCCGCCTGTTCGGCGAGCACGGCCTGGTCGGCGAAGAAGGCCGCGACCAGGATGATGACCATGATCACCACGGCGGTCGAGACGTTGATGTCCTTGAAGAACGACAGCCGCTTGGGCATGTTGATGTTCTCGGTGTCGTGCTCCTCCTTCGTGCCCAGCGGCTTGCCGAGGCGGCCGGCCATCCAGCAGGCCAGGCTGCTGGTGTGACCGAACCCGAAGTCGTCGCTACCGATCACCTTGCGCATCAACGGTGCGAGCACGAGTGGCTGGATGGTCCAGTACAGCGCGACCACGACCGCACCCGACACCACCAGGGTCCAGCGCTCCACGTCACCGAAGACCTCGACGAGAGCGGCCGCGGTGATCACGGCGATCCAGAAGAGCAGGTGCCCGGTGAGGTAGACGTAGCGGGTGTTGAGGACGCGTACCACCACGAGGTGGATCAGGAAGCCGAGCGCGATGATCAACGCGATGCTGCCGCCGTGGGTGCCCAGGAAGTCCCCGAGCGTGTTGGTGGCCTCCGGCGGGTCGAGTCCGACCGCGCTGCCGACGATGGTCTGGAAGGCGACCAGGCCCTCGACGAAGACGTCGACGCCGACGAAGAGGATGATCACACCGATCGTGGCGCGGATCGCGCCCGAGACGGTGTCTTCGATGGGGGTGCGTTGCAGGACGAGACCAACGACCGTGATGAGCCCGATCAGGATCGCGACTTCGCTGAAGATGTTGTTGGCGATGAACTGCAGTACGTCGGTGACGATGTCCACCTCATGCCTCCCTAGCCGCATCGGCAGCGCGAATCTGTGCGCCGGCGCCGTGTGCCGAGTCCCCTCCCCGCCAGCAAACGGTCCACATCGAAACTAATGGTCTAGTCCACGGCTTTCGATGGTTCAGACCAATATGGGCGACTGGCGGGAAGCCGGTGCTGCCAGGCGCCCAGGGTGTGCCGAAGGGCCCGGGCCGAAAGCCTCTACGACGGTGTGTGCGCGCACGCGGTGCCACGGCGAGTGGCCGCCGCCGGGTGGGTGCGATGAACCCGACCTACGGTGACATCCGGAGTCGAACCCTCGGCAGAGGGACATATCCGGAAGGGGAATTGCGAAGTGGAGGTCGTCGTCGCCCCGAAGCTCCTGCTTTCCGGTGAGCTCAGAGGGCCCGGGTGGGTGCAGTTGGAGGGGGCGACCGTCGTCGCGAGCGGCTGGGGTGAGCCGCCGCACGCCGCAACGGTCGAGCTTCCCCGCGGTGCGCTGGTGCCGGGCCTGATCGATCTCCAACTCAACGGAGCCTTCGGCCACGACCTGGCCACCACCGACCTCGCCGGATGGCGGGAGGTCGTCCGCCGACTGCCCGCGACCGGTGTGACGGCCTTCGTGCCCACGTTCATCACCGCCCCGCTCGAGGGGCTTGCCCGCTCGCTGGAGCGCTACCGCCGGGTACGTGACGACCTCGATGCGGAGCCTGGGGCACGCACGCTCGGCGTCCACTGCGAAGGACCGTTTCTCGCCGCCGGCCGGCACGGCGCACACCGCCGGGACCTGCTCTGCGATCCCACCCCCGAGCGGGTCGAAACCCTACTGGCGGCCGCCGACGGTCAGCTGGCCTACCTCACGCTCGCCCCCGAGCTGCCGGGAGGTCTGCCGGCAGTGGACCGGCTCGTCCGCGCGGGCGTCCGGGTCGCCGTCGGCCACAGCGACGCGACCGACCAGCACGTGACCGCCGCGGTCGATGCCGGCGTTTCCATGGTCACGCATCTCTTCAACGCCCAACGGCCGCTGCACCACCGCGACCCCGGCGTAGTGGGCGCGGCCCTGGCCGACCCACGGGTGACCGTCGGGCTGATCGTCGACCTCCACCACGTCGCCCCGACCGCGGTCCGCGTCGCCTTCGCCGCCGCGGGTGAGCGCATCGCCCTGGTCACCGACGCCGTCTCGGCCATGGGCATGCCCCCCGGCGTCCATGAGCTGGGCGGAGAACCCACCACGGTCCGTGCCGGCGCGCCACCGGTCCGTGACGACGGCACGCTGGCCGGCTCGGTGCTGCGACTCGACGAGGCCGTCGCCAACGCCGTGCATTGCGGCGTCGATCCCGCCGTCGCACTGACCGCGGCCTCCCGGGTACCGGCCGATGCACTGGGACGGTCCGACCTGGGCCGGCTGACACCTGGAGCGCGCGCCGACGTTGCCTGGCTCGATGACGACTGGCGTGCGGCGGCCACCTGGATCGACGGCCGGCTGGCCCACGTCGACGAACATCGCGCCTCGGACGTCCACGGCCTGCGACCCTTCCCGGAGCGGCCATGACCACACGGATGGCCGCCGAGATCGCCGAACAGCCGGACGTGCTCGAGCGCACGCTCACGGCGTTGCTGCCCCGACGCGACGAGCTGCGCCGGCTCGCCGAGACGCGCCGAGAGGTCCTCTTCGTCGCCCGGGGAACATCCGACAACGCCGGCGTCTACGGCCGGTATCTCCTCGAGATCCACGGGGGCCGAGGCGCCGCACTGGCTGCGCCGAGCCTGGCGACCCACTACCGGGTGCGGCGTGATCTGGCGGACACGCTGGTCGTGTCCATCTCCCAGTCGGGCGAGACCACCGAGATCGTCGAAACGCAACAGTGGGCCACCGCACAGGGCGCGCGCACGGTGGCGATCACCAACACCGAGCACAGTTCACTGACCCGGACCGCGGACCTCGCGCTGGTCACACCTGCCGGGATCGAGCAGGCGGTGCCGGCCACCAAGAGCCACACCGCCCAGCTGCTGGCGATCGCCGTGCTCGCCGACGCACTGGGGCCCGCCGAGGCCACCCTCGAGCCCGCCCTGGAGCGGATCCCCGACGAGGTCCGTCGGTTGCTCGACGAAGGGACCGGCATCGACGCTGCGGTCACGACGCTTGCCGAGGCCGACGCCACACTCGTCAGCGGGCGCGGCCTGGCGTACGGCACCGCCCTCGAGGTGGCCCTCAAGCTCGAGGAGACCTGCCTCAGGCC
>SLRZ01000019.1 GCA_007130695.1 Nitriliruptoraceae bacterium
GCCGTCGCCGCCTGAGTAGCTCGGCACGTGGCCACCCATGCTCAGGCGTCGCGGCGGCCACCCCGCTCCACCCGGGACGAGGCCATGCGGGCAAGTTCATCGAGCTCCGAACGGGCCATCAGTCTCCGCAACAGGATGTCGCGTCCGTCGGAGCGTTCGACCGCCGGCAGGCCGCGCGGCCGGCCGGTACGGATGCCCCGAACATGCGGCCACGGCACGTGCTGGATCCGGCCGATGCCACGGTGCACGGTGATGCCTTCGTCGTCGGCGGCCACGTAGCCGCGCCACGATTCGAGCGCGACCCCGGTGTTCAACACCGCGATGACCAGCCAGGCCAACGACAGCAGCGACACGGGATCGGTCAGCAGCCACCTGCCGGTGAGGGCCCAGGCCGCGACCACGCCGACGCCGCTCAGGATGCGATCACGCCAGTTCGGCTCGAACCGTCGGACCGGCATGGGGTTCTACCTTTCCTTCGGCATCTAGACGCCGCCCCGCCCCCCTTGGCTCCCCGTTGCCTGGTGAGGGTGGAGCCGGCAGCTCGGGTCGTCAACCGCCGGCGTCGACCGCCCGGCGTTGCGCGAGGGCGTCACCGTCGGGTGAGTTCGCCAGCGAGTGTCCACAGAACTCTTGGTATGGCCGGCCCCCCTTCGATGATCACTGCCACGCGCGGCTGCTGGGCTCTCTTCCCACTCCCACCACCCGCCGTGGGTTGGGTCGTCAAGCAGCGTCGAGCGCATGGCGGGGAGGGGCCGTGAGCTCTTCAACGAGCCGCGTGCCTCGTCGCGGTACCGGTCGAGGCCCCAGACCGAGGGCGTGGCCGGGTGTCGATGAGGTGGAGGCGTGGCCGCAGGGACACACCGCCGACATGGGCCACCCGCGGTCCATCCGATGAGGGCAGTGGCGCACCAGTCCATCTACGGTACGGTCTGTAGCAATCTGCTACAACCGGAGGTTCGAGATGGGTTCGACAGCCGCAACCCCCACCCGGGTCAACAAGGATGTGTATGCCGCCGCGAAGGTCGCTGCCTCTCTGACTGGTCGTACCGTGGCCGAGCAGCTGTCGCACTGGGCCAAGGTCGGCAGCGAGGTCGAGGCCATCGCTCTGCTCGAGCTGCGTCATCGTCGCCGCACGGCGCAGGATCTGCTCGCCGGTCGGGACTACGACAGCCTCTCCTCCGACGAGCAGGCGCTGGTGCGCACAGCCTGGGACGAGCAGATGGACGAACGCCTGGCCTCGACCGGTATCGCCGCCGACAAACGCGCAGCCGGACAGCCGGTCATCATCCTCGACGAGGACGGCAACGTCGTTCGCCACCTGCCTGACGGGACCGTCGAGCAGCTGTGAGCTCCTCGCCGGACCTCTACCTGTTGGCGGGACCCAATGGAGCAGGCAAGACCACGTTCTACGAGCTCGTGTTGTCGGCGACCGGCCTGGGCTTCATCAACGCCGACCGGATCGCGTCGTTGCGTTGGCCGGGCGACGAGGTGGCCCGCGCCTACGACGCGGCCGAGGAAGCGGCTGCTGTGCGGGAGCGCTATCTGGCAGACCGGCGCTCGTTCATCACCGAGTCCGTCTTCTCCCACCCGTCCAAGGTCGATCTGGTCACCCGTGCGGTCGCGGTTGGCTATCGGGTTCACCTACGGGTGCTGATCGTGCCCGTGGACCTGTCAGTGGCGCGCGTGGCGCAGCGTGTCATCGAAGGCGGACACGACGTCCCAGATACCAAGATCAGACAGCGGCATGAGCGGCTCTGGACCTACGTGGCCGAGGCCGTGGGCGCGGCCTACGAGACCCGCGTGTACGACTCGTCTGGTCAGAGCGGTCAGGACTTCGTAGAGGTGGCCCGCTACCAGTATGGAACGGTGCTGGGCGAGCCTCGCTGGCCTGCGTGGGCACCGTCGGCGCTCGCGGCCGAGCGACCCGTATAGACGCCATCCCCCTACGGTTCGCGCCCTGCCCCTCTGGGTGAGGGGGTATCGGGACGAGGGGGCGAGCGTGCGTGCCGGGCTCGCGTGCCCGCTGCTGGGCCTATCCAGCAACACCGCTGCCGAGGTCACCGCTGGGTGATCCGGATCGCCCCGGCGGTGCTGCTCGCCGTGATGGACCGGTCGGCGTCGGGGTCCTCGCGGACATCGACCTCGACGGTCCCGGCGGTGGTGTCGGTCTCGACGCGGTAGGTCTCGTCGGGGACGAGGATGGCGATCTCGCCCGCCGTGGTCGACACGTCGATGCTCTGCGGCGCGACCGTCGCGTCGACCAGGATCTGACCGGCGGTGCTGCGCAGGTCCGCTGCCGGCCCCGTGAAGTCGCTCACGACGATCCGCCCGGCGGTGGCGAACACGTCCAGGTCCCCGTCGAACCCGCGGACATCGATCGCGCCGGCGGTCGCCTGGATCGAGATGGCGCTCAGCACCTCGGGCGGCACCACCAGTTCGTGATCGACCTGACAGTCCGTGAAGAAGGGCACGCCCCGGTCACAGTCGTCGATCACCGACAGGGTCCCCTCGGCGAGCGTCACGTCCGAACTGACCTCGTCCCAGAGCCCGGAGGTCAGCTCGGAGTGCACGCTGATGTCGCCGCGCTCCTCGATCACGATGCTGATGCTCCCGGCCTCGCCCTGCAACTCGAGCGCATCGACCTCGTCGGCCGCCAGTTGTTGCTCCTGCGAGGTCGTCGTGCGCGCCAGCTCGGTGATGGCCCACATGGCGA
>SLRZ01000009.1 GCA_007130695.1 Nitriliruptoraceae bacterium
GCGGCGGCGGGGAGGGGTGAGCGTGAGCGACAACCCCTACGGCCGTCCCGTCGCTCCGCGCGCCAACCCGCCGCGGCCCAACCCCCGTCCGGCCGCCTCGGGTGGTCCCCAGGGGCTCGGAGAGGTGCTCGAGCGCGTCCTCGACAAGGGCCTCGTGATCGCCGGGGACATCCAGCTGAACCTGCTCGACATCGAGCTGATCACCATCAAGGTGCGCCTGCTCGTGGCCTCGGCGGACACCGCCCAGCAGATGGGTATCGACTGGTGGAAGAACGACGCCTTCCTCAACTCCGAGGCGGCACAGCGCCAGGACTCGGAGCTCGAACAGGAGAACCGGGTGCTGCGCGCCCGCCTCGACCGCCTCGAGGCCGCGCTCGCCGACCAGCTACCCGAGCTCGAGGGGGAGGAAGAGGACCTCGAGTCGGCCTCGCGCCCGCCGGTCCAGCGCACCGGCTTGCGACGTGCGGGCCATCCGGAGGTGCTCGAGAGGAGGCCCGGTGACCCCTGAGCAGCAGTTGCTGGACCGTATCCGCCGCGTCCTGGCCGACGCGGACGTCGACGCGGACGACCTGGTCGCGGAGGCGTACAGCTCCGCCCGCGAGGAGGTCGCCGGCGTGCTGCGCCGCATGATGGTCCAGGACCTGCTCGAACGGACCCTGCGGTCCCTCGGCGGCACTCCGGTGGGCCCTGAGGCCGACCGCGAGGCGAGCGACCCGGGACCGGAGCACGACGAACCGGCGCCCGGCACCGCCGCCTGGGTCCGCGCGGCCTTCGAGCACGACACCGACGCCGACACGCCGCCCGCCCCGGACGCCGAGTCGCCGACCGCCCCGGACGCGGTGCCGCCGCCCACCCCGGACGCGGTGCCGCCGCCCACCCCGGCACGCGACGACGAGGCACGTGACCACGAGGCACGGGTCGGCGACGCCCCGACGGTCGACCCCGCTCCCGCGCCCGGCGACGTGCTGACCTACGTCTTCGGGATCGTCGACGACGCCGGCCTCGACACCGGGGAGCTGGCCCGCCTGCCCGGGGGTGGGCCGCTTCGCGTACTCGCCGTCGACGGACTCGCGGCGCTCGTCTGCGACGTCGACCCGGCGACCTTCGAGGTCCTGCGGACACCCGGGCCGGAGGGGCTGGACACGCTGACCGCCGCGGCCCTGGCCCACGACGCGAACCTCGCGGCGCTGGCCCGCCGGACCACCGTCCTGCCGCTGCAGCTGGGCACGGTGGTCCCCGACGACGATGCGGTTCGCCGACTGCTGGCAGACAACGCGGGCCGCATGCGCTGCGAGCTCGACCGTCTCGCCGGGCTCACCGAGTGGTCGGTGACCGTGCAGGTGTTCGGCGACGAGGACGACCACGGCGAGCGTGCACGGCGTGAGGCGAGTTCGGGCAGCGACTACCTCCAGCGCCGCAGCGAAGGCCTCGACCGCCGGGCCTCGCGGTTCCAGCGGCGCGAGCAGCTCGCCCGGACGCTCCACGAGCGTCTCGCGACCGTGGCCGTGGACGCGGACACCGTCTCGGCCCGGCCGGTCGACGACGTGGCACCGCCACTGCTGCACGGCGTCTACCTCCTGGCCGACGAAGAGACCGAGGCCTTCGACGACGTGGTCGCGGCGCTCCGCGGCGAGCACCCGGAGGCGGTCATCGACGTCGGCGGCCCGTGGCCGCCCTACCACTTCAGCGCCGTCGAGCTGGCGGCCCCACCGGGGGCCGAGGCGTGAGCGGGCAGGAGCCGTACGACGACGGGCCCCGGGCGGGGGAGCTGACCGTCACCACGCCGGCGGACCCGGAACTCATCCGCCACGGTGGGCGCGACGAGTCCACGCTGGTCGACCTGCTCGACCGCGTGATCGACCGGGGGGTCGTGGTCTCCGGCGACATCGTCCTCGGGGTCGCGGGCGTGGATCTCGTCCACGTGGGCCTGCGGCTCGTGCTGCGCGGTGTCGACGAGCCGGGAGGTGTGCGGTGATCCACGTGTACGCGTTGGTGGAGCGCCCGTTCGAGCTCGACGGGCTCATCGGCGGGGTCGACGACCGGCCGCTGCGGCTGGTGTACTGCCCGCCCCTGTACGCGGTGGTTTCGGAGCACGACCGGGCCCCGGGTGCGACGCGCGAACGGGCGCTGGCCCACGCCGCCGTGGTGGCGGCCGTCGCGGAGCGCACCGACGTCGTGCCGGTGCAGTACGGCGCGCAGCACGCCGACGACGGCGCCCTGCGTGCCGCGGTCGGGGAGCGGGCCGGAGGTCTGCAGGAGGCGATGCGCCGCGTCGGCGGTCACGTCGAGGTGGTGGTGCGCTTCGACCGGCCTCCGGGCCGGCCACGGGGGGCCGAGGGTGGGGACGGTGACGGCGGGGACGCCGGTGCTGATGGCGACGGTGGGGCGAAGGCCCCGCCGGGCGACACCGTCGACGCCGAGGGCAGCGGCCGGGCCTACCTCGAGCGCCGGCTCGAACGGGAGCGGGCCGAGCGGACCGCCCGGCTGGCCGCCTCCGAGCAGCTGCGGGCACGGACCGCGCCGGTGGAACAGCTCGCCACGGAGGCCACCGACCGGCCGGGGCCCCGGGGTCCGGAGCGTTGCCTGCTCGTGCACCGCGACGAGGTGGAGCCGTTGCTCGCGGCCGTGCGTGCGGTGGCCGCCGGCGACCCCGACCTGGTCGTCGGCGGGCCGTGGCCGCCGTACACGTTCGCCTCGGA
>SLRZ01000267.1 GCA_007130695.1 Nitriliruptoraceae bacterium
ACCACGACCACCGCCGACCCGCCAGTGGCGGCAACGACGAGGCCCCTTCCAACAGGGGGCGAGGAGGCGAACATGGCCGTCCCGAAGCGCAAGATGTCCCGGTCGCGCACGCGACACCGCAAGGCCCAGTGGCTCAAGACCACCAAGCCGACCAACGCCAGCTGCAAGCGCTGCAAGGCACCGGTGCGGCCGCACACGGTCTGCGGCACCTGCGGCGCCTACGGCGGGCGCACCGCCGTCGAGGTCGAGTGAGCCTCCCGCGCGACCACGCGGCACGGCCGACGGCCACCGGCGTCGGCCGTGCTCCACGCGTGGAGCACGGCCTGGACGGTGCGGCGGCCGCATGAGTTCCCCGTCCGCCGAGGCTGCCGAGACCACCGAGACCGCCGACGCCGCCGCGCTCTCGCGCCTCCTCGACGTCCCCTTCGACGACCTGGGGATGCTCGAGCGCGCCCTGACCCACCGGTCGTGGGCGTTCGAGAACGGCAGTGTGGAGCCCAACGAGCGGCTGGAGTTCCTGGGGGACGCCGTGCTGGCCCTGGTGGTGACCGACGAGGTCTTCCACGCCCACCCCGACCAGCAGGAGGGCCGGCTCGCGAAGGTCCGCTCGGCCGCCGTCAAGACCGGCTCCCTGGCGGAGGTCGCCCGGGAGCTCGGCCTGGGACGCTTCGTCAAGCTCGGCCGCGGCGAGGACTCCTCGGGCGGTCGCGACAAGGACTCGATCCTGGCCGACACCCTCGAGGCGGTGATCGGGGCCGTCTATCTCGACCGGGGGTTCGCGACGTCCTATGAACTCGTCCAGCGGCTGTTCGCCGTCCGTCTGGCGGATCTCGCCGAGATGGAGGCCGCCCTGGACTACAAGACCAGTCTCCAGGAGCTGTGCGCCGCCCGCTTCGAGCGTCTGCCCAACTATCTGGTGGAGGACGAGGGACCGGACCACGCCAAGACCTTCTCGGCCGTGGTCAGCGTCGACGGCCGGGAGCTCGGGCGGGGGCAGGGTCGCAGCAAGAAGCAGGCCGAACAGCGTGCGGCCCGCGAGGCGTTCCGGCTGGTCAACAGCGAGGGCGCCGACGGCGCACTGCACCGGCCGGAAGACGACGTCGGCTAGCGTCGCCACCCGTATCAGCATTTCTGTAGGAGGATGTCCGTGCTCGAGCTGCCCGAGGTCGAGGTCCTGCGAAAGGACCTCGAGAAGGAGGTCGTGGGCAAGCGCGTCAAGGACGTCGCCGTCCAGACCGCCGGGATCGTGCGTCCCCTCCACCGCAACCGCCCCGACTTCGTCAAGGCCCTCGAGGGCCGCAAGCTCGATGCGGTCCGGCGCCGGGGCCGGGTGCTGTTCCTGGACCTCGACGAGGACCTCACCTGGGTGCTCGACGCCGGGGACCAGGGCTCGGTGCACCGCGAGACGGCGAACGAGCCCCCCGGTCCCGACACCCACCTGATCGTCAGCTTCACCATCGGCGGGGCGCTGCACCTGTCGGACGCCGGCGACGAGGTCACCGCGAGGACCGGGGTCGTGCCCACCGCGGAGGCCCTGGAGGCGGCCGGGGTGTCGCCCGACGCGCTCGATCCGCTCGACGACAACCCCACCTGGATGGAATTCGGTCGGTTCCTGCACTCCTCGGGCAAGCAGCTGAAGCTGGTGCTCACCGACCCGGAGTTCATCCTCGGGATCGGGCCGGTCTACAGCGACGAGATCCTGTGGGAGTCCGGGCTGCGCCACGACCGGCCGGCCGACTCGCTGTCCACCCAGGAGGTGCGTCGGCTGTACCGGGCCATGCAGGAGATCATCCACACCGCCATCAAGCAGCGCGGCTCGAGCCTCGACGACACCGAGGCCGAGACCGCGGTCGACGACGAGGGTGGGGTCGCCGAGCACCTGCGCGTCTACGGCCGGACCGGTGAACCCTGCATCCGGTGCCGACGTCCGATCGTGCGCACCCGCATCAAGAAGGGCATCTACACCTATCATTGCGAGCGGTGCATGATCTAGCCGCCGCGAGTAGGTGCGGCGGGCACGCGCAGGGTGAGGAGTGCACGACGATGACGGCTCGACGTGTGGTCGTCCACGGTCAGGTGCAGGGGGTCAACTTCCGGTCCGCGACCCGGCAGACCGCGCGACGGCACGGCGTCGCGGGGTGGGTGCGTAACCGCGACGACGGGGCGGTCGAGGCCCATCTCGAGGGGCCGCCCGACGCGGTCGAGGCCCTCGAGGCCTGGATCCTGACCGGTGGGCCGCCGGCCGGTGAGGTCGATGACATCGAGGCCGAGAACGTCGAACCGCAGGGGTTCGAGGCCTTCGAGGTCCGCCGGTAGGGGCCGGTTCACGGTGGACGGGCACGTCAGCCCTGGGGTAGACTGGCCGGACATCGCACGCTGCGCGCCGGGATGCCTCCCGGAATCGTCGCGCGTGCGGGCACTTCGCTCGAACAGGACCGCCCATGGCGGCGGACGGCCCGCTCAGGGCCAGGAGGACGGGTTGATGGGCAAGGCTCTGCTGGGTACGCACGCCACCCCCGGCAGCCTGCGGCTGCTCGACGAGGTTCGGGCCCTGCGTGCCCGGGTCGCCGAACTCGAGCGCGCGCTCGCCGACGCCGAGGCGGCCCGAGAGGCACGCACCGACCACGTCGCCGACGAGGCCGGGGTCGTGCGCCTGACCGAGCGCGAGCCAGCCCGGACCTGAC
>SLRZ01000044.1 GCA_007130695.1 Nitriliruptoraceae bacterium
CGGGTTGGCGGAGTAGGTGTAGCGGCTGCCGGCGGTGGCCAGCACCCCTTCGCGGTCGGTGACCACGGTCGGGGCGGCGTCGAAGGGACCGCGGTCGCTGACGATCTTCGAGGTCAGCGCGCCGTCGATCCGGCCGGTCTCCAGCCCCCAGATGAGCAGGGCCGAGACCAGCCCGCCGTCCTGGCCCATGTCCTTGACCGTCTCGTCGGTCGCGCGGGTCAGCAGCACCGAGCGGGCGATGCCGTAGACCTCGTCGGGCTGGCGTTCACGCCCGAACAGCGCCTGGTCGAGCTCCGACTCCCAGTCGCGGAACCGCGGGCAGGCGCGGGTGCAGATGTCACACCCACGGTCACCGATGACGCACTGGTCGGTGGCCATCCCCTCCCCGATCTGGGTGGGGAAGAAGTCGTCGGTGTAGCCCAGCACGTCCCGCGGACAGGCCATCACACAGGCGGCACACCCGGTGCACAACCCCGTGTCGACGACCTCCCGGTACAGCTCCCGCCAGTGCACGTCGCCCACGACACCGCTCCCTTGCGTTGAGAATGCCCCGGGAGCGTAGGGGCCCACGGGCCGTGCGACCCAACCTCCGCCGCGGGGCGCGGCAGGCGCGCCCCGCGGGGATGCCGTGGGCGGGGGCGGGTCGCCGTCAGCCCCGTCGTCCGCCGGCCAGCAGATCGATGTCGGCCTCGAGCCCCGCGAGCACGGCTTCGGCGTCGGCGCCGCGCAGCCGGTGCTTGGTGCCGGCGTAGGCCCGCGCGGGGAGTTCGGCCAGCACGGCGGCCCGCTCCTGGGCACGTGCGAGCACCTGGTCCGGCGTGGCGATCTCGTCGGCGAAGCCGGCCTCCACCGCGTCGGCGGCGTCGAGCCGCTCCCCGGGCAGCAGCAGGTCCTCCAACCGGTTCGCGGGCAGGTTGTGCCGGGCGAGCGCGAGGGCGAAGTCGGGGATCTGGAAGTCGATCTGGGTCTCCGTCAGCCCCCACCAGTGGCCGGCCGCGGCCACCGCGTGGTCGCAGGCCATGGCCAGGATCGTGCCGCCGGCGATGGCGTGGCCGGTGGCGGCGCACACCGTGGGCCTCGGGTCGGTCCACAGCCGCATGGCGGCACGTCCGAACGCCGGCAGGATCACGTACAGACCCTCGACCCCGTGGGCCGACAGCCACTTCAGGTCGAGTCCCGCCGTGAGGATCCCCGGACGCCCGGCCAGCACCACGGCCTTCGCATCGACCTCCTCGTCGAGGGCGGCGATGAGTTCCTCGAACGCCTCGGGCGTCAGCGCGTTCTTGTTTCCGTCGTCCATCGTGAGGGTCAGCACGCCCTGCTCCGACGTCTCGCGGCGGATCTCCACGGGGTCCTCCTTGGTCAACTCCCGCCGGCGAGCCTATTGCGGCCGCCGGCGCGTACGACCTCCGCGGTGACGGCGTGTCGCGCCACCGGCGGTGTCGACGGCGGCCGCCCCGCCCGGTCGTACCCTGCCGCGACCCGGACGCCGACGACGATGCCGAGGTGTGGTGAGCGAGCACGAGGAGGCCTCTGGGGCCTCGCGGCACGCCGACCGTCTGACCGGCCGGGAGCGGCGGTGGGTCGCCGCCGCCGCCGTCGGGCCCGTGGTCCTGGCGGTCCTGGTCCTCGCCCCGGTCGCCGCGGTCACGGGGGCGGCCGGCGCCGGCGAGGTGGTCGGGGCCTCGGTGGTCTACGGCGGCCTGCTCGGGCTGGCGGCGGCGTTCGTGGTCGTGGACCGGCTGCGGGCCCGGCAGTGCCCCGCGTGCCGTCGCCGCCCGGCGCGCGGCCAGCGGCGGTGCCGGTGCGGCTACGACCTCCTGCACCGACCCCGCTATGTGTGCGATCAGCGGCACACGATCCACTTCGAGGCCGGGGTGTGCGGGTGCGGGCGGGAGCTCCAGGCGCTGCCGACGGCGACCGGGCTGGCCTCGCAGGTCCTGGTGTCCCTACGCGCCGGGGGGTGGCTGGCCCTGTTCCTCGTGCTGGCCGGGGTGGTGATCTACGTCCTCGAGGGGCGCCTGTAGCCGGGGGAGGTCAGACCAGCAGGCGGGAGACGGGTCGGATCCCGGAGGGGGCGTAGGCGTGCCAGGCGGTGGTCAGGCGCCGCACGCCTTCGACGATGGCGTCCTCGGGGCGCGCGTAGACGACCCGCAGGCCGCGGCGGTTGCCCTCGTCGACCGACAGGGCGGGGCCGGGCACGACCGCGACCCCGTGACGGGCGGCGATCTCGGCGAACTCGTCGGCGTTGCCGTCGGGTAGCTCGACCCACAGCGAGAGGCCGCCGGTGGGACGGCGCCAGCGCCACTCCGGCAGGTGCTCGCCGAGCAGGCGGCACAGCAGGTCGCGGCGGGGGAGCAGTTCCGTACGGCGTTCCTCGACGACCTGCTCGGCGTGCTCGAGCAGCCGCAGTGCCAGCACCTGTGCGAGCAGTGACGAGCCGAAGTCGGTGACCGTCTTGCTGGCCAGGGTGCGCAGCACGGCGCCCTCGGGCACCCGGACCCAGCCGATGCGCAGGCCCGCCCAGAACAGTTTCGAGCACGACCCGACGGTGTGGATCGGCGCCTCGGGTGCCAGCGAGGCGATCGGCGGGGGCACCGGGCCCTCGTCGAGGCCGAGCTCGGACAGCGTGGTGTCCTCGATGACGGCGAGGCGGGTGCGCTGCGCGAGCTCGGCGACCTGCCGCCGGCGTTCGAGGGGCAGCACGGTGCCCGTGGGGCTCTGGAAGTGGGGCGTGAGGTAGAGCATGCGGGGCCCGAGGCGCTCCACGAGGTCCTCGAGCAGTTCCGTGCGGGCGCCGTGCTCGTCCATGGGCACCGGGATCAGTCGGGCCCCGAGCGCCCGGAAGGCATCCAGCGCGCCCGGGAAGGTCGGGCTCTCGACCAGCACGGTGTCGCCGGGTTGCAGTTGCTGGCGGGCCAGCACCCAGATCGCCTGTTGCGCTCCGGTGGTGATCAGGACCTGATCGTCGCTGGTCGGTAGCCCCTGACCGGTCATCCGTTCCGCGACCGTGTCGCGCAGTTCGCGCAGGCCTGCGGGCGCGTAGCCGTGCTGGGCCGTCAGGGCCGCCGCGTCGGCGGGGGTGAGTGACCCCAGTGCCTCCACGACCGTCGGTGAGCCCATGACCGCGGCCACGGAGAGGTCCACGATGTCGTCGTCCGCCCGGACCGGTGGCGGGGCGGGGGTCTGGGCCTGCTCGCTGATGAACAGCCGCGAGGTGGAGACGGCGTCGGTGACCTCGCCCTCAGGGTCCGGTCGGCGCACCCAGGTGCCGCTGCCCTGGAGGCTCTCGAGCCAGCCGTCGGCCTTGAGCCGTTCGTAGGCGTTCACGACCGTGGCCCGGCTGACCGACAGTTCGGCCGCCAGGGTGCGTTCGGGGGGCAGCACGGTGCCCAGGGTGATCTCGCCGCGATCGACGGCGCGACGCAACGCGTCCGAGATCCGCCGGTAGAGGGGCCCGTCCCCGCTCAGGTCGAGGAGGTCGGCGAGGCGCTCGCCACTCTCATGAATTGGATCGTCCAATACCTATCCAATATCGGGGTGCTTTTGTTTGCAAGCGGTCCAAACATCCCGTACTGTACGTGTTGTCCGCAGGGAAGCAGCGGTTGGACCGCACGACAAGAGTCCAAACCTCCTCCCGCGGCGCCGCTCCCGCGAATTCCGACCGGATGGGTTCTCACCGGTCACCGCGAACGGCGCGAGACACACAACTTCAAAATCTGCGCGGGAGGCTCTCCCTCTCCCATTAGCTCCCGCGCATGCTCGGGTGGATTTCAGGTCCAGCTCCCTCTCTCCCCCCGGCGGCTCCCACCGCCCGGATGCTTGCTCTCCCATACAGCGCATCCCGGACCTGATGAGACCAGCCCGAGCCCGCAGACGCCCCCCGGACTCTCCCCCGGGGGGCGTCGCCTTTTTCCCGCCGGAATCGAACGGTCCGCGCCGGTGGGGCCGACCCGCGTGGGGTCCGGCCCTACGAGGACAGCTCCAGCGAGGGCATGCCCTCGAGGCCGTCGAGGAGGCGCACCCGGACCCCGCAGTCACGCAGGAAGTCGCGCACCTCGTCCCAACCGGCGTAGCGGCCCCCCGCGGCGACCACCTCGCCGATCCCGCTGTTGGCGATCAGCTTCGCGCAGCCGAAGCAGGGGGCACCGGTGCAGTACAGCGACGCGCCCGCACGCTCGAGCGGCGAGGAGAACAGCAGCGCGTTGGCCTCGGCGTGGATCGCGATGCAGGTCTCGTAGTCGTGCCCCTGCGGAGCGTCGGAGACGGCGCGTGGGCAGGCCCCCTCGTCACAGTGGGGGTAGCCGGACGGCCCGCCGTTGTACCCCGTCGAGACGATCCGTCGTTGCTGGACGATCACGGCCCCGTGGTGCCGCCGGGAACACGTCGCGCGCGTCGCCGCGGTCCGGGCAAGCTCCAGGAAGTAGTCGTCCCACGAGCGTCGCTGCACGAGCGTCGTCTCCTCGTCGCCTCGCCGATCCCGCGAACACCCCGGTCGGCCGCGCCGAGGCTACACCGGTCCGGTGGCCCGCCGGGTTCGTCCGGGTCCGTCGGTGGCGCCGGGGACCGGACCCGCGGGTCCTCGAGCCTAGAGGTTGCCGCGACGGTGCTGGGCCCGCTCGATGGCCTCGAACAGCGCACGGAAGTTGCCCAGTCCGAACCCTGTCGCCCCGTGACGCTGGATGATCTCGTAGAACAGCGTGGGCCGGTCCTGGACGGGCTCGGTGAACACCTGCAGGAGGTAGCCCTCCTCGTCGCGGTCCACGAGGATCCCGAGTTCGGCGAGATCGTTCCAGGACTCGCCGACCTCGCCGACCCGTTCGCGCGCCTGTTCGTAGTACTCGGCCGGCACGTCGAGGAACGCCACGCCCCGTGCCCGCATCGTGCGCACCGTCGAGATGATGTCGGGGGTCTCGAGTGCGAGGTGCTGGACGCCCGGTCCGCGGTAGGCGTCGAGGAACTCCTCGATCTGGGAGCGCTTGGCGCCCTGACCGGGTTCGTTGATCGGCAGCTTCACCCGACCCACGTCGTCAGCGACCACCTTCGACGACAGCGAGGTGTCGGCCGTGGCGATGTCCTCGTCGGAGAAGTGACGCAACTGCGAGAACCCGAGTACGCGCTCGTAGAAGGCCGTCCAGGGCTCCATGTCGCCGAGGTGGACGTTGCTGACCACATGGTCGATCGAGCGCAGCCCCACCGGTGGGGGCACGGGGTCGTCGTCGCAGTCGCGGTAGCCCGGCAGGTGGGCCCCGGGGTAGTCCTCGCGTTCCACCAGCGAGTGCACGGTGTCGCCGTGTGCGGCGATCGTGGCCACGGTGACCTTCCCGTGGCCGTCGGCCAGCACCCGAGGTTCACGCACCATCTCGGCCCCACGGCGCACGGCGAGGTCGAGCGCCTCGGCGGCGTCGGGCACGCGGAACGCGACGTCGCGCACCCCGTCACCGTGCCGGGCGTGGTGTGCGACGATCTCGCTGTCGGCGTGCAGCCCGGCGGTGACCACCAGGCGGATGTCGGCCTGCTCGAGCACGTAGGAGGCCCGGTCGGTCATGCCCGTCTCCGGGCCGGCGTAGGCGACCAGTTGGAAGCCGAAGGCGCTGCGGTAGTAATGGGCGGCCTGCTTGGCGTTCCCGACCCACAGTTCGACGTGGTCGTAGCCGAGGACGGGAAGCTGGCGGGAGGACATCGGCGGGCTCCTTCGTGGAGCGCGGGTGCGAGAGCGGGCACGCGAACTCGGCCCCGGCACGGGCGAACCCGCGCCGTCGAGCCAAGGGAACCAGCGGACCGCGCACCCCGGTCGGGCCCGACCCGTCCACCCGGTCCCGACGGGGGCACCGGGACCCGTTCCCGGTCGAACGGCCCCCGTCGGCGGCGGGGCATCCGGCAGGGGGAGGGGCCGTCG
The DNA here is from genome assembly GCA_007130695.1 of Nitriliruptoraceae bacterium. Classification (GTDB taxonomy): domain Bacteria; phylum Actinomycetota; class Nitriliruptoria; order Nitriliruptorales; family Nitriliruptoraceae; genus SKLC01. Next base: position 5,900 of record SLRZ01000044.1, read on the forward strand.
TCAGGCCGGCGGGATCTCGCCGGGGGGGAGGTCGCTGCGCCCCTGCAGGGGCGAGAGCTCGAACTCCTCCCGACCGATGCGCAGGAATTCGACCGGCCGGTCGTCGGCGAGGTGCTCGGAGACCAGCCGCGGGACGTCCTCGATGGTGACCCCGCCGTACCAGACGTCGTCGGGGGCGACGTAGATGCTGGGTCCGACCATGCACGGCTCGAGGCACCCGGAGGCCACCACCTTGACGTCGACGAGGCCCTGCCGCCCGGTCTCCTCGCGCAGTTCCTCGAACAGTCCCGCCGATCCCCGCTGGATGCAGGACGGCCGGGGGTGTTCGTCCGGACGCTCGTTGATGCACACGAACACCCATTTGCGGGGCATGCCGACACGAGCCATGACCGCTCCTCGATCTCCGACGGGGCCCACGACCGTAGCCCAGAGGCGGGACCTCGTGCGGACGGCCGTGGCGCCGAGGCGACCGCGCCCTACGGTCTGGACACGTTCCCACCCGAGGTCACGAGGAGACAGCCACATGGCGGACCCGATGAACGAACTGCTCGAGGGCGCACGCCGTATCGCCGTGGTGGGTGCCTCGGACGACACCTCCCGGGACAGCAACCGGGTCATGGGCGTCCTCCTGCGCGCGGGCTACGACGTCGTGCCGGTGAACCCGTCCGTGGACGAGGTCCACGGCGTGCCGGCGGTGGGCTCGCTCGAGGAGGTCGACGGCGAGATCGACATCGTCGACGTCTTCCGGCGGCCCGAACACGCCCCCGACATCGCCAGGGAGGCCGTGGGCGCCGGCGCGAAGACCGTCTGGCTCCAGGAGGGCATCCGCTCGCCGCAGGCCCGTGAGATCGCCATGGAAGGCGGCCTCGGCTACGTCGAGGACCTGTGCCTCGGCGCGACGGTGGAGCACGCCGGCCTGGGCGGCTGAAGGCCCCGAGGAGTCGAGGGATTACGCTGTCGGCCCGCTCGCGGTGGGCGGACTCGATCCCTGCGGAGCCCACGTGACCACGATCCAGCTGACGGCCGGCGCGCACCACTTCGAACTGGGTGCGGGCCGGCCCGTGCTGATGGGCATCGTCAACACCAACGCGGGCTCGTTCTCGGACGCCGAACGGCTCGACTCGCTCGAGGCGCAGATCGACCGGGCCCAGGCGATGGTCGAGGCGGGCGCGGGGATCATCGACGTCGGGTTCGACTCGGGGGTCACCCACGGTGCCCCGCGGCCCATCGGGCAGCAACTGGAGTCGGGGATCCCCCTCGTCGAGCACCTCGTCGCCCGGGGTGTGCCGGTGTCCGTCGACACGCCGTTCCACGAGGTCGCCCGGGCCTCGCTGCAGGCCGGCGCGGCGATGGTCAACGACGTCTCGGGTCTCGCCGACGTCCGCATCGCCGAGGACTGCGCGCACCACGGGGCCGCCCTGGTGATCCTGCACACGCGCATCGGTCACCGCGAGGAGCGCTTCCCCGAGTACGACGACGTGGTCGCCGACGTCGAGCAGCTCTTCCGGGAGCGGATCGCGCTCGCCGTCGAGCACGGTCTGCCCCGGGAGCAGGTGGTACTCGACCCCGGCTACGACTACGACAAGCGCCCCCACCACACCGTGGAGACGATCCGCGCCTACCCCCGCTTCGCGGAGCTCGGCCTGGCGTTCCTCTCCGGCGTGTCGCGCAAGTACTTCACCGGCATCATCACCGGGGCCAAGCCGCCCGACCGGTTGCCCGAGACGCTCGCGACCGTGGCCGCGGTGCGTGCATTCCCCGGGTTCCTGCGGGTCCACGACGTCGACGAGACCGCCCGGTTCCTCGCGGTCAGTGAGGTCATCGAGGGCAGCCGGCCGTTCCCGCCCTACACCACCGACGACCCGACCCTGAAGTGGTACGTGCCCTCGAGCTGACCGTCGCCTCACCGGTCAGCTGCCGGGCGGGTCGCTCAGCGCGCCACGGGCGGCGTACCGGGCTCCCGGTAGCGCAGCAGCAGGTCGCCGTCGTGCTCGAACACCGACTCGAGGCGCAGGGGGCCCGGGCGTTCCGTGCCCCCCTGGGCGATCCGCGGCGCCCCGCCGGCGACGGTGAGCGGACCGACGGTCAGGAAGACCTCGTCGACGAGCCCGGCCCCCAGCAGTTGGCTGTTCAGTCTCGGGCCGCCCTCGCACACGATCCTCGACAGGCCCAGCCGGGCCAGATGGGCCAGCGCCGTCGTGGGCTCGACCTGCTCCTCGCCGGCCGCCACGACGTCGGCGACGTCACCGAGCCGGTCGCGGACCCGGTCGGCTGCCGGCCGCGTGGTCAGTACCAGGGGCCGCTGCTGCGGATGGGTGAACGGCGCCGAGGTGGGGTCCAGTTCGCCCGAGGCGGTCACGATCGCCAGGCGCGGCACCTCGGCGAGCCCACGCGCGCGCCGGTCGGCCCGGCGCTCTGCGGAGCCCACCAGCGGGCCGTAGCCCTCCTGGCGCACCGTGGCCGCACCGACCAGGACCACGTCTCCCGCGCTGCGCAGCCGCGAGAGCGCCAGGCGGTCGGCCTCGCCGCCCAGTCCGCCCGAGACCCCGTCGGTGCTCGCGGCACCGTCGACGGAGGAGACCATGCACATCGCGACCCACCACGGCCGCGACGGGCCACGGTCCGGCAGGGTCAGACCCGCGTAGAGCGCTGCGAGCTCGAGATCGGCGGCGTCCGGGTGCAGGCGTCGCACGCCTGGTCAGCTCAGGAACTCGAGGATCCCCGCCGCCAGCGCGCCCGGTGCCTCCACCGGCAGCCAGTGGCCGACGTCGGGCAGGACCTTCACCCGACTCACGGGGATCGTCGACTTCAGTTCCTCGGCCATCGCCAGCGGCGTGGAACGGTCGTGCGCCCCGGTGACGATCAGCGTGGGCTGGCCGATCTCGTCGCGGCGGATGCGGGGTGCCTCCGCCAGGGCCCGGCACGACTTGGCGTAGTTCGCCGGCTCGTTGCGCAGGAAGAGCTCACGCAGCAGGCCGACCGCGCCGGCGGCGGTGGCGTGGGACTGGGGCGAGACCGCCCCGTCCAGCCACGGCTCGACCAGCGGGTCGAGACCCTCGCGCTCGACCAGGTCGGCGCGTTCGCGGTAGGCGTCGTTGGTGGGCGGCTGGAAGTAGGAGATGCCGCCGCACAGCACCAGCTGGTCGCACGACTCCGGGCTGGTCTGGGCCAGGTGCTGGGCGACCAGCGTGCCCAGCGAGTGGCCGACGAGGGTGACCGAGGGCAGCTCGAGGTGGCGGATGAGCCGCAGCACGTCCTTGGACCAGCCCTCGATGGAGAACTTGCCGCGCCCCTGGCTGCGGCCGTGGCCGCGCAGGTCGAGGGCGACACAGTGGTGGTGCTGCTTCATGGCCTGCATCACGCCGTGCCAGACGTTGGCGGAGCCGCCCAGGCCGTGGACGAACACGACCGGCGGTCCCTCGCCGTAGCTGACATAGTGCATGGTGTTGCCGTCGATGTCGGCGAACACTGTTCGGTCCTCTCGTCGGCGACCAGCGAGCGGAACCTGCCGTCGCGGTGCGTGGTCGAGGTCGGTGGTGGGGAGAGAATGGTGGCGCCGGCACGTGGCCCGGGCCCCTCGCGGCGAGAGCCTAGCGTTGTCCCCCGGCGGCCGGCCGCGGGGCCGGGCAGACCCAGGAGGCGGAATGCGACTCGAGATCGACCGGGAGGTCGCGGCACCGAGGGCGGTGCTCTGGCGGGTGCTGACCCGGTGGGAGCAGCAGCCCGACTGGATGCTGGACGCGAAGGACGTGGAGATCCTCACGCCCCAGCGCACGGGCGTGGGCGTCACCCTGCGGTGTCCCACGAATCTGCTGGGGGTGACCGTCGAGGACGTCATGCGGGTCACGCGGTGGGAGGAGCCACGACTGCTCGAGGTCACCCACCTCGGTCGGGTCATCACCGGTGACGGTGCCTTCGTCCTCGACGAACTCGCACCCGAGCGGACCCGGATCACCTGGTGGGAGGAGATCGACCCGCCTCTGGGCGCGCTCGGGGAGTGGGGCGCGTCGAGGTTCGTGCGGCCGGTGCTGGCCCTCGTCTTCGCCCGCAGCCTGGCGCGGCTCGCCCGCCTGGCAGAAGCGGAGGCCGCCGGCCGGGGTCACGTGGGGGCGTGACGCCGGACTCGGCGGCCTCGGACGGGAGGTTCTTCCGCCGGATCAGCTGCGCGTCGGCGCCGGCTCGTCGGGCAGGTGCGTGAGGTCGACGATGTCCTCGACGCCCTCGATCTCCCGGATACGGCCGAGCAGGTCCTCGCGCTGGGAACGCTCGTCGACCTGCCCACGCAGAGTGACCACGCCACCCTCGACGGTCGTGGTGATCGCCGAGTTGCGCGCGGTGCTGTGACCGATCGCGTCGGAGCGCACCCGCTCGATCAGCACGGCGTCGCTGGGGTCCTTGAGGTCGGGGGTGAGCTCGCCGGCGGCGCCGCTGACGGCCGGGTCGGTGCTGGAGGGCACCAGCTCGGCCGCCTGGGCGGCGAGCTCCGCGCCGCGCTGCTGGAGCTCACGGCGGCGCTCACGCCCGCGGTCGGGGTCGGTGAGGTAGGCCGCGGCGGCACCCAGGGGGATGCCGCCGGCGAGCCACGCCAGACGCTGGCCGACGCTGGGACGGCACGAGTGGCGTCCGAGCACGTCGTTGAAGCGGTCGAGTACGTCATCGAGGTCGAACACGAGGGAGAACTCCTCATCGAGGTCGGGGGGAG
>SLRZ01000017.1 GCA_007130695.1 Nitriliruptoraceae bacterium
CCCGGCAGGAAGCCGCACCGTTCGAGGAGCCGCAACGCGCCGTCGTCGGACTCGAGCTCCTCGGTGATGCGCACGACGTGGACGGGGCCGACCGGCGCGCGGTCGAGCCGCACCGCGTCGGGATGTTCCGGGCGGTTCGCGGAGCCCGGGATCGGGTTGCCGTGCGGGCAGGTCCCGGGGTCCCCGAGCAGTTCGACGAGGCGCTTCTCGACCTCGTCGGAGATCACGCCCTCCCAGCGTTCGGCCTCGTGGTGCACCTTCCACCAGTCCAGGCCGATGACGTCCGCCAGCAGCCGCTCGGTGAGGCGGTGACGACGGACGGCCTCCACCGCGCGGTCCAGGCCGGTCTCGGTGAGCCAGAGACCGTCGGCGGTCTCGGTGAGTTCCCCCGCCCCGACCAGATGGTCGACCGCGAGGTCCGTGGCGCCGGCCTCGACCGGTAGGCCCGTCCGGAGTCCCTCACGCGTCGCCGCCTCACCCCGCTCACGACGGTCGAGCAGGATCTCGAGAATCTCGGTGACGACGTTCGCGTCGGGGCGCACACGTGGTCCTACGGGTCGCGGTGATCCCGGCGGGCTGGCTGTCCGGGCCACATGAAGGGTAGCCTTACCTGTGCAGCGGGCAGAACCGGTCGGCCCGGACGACCACCCCCGGCCGGCACCCCACCCGCGCGAGCTGCCCCCACCGCCGCGAGGAACGACGTGCCCCAGTCCGACGCCGCGCTCGTCTGTCACGAGCTGCGCCGCACGTTCTCCACGACGCTCGCGGTCGACGGCGTCGACCTCACGGTGCCCACGGGCAGCCTGACCGCCCTGCTCGGTCCCTCGGGGTGCGGCAAGACCACGGTCCTGCGGATGATCGCCGGCCTGCTCAGCCCCGACAGCGGCACCATCCGGATCCACGACCGTCTGGTGACCGCCCCGGGCGTCGCACTGCCGCCCGAACGGCGCGACGTGGGCATGGTCTTCCAGGACTACGCGCTGTTCCCGCACCTGAGCGTCGCCCGCAACGTCGGCTACGGCCTGCCACGGCGCCCACGGGGCGCCCGCCGGGCGCGGATCGCCGAGGTCCTCGACCTGGTGGGCCTCGGTGACCTCGGCCACCGGTTGCCCACGGAACTCTCCGGCGGCCAGCAGCAACGGGTCGCTCTCGCGCGTGCTCTGGCCCCCAGCCCGGCGATCGTCCTGCTCGACGAGCCGTTCTCCAACCTCGACGCCAGCCTGCGCAACACGGTGCGAGAGGACGTCCGCCGCATCCTGCGCGAGGCCGAGACCACCGCCCTGTTCGTCACCCACGACCAGGAGGAGGCCCTGTCGCTGGCCGACCAGGTCGCGGTGATGGACGCCGGCCGGGTCCACCAGATCGCCGACCCCCAGACGCTGTACACCTCCCCCGCCAGCCGGTTCGTCGCCGAGTTCGTCGGTGAGGCCGACGTGCTGCCGGGCACCCGTGCCGGCCGGTACCTCGTGGACACCCCGGTGGGCCGCCTGCCCACCACCGAGGCCGTGACGACCGGCAACGTCGCGGTCGTGGTCCGCCCGGAGGCGCTGCGCGTCCGCCACGACGACCAGGGGGGCGCCACGGTCGTCGGCATCGCCTACTTCGGCCACGATCAACTGGTGAACCTGCGCATGGACGACGGGCGGCTCCTGCGGGCACGTCGCGGTCCGCGTCTGGATCTCGAACGCGGCCAGCGGGTGGGTCTCGACGTCGACGGCCCGGTCGTGGCTTTCCCCGACCACGGGCCACGGTCCGACGACCTCGAGGAGGCGCCCGCCGGCGACGGTGCCCAGCTCGAATTGAGCGCCTGAGCGCCCGGCTCCGCCCATCCACTTGCGCCGGAACGCCTCGTCAGTTGCGGCGCTCGCGGACCATCGCGATCGCCAGCGGTAGAGAGCCGAGCGCGATCAGCAGCAGCGCGGGTGCCGCGGCCCGCGCGAAGAAGGCCTCGTTGGTCGCCGACCACACCCGGACCGCTAACGTGTCGAAGCCGGTGGGTGCGAGCAGCAGGGTGGCCGGCAGCTCCTTCATCGCGGTCAGGAAGACCAGCCCCCCGCCCGCGATCGCGCCCCGGCGACCGAGCGGAAGCAGGATCCGGCGCACCACCTGCAACGGCGTACTGCCGAGCGTGCGGGCCGCCTGGTCGACGGTCGGGCTCACCTGCTGCAGCGAAGAGCGGATCGCCCCGATCGCCTGCGGAACGAAGAGGACCACGTAGGCGAACACGAGCATGGCCAGGGTCTGGTACATCCACGGCACGGCACGGATCCCGAGGTAGACCAGCGCGAGCGCGACCACGATTCCGGGCAGCGCGTAGCCGGTGAAGCTGGCCCGGTCCGCGAGTCGGGCGGCCCACGAGCGGCTCCTCGCGGCCCAGATCGCGACGGGCATGGCCACCGCCACGGCCACGGCGGCACCGGCGGCCGAGGCCTGCAGGCTGCGGCCGGCGGCGCCGACGGCCAGCACGAGTGGCTCCCCTGCCCCGAGGCCACGCACGAGCCAGTAGGACATGACGAACAGCGGCAGGGCGAGCGCGACCACCAGCAGGAGGCTGCACAGGACGGCCGCCGGCCAGCGCCACCGCCCGAGCGGCACGACGGGGGCGGTCCGCTGGCTGCCACGCATGCGGAACTGTCCACCTCGGTCACGTGCGGCCCGGGCCTCGAGCACCAGGACCACCACGGTGAGCGTGACCAGCATGAGCCCGAGCACCGCCGCGGGGGCCCGGTCGAACGCCGCGCGGTACTGGATGTAGATCGCCCGGGTGAAGGTCGAGTAACGCAGCATCGAGACCGCGCCGAAGTCGCTGAGCACGTACAGCGCGACCAGCAGCCCCCCGGCGGCCGCGGACGGGCGCAACTGCGGCAGCGTCACCCGCAGGAAGGTCATCACGGGCCCCCGGCCCAGGCTGCGGCTGGCCTCCTCGAGCGCCGGGTCGACACCGCGCAGCGTCGCCTGCACCGTCAACAGGACGTAGGGATAGCTGAACAGGGTCAGCGCGGCGAAGGCGCCGGCGAAGCCGTACGGCGAGGGCGGGCGCACCCCGGTCCACGTCTCGACGAGACCACCGGGGGCGAGGCCGGCGATCAGCGCGAACGCCCCGACGTAGCTCGGCACGACCAGCGGCAGGGCCGTTGCCACGGCGAAGAACCGGCGGGCCGGCAGGTCGCTTCTCACCGTCAGCCAGGCGACGGGGACGGCGATCAGCAGGCAGGCACCCGTCACGGTGGTGGCCAGCCACAGCGTGCGCCCCGCCAGCGCGAGCGTCTGGGGGTTGCGGACGACCTCGAGGATCTCGCCGAAGGTCAGCTCCGAGGCCTGGACCACGAGGTAGACCGCCGGCAGCAGCATGACCACCGCGACCAGGACCGCCGGACCCCAGACCAGGGGGTGGATCCGCTCGGCACGACGGGGCCCCCGTCGCCGTGGCGGGACGGGGGCCGTCGGGTCGCCGGCGGGGTCACCGAGCGAGTGGGGAAGCGCGGAGCTCATGGGTCGCGGACGGTAGCGCCCGCGTGCTCGAAGGCCCGTTCGTGCGGCTCACGCCGGGTGGGCCTTCGCGCACGCTCGTGGGCTACGACAGCGCACCGACCTCCTGGAGCAGCTCCAGGGTCCCCTGCAGATCCTCGAGCCGCGAGAGATCGACCTCGGGTGCGTCGAGTTCCTCGAGGCTCGGCAGTTCAGGCGCGTCGACGCCGTCGCGCAGCGGAAACTCCAGTTCGTTGGTGACCTGTCCGAAGTAGGTCTGGATGTCCTCGGAGAGCAGGAAGCGCACGAGTTCCTCTGCGGCTTCCCGGTGCTCGGTGCCCTCGACGATGCCGATGCCGGCGACGTTGACCAGTCCGCCGATGTCGCCGGGCAGGTACTTGTTGTCGACGGGGAAGTCGGGGTCCTCGGCAGTGAACCTCGCCAGGTAGTAGTGGTTGACCAGGCCCACCTCGACCTCGCCGCGACCCAGACCCTCGACGACGCCGGTGTTGTTCTCGAACTCTGCCGGGTCGTTGTCGATGATCCCCTCGAGCCACTCGCGGGCGGCGTCCTCACCCTCGCTCAGGCGCAGCGCGGTGACGAACGACTGGAACGAACCGTTGGTGGGGGCCCAGCCGATGCGTCCCTCCCACTCCGGGTCGGTGAGGTCCAGGACGGAGTCGGGCACCTCGTCCTCGTCCAGTGCGTCGGTGTTGTAGGCGATGACCCGGACCCGGCCGGTGGTGCCGATCCAGTGCCCGTCCGGAGACCGGAAGTTGGGGTCGACCAGGTCGAGCACGTCCTGTGGCAGCTCGGCGAAGCGCTCCTCGGCCTCCAGAGCGCCCAGCGCGCCGGCATCCTGGCCGAAGTAGACGTCCGCCGGGGTGGCGTCACCCTCGTTGAGGATCGTGGAGGCGAGTTCGGCCGTGTCGCCGTAGCGGACCTCGACCTCGATGCCGGTCTCTTCCGTGAAGTCGTCGAAGACCTCGCCCACGAGCTCCTCGTTGCGGCCCGAGTACACGGTGAGCGGGCCCAGGTCCTCGGGTTCGTCACTCTCGGGCGCGTCCTGCTGCGTCCCGGCGTCGGTGGCGTCCTCGTCGTCGCCGTCGCCGCAGGCCGTGGCCACCAGCGCCACGACAGCGAGCATCGCCACCCAACGGGTGCGGAGGCGGGATTGGTTCAGCACGTTCTCGGTCTCCTGTGTGGTGTGTCGGCCCGGACGGACCCGAACTCCGGCGATGCGCACGGAAGTAAGGTGAGCCTAACCACAACTACTGCGAGAGCGCCAATCCGGAGAGCCGGGCAGTCGCGGCCCTCCGGGCACGGGCCCACCACGCACGAGCGCCGCCCGGGAGAGACCCGGGCGGCGCGTCGACGAGCCGCGTGACGTCAGGCGTTGAACTCGGCCAGCAGTTCGTTGAGCGTCGCGCTTGGGCGCATGGCCCGTGCGGCCACCTCACGGTCCTGCCAGTAGTGCCCACCGAGATCGACCGGCTCGCCCTGCACCCGGATCAGGTCATCGAGGATCTGCTCCTCGTGCTGCCCGAGCTGCTCGGCCAGGGGCGCGAACGCCGCGGCGAGCTCCTGGTCCCCGTCCTGGGCGGCGAGCTCGCGGGCCCAGTACAGGGTCAGGTAGAAGTGGCTGCCGCGGTTGTCGAGTTCCCCGACCTTGCGGGACGGCGACTTGCCGTTCTCCAGGAACGTCGCCGTCGCCCGGTCGAGCGTGTCGGCCAGCAGCTGCGCCCGCGCGTTGTCGAACGTCGCCGCGAGGTGCTCGAAGGACACCGTCAGCGCCAGGAACTCGCCGAGCGAGTCCCAACGCAGGTGGTTCTCCTTGACGAACTGCTGCACGTGCTTGGGCGCCGAGCCACCGGCACCCGTCTCGAACAGCCCACCACCGTTCATCAGCGGCACGATCGAGAGCATCTTCGCGCTGGTACCGACCTCGAGGATCGGGAAGAGGTCGGTGAGATAGTCGCGCAGCACGTTGCCCGTCACCGAGATGGTGCCCTCGCCCGCCTTGGTGCGCTCGAGGGTGTAGCGGGTGGCTTCGGCCACCGGCATGATCTCGAGCTGCAGGCCGTCGGTGTCGTGGTCACCGAGGTAGTCGTTCACCTTGGAGATCAGCTCCGCGTCGTGCGCCCGGGTCTCGTCGAGCCAGAACACCGCCGGCATCCCGGTCGCCCGGGCCCGGTTGACGGCGAGCTTGACCCAGTCGCGGATCGCGGCGTCCTTGGTCTGGCACATCCGCCAGATGTCGCCGGGCTCCACCTCGTGCTCGAGCAGGGTCTCCCCCGCCTGCGAGACCACCCGCACCGTGCCGCTGGTCGGCACCTCGAAGGTCTTGTCGTGCGAGCCGTACTCCTCGGCCTTGCTGGCCATCAGCCCCACGTTGGGCACCGTGCCCATCGTGGTCGGGTCGAAGGCCCCGTGCTGCTTGCAGAACTGGATCGTCTCCTCGTACAGGGCCGCGTAGCTCGAATCGGGGATGACGGCCTTGGTGTCCTGCTGCTCGTCGTTCTTGTTCCACATCTGCCCCGAGTCACGGATCATCGGGGGCATCGACGCGTCGATGATGATGTCGTTGGGGTTGTGCAGGTTGGTGATGCCCTTGCTGGAGTCGACCTGGGCGAGGTCGGGGCCGGTCTCGTAGGCGGCCTCGAGGTCGGCCTCGATCTGCGCCCGCTGGTCGTCGGGCAGCGAGTCGATGCTCGAGAGCAGACTGGCCATCCCGTCGTTGGGGCTCACCCCGAGCTCGTCGAGCGCGTCGCCGTGCCGGGCGAACACGTCGGCGAAGTAGGTGCTGACCGCGTGGCCGAAGATGATGGGGTCCTGCACCTTCATCATCGTGGCCTTCAGGTGCACGCTGAACAGCACCCCCTTCTCCCGCGCGTCGGCCATCTGCTCCTCGAGGAAGCCGCGCAGGGCCCGGCGCCGCATCACCGCCGCGTCGATGACCTCGCCGGCGAGCAGCGGGGTCGACTCCTTGAGCACCGTCACCTCGCCGTCGTCGGCGACCAGTTCGATGCGCACGTCGTCGGCGGCGTCCACGGTGACCGAGGTCTCCGTGGAGCGGAAGTCGCCCTGCCCCATCGTGGCCACGTGGCTCTTGGAGTCCGACGACCACTGGCCCATCCGGTGCGGGTACTTGCGCGCGTACTGCTTCACCGAGGCGGGTGCCCGCCGGTCCGAGTTGCCCTCTCGCAGCACCGGGTTGACCGCGCTGCCCTTCACGCCGGCGTAGCGCTCGGCGATCCGGTGCTCCTCGTCGGTCGACGGCTCCTCGGGGTAGTCCGGAACGGCGTAACCGTCGGCCTGGAGCTCGCGGATCGCCGCCTTCAGTTGCGGGATCGACGCGCTGATGTTCGGCAGCTTGATGACGTTCGCCTCGGGGCGCCTCACCAACTCGCCGAGCTCGCCGAGCGCGTCGTGGACCCGCTGATCATCGGTGAGATAGTCGGGAAAGGCGGCGAGGATGCGCGCGGCCAGCGAGATGTCGCGCGTCTCGACCTCGACCCCGGCGGCGCCCGCGAAGGCCTCGATGATCGGAAGGAAGGACTCGGTCGCCAGTGCCGGCGCTTCGTCGGTGTAGGTGTAGATGATCTTGGTCATTGGCAGGGCCCATGATCGGTGGCGGACACGTCGGTGGCGTCACGGATCACGTCCGCCCGGTGACGGGTCGTCGTCGACACCGGCGGGGCACACCGTGGCGCGCAGTGCCCGCACTCTACATCGGGGGCCGGCCCGGCCTCCGTGCTTCCCCGGGCGCGCGGACGAGGCGGGTACCTGCGGTCGGACAGGCGGTCGGACAGGCCGCAGCATGAAACGGCCGTCAGCGGCGATGGCCGTGACGGGCCCGGACCGCACGGACGGGGCGGAGACGGCCACACCCGCCGGGGCCGCGCGCCGTAGGCTGTCGGGTGAGTCCACCCAGGAGGCGCCCGTGGCACGGTCCGGCCCGCCCGCCTACGCCTGGGACTGGTTCGCCCGTCAGCGGCTGCTGTGGCGTGAGGCCCGCTCGCGGCTGGCCGCGTCGTCCGCGCCCGCGGCGGCGAGGTACGGGGCGCTCGATGCCAAGGCGGAGGTCGTCTCCGCCCTGCGCAGCGACTACGCCCGCGACGAGGTCGTGCGGGACGTGGTCCACCGGGTGGTCGGCGAGACCGCCTTCCTGTCACGGACGGACACGACGTTCTCACGCCTCGGCGTCACGAACGCGCCCCGGGGCATGCGGTGGTGGTGGACCGCACTGACCGGGGAGGAACTCGACGGCCCCGCGGCCCGCACCGGGTCACCGGCCGGCGCGACGGCGCAGTTGACCCTCGACGACGTGCACGAGGGCTACGGCGACTAGCGCTCAGCGGCCCCTGAGCGAGGGCTGCATCGTGGGGAGCTGCGCGACGAACCGGGCGCCGACCGGGACCTCTTCGTGCCACACGTGGCCGCCGATCAGCGCGACCATCCGCCGGGCGATCGCCAGGCCCAGCCCCATGCCCGGCGACCGGTCGTCGCCGCGGACGAACCGCTCGAAGACCCGCGTGCCGAGCTCCGGGGGGACCCCGGGGCCGTCGTCCTCGACGAGGACCCGGGCCCCGTCCCCCACCGCCTCGACCGTCACCGTGACCCGGCCGCCGTGCTGCAGTGCGTTCTCGACCAGGGACCCGAGGACCACCCGCGCGATCTCGGGGTCGGTGAGCAGGCGCAGCGACGAGGGGTCGCGGACCTCCACGCGGTCGGCGCCACCGCGGTCGTGCACCGCGAGGTCCACCACGTCCCGCACCGGGAGCAGCCTGGGCTTGGGATCCGCGAGGCCCGCATCGACGCTCGCCAGGGCCAGCACCTCCTCGACCAGGTGCTCCAGACGCACTGATGCGGTGACGATGCGGTCCAGCATCGCGTGGCGCTGCTCAGCGGTGAGCGTGTCCTCGTGCGCACCCAGCGTGCCGGCGAAGCCCGTGATGATCGTCAGCGGGGTCCGCAGTTCGTGCGAGATCCGCGAGATGAAGTCCGAGCGCAGCCGGTCGAGCTCGCGGGCGCTCTCCAGGTCCCCGTGGACGAGCAGCAGCGGGGTGAGCAGGGTCGCCATCGCCTCGAGGGCGACCTCGGCCACTTCCTCCAGCACGCGCTGTGGCGCGGTCTCACCGACGAGCACCGCCATGATCCGGCCCTCGCGATACATCGGGACGCCGACCCGCGCCCGGACGCCTTCACGTCCCACGCCCGGCGACGCCGTCCGCTCCACGACGTTGTCGGACTGCGTGTGCACCCGGTGCACCAGGTCCGCGAGCCGTGCATGGGTATCGAGGGAGGCGATCGGGCCGGGGTATGCCGCGAGGACGCGGGGCTCCTCCCCGCCGACGGCGACGATGAGCCGTTCGATCCCACAGTCGACACCGATGACGTGCAGGAGCTCCGAGAGCGAGCTGTGCAGGTCGGCACCATCTCCCAGGCCGCGTGCCGCACGCTGCATGCGCAGATGCAGATCCGGGATCGCGGCCCCACGGGAGAGGTCTGACCCCTCGACGCGCGCCACACTGCTCCCCTCGCTCCAGCCGGAAGGAGGGTAGGCGACCGCGGCACTGCCCCGTAGCGGCTCCGAAGCAGCCCAAGCAGATGAGGATGCGCCCGCGTGGTCCGGCGCTCAGCGCCCGGCGAGTTCGACCTCGGCGGCCTGTCGTGTCGCTGCGAACGCACACCGACCATGGGACTCCGGCACCGCGCGAAGAGGTGCGTCCGTGCTGAGGAAGGGAGGCGCGGTGGCCATCGAGGTTGCACTGGCGACCCGGGAGCGCTTCGACGACGTCGCGACCATGCTCGGACCGAAGAATCCGTCGTCTCGGTGTGCTGGTGCCTGAGCCACCGTGTCGACTCGAGGACCAACCAGCACCTCGTCGGCCCGGCCCGGGGCGAGTAGGTCCGGTCGCTCTGCGGCCGCGACCAGGGGCCGGGCGTCTTGGCCGACGCGGACGGCGAGGTCGTCGGCTGGGCGGCCGTGGCTCCCCGCTCGGAGCTGCCCTTCGCACGCTCGAGGGTGATCCCCCACGTCGACGACCTGCCGGTCTGGTCCGTCTGGTGCATCCGTGTCCGCCCCGGCCACCGGGGCAAGGGCATCTCACACCACCTGCTGCGTGGAGCGGTCGCGTACGCCCACAGCCAGGGCGCTCCGGCCGTCGAGGGCTACCCGGTGGACAACCGCGGCGAGCAGGTCGATCTCACCATGGCCGACGTCGGCACCCGCCAACTCTTCGAACGGGCCGGACTCAACAAGGCGCGCGATACGGCGTCCGTTTCCGGTGGGTTTCCCCGGTGTTGATGCGCCTTCCCCTGGCGACCGTCGAACCAGACTGAACGCCGGGTCCTTGGCCCCTGTCGGGTCGGTCATCGCGGGCGGAGACTCGTCGTACGGAATCCGGACCGGAAGGGGATCGACCATGGCCAGGGTCGGATGGTTCCTGCTGGTCGTGGGGATCGGCATCGCCGCCGTCTGGGCGCTGCTGCTCACGACCGGGCAGGTGCCGGAAGTCGCGGAGGCACGGGTCGACATCTGGTTCCACCTCGCTGCGGAGCTGCTGACCGCTGCCGTCCTGATCGTCGCCGGACTGCTGGTCCTGCGTCGGACGGCCCGTGCATCGCTGGTGGCCGGCGTGGCACTGGGTGCGCTGGGATACACGGCGGTGAACTCGGCCGGCTACTACGCCGAGGCGGGTGACTGGCCGGGCGTGGGGATGTTCGGCGTGATCGCGGTCGCAACGATCTTCGCGGGGCACCGGTTGTTCGCATCGTCTCGTCCGGGCGCGGAGGTCGGCGACCGCACGGCGGCCGAAGCGGGAACACCGGACGGCGATCGCGGTGTGTTATCCCCGGGGGCCCGGCCATGAAGTCGACCACTGCAGGCGCGCCTGCCCGTCAGCGACGGTCCAGCGCGACGTGGGCGCTGGCCGGGCTCCTGGCGTTCCAGGGGCTGGGCGCGATCGGCGGTGGCTTCGCCTTCCTCAGCGACACCACGGGTTCGGCGGCCGGATTGGACCCGGAGCTGCTCGAGCGCACCCCGTTCGCTGACTTCCTGTGGCCCGGG
>SLRZ01000195.1 GCA_007130695.1 Nitriliruptoraceae bacterium
GATGTCGAAGATCGTGAACCGGGACGTCTTGGAGCCGATGCCCAGGCTGATCTTGACGAAGGTCCGCAGGAACACGTCGAGCTGCCCGCCCACCTCGAACAGACAGATCGGGGTGTGGAAGTTGTCGATGATGTGCTGGATGCGGATGCGCCCGGTCCCGGTCGGATCCCGCAGGTCGAAGTCGATCAGCGCGCGCAGCCCGAGCTCGAGGCCCGCGGAGATGATGCCGATGCTCGCCCCGGCGCCGGCAGCGAACTCCGAGGAGAGGACGAGCTCGGGGACCTGGTTCCCGTTCTCGTCGAGGTCGTCGAGGAAAACCCCGGTGAACAGCATCGGCACCTGGCCCAGCACCGCATGCCCGGACACGTCTTCAGGCCCACGGGCCTGCTCGACCGCGCGACGGATGCCGTAGGTGTCGTAGCCGATCGCGAAGCGCCCCGCGATCTGGGCCGCGGCCGACAACGAGAAGGCCACCGGCACCGGCCCGATGAAGATCGGCGGGAAGTTGTGGCTGAAGGCGAACCCGGCCTCGAGGTCGCCGGAGTCCCAGCGCGCGAGGACGGGGTCCTGCCCCATCAGCAGACCGAAGAGCTGGCTGGGCTGTGCGAAGGCCGGGAAGCTGAACCCGCCACCCGTGCGGGCGCGGTGGACCGAGTGGTCCGACCCGGCCGCGCCGAACGGAAGCTGATCGGCGTCGCTGGCCTCATCCGCTCCGTCGGCGGCGGTCGAGAGCAGGCCCTGCGGCCCGAATCGATCGACGAACTGCTGCTCGATCACGTCGAGCCCGGCGATCAGGGTGTCGCGCTGGCTCGCGGGCTTGGGAGCCCGCAGCACCTCGGCGACGTCGATGTCGAACTCGCCCAGGGAGATTTCGTCGCTGCCGTCGGCGTCGCCGGG
This sequence comes from Nitriliruptoraceae bacterium, assembly GCA_007130695.1. Classification (GTDB taxonomy): domain Bacteria; phylum Actinomycetota; class Nitriliruptoria; order Nitriliruptorales; family Nitriliruptoraceae; genus SKLC01. The sequence goes on from SLRZ01000195.1 coordinate 898, forward strand.
CAGCCGCTCGGCGAGATCGACCAGGCCGACGACGCGCTTGATGAAGGTCAGGTCGTTGCCGTCCACCGCCTCGAACAGGTCGATCAGCGTGATCTCGCCCATCCCCAGGCTCTCGGAGAGATCCGACAGCCCCGGGACCGGGGAGCTGATGGTGTCGATGACCGGCTGGAACGGGGCCGTGAAACGCCGCACCTCCGCCAGGATCGGCCCGAGGAACTCGTCGAGGAAGCTGCCCATGTCGACCTCGACGTCGCGGAACCCGAAGACCTCGGGCGTCGCTGCCGAGGCCAGGTCGAGTCCGGTCCTCGAGTCCAGGTTCAGCCCCCACACGAGCAGCAGGTCGCCACGGAGCGTGGGCAGGGACGGATCGCCCTCCTGCGCCGACAGTCCCGGGAGCGACGGCAGGGTGGTGATCCCGTAGCGCAGGTCGGCGACGCCCTCGAGGCCGAGGACGATGGCGTCGCCTGCGAGCAACCCGTGCAGCGGCACCCGGCCGTCGCTTCCCTCGCCGGCCGGCACGGTGGTGCTGGCCGTCAGCTGCAGATCGGGGTCGCCCTCGCCATCGCCGCGCGGGCCGATGGGGCCGCTCGCGCCCTGCTCGTCCGCGTGGGCATCTGCCTCCCGTCGCTCGAGATCGATGTGCAGGAGGGCGAGGTCGCCGCTGACCTCATCCGGCAGGGCCACACGGCTTCGGACCGCGATCTGCTCGATCGCCTCACCGTCGTCGTCGTGGGTGCGCAGGTAGAAGCCGCTCCGGTCGAGCCCGAAGGCGAGCTCCACCTCCCAGTCGTAGCCGGCTTCCAGGCTGCCGTCGACGTCGAGGCGCAGTCCGGGGACCCCGAGATCGAAGTCCTCGAGCGTCGTGTCGTCGCCGTCCCCCATCGACAGCGTCACCTCGCCGCCGTCGACGTCCGAGACGTCGTGCCCACCGTCGCAGGGGGCGGGCTGACCGTCCGCCTCGCCACAGAACAGGTCGACGTCCAGGGACGGGGCGAGGTGCTCCCCGAACGCGTCGCGCATGGCCTCGTCGAGCAGGTCGTCCAGCGCCGCCGACAGCTCGCCGGGATCGGTGATGTCACCGATCTCGTCCTCGAGGTCGTCCAGCGCCTTGTCGAGCGAGTCCAGCGCGGACTCGAAGGAGACGGCGAGCCCGGCGCCGCCGTCGATCACGTCGCCGACCACCGGCACGCGCGCACCGTGGCGAGAGGCGTCGAGCCCGCGCGCGAGCCGGCCGACGACGTGTCGCAGCCCGTCGAGCAGCAGCCGCCAGTCGAGCAGCTCCTCGGTGAGGCGGTCCACGAGGTCGTCGGGCAGCTCGAGCTGCCAGTCGCCGGGCTCGGCGGTGAGCGGATGGGCCACCAGCGCGATGTCTCCGAACCAGTCCCCACGGAGGTACAGCGGGATGCGCGCGCAGGCGTCGACGCCGTCGACGGTGCCCTCGTTCTCGCGGTCACGCTCGTCGAGGCCGTCGGCCGGGTCGGCCTCCTCGATGTCGGGCACGGCGCTCCCCTCGACGTCGGGGACGAGGGAGAAGTTGACGACGGCGGCTTCGCCCGCACCGATCTCGACCTCGGTGTTCAGCGGCTCGAAACCGTTCATCGTCGCGGTCACCGTGTAGGTCTCGCCGTCCTCGACGTCGATCGAGTACGCCCCGTTGCTGTCGGCGGTATCCGACTGGCCGTTCGCGCTGACGGTGGCCGCCAGGCCGTCGCCGGTGGCGGCGTCGGTGACGGTGCCCGAGATGGTGGC
>SLRZ01000115.1 GCA_007130695.1 Nitriliruptoraceae bacterium
CATGCACATCATCCCGTTCATGTGGGGCGTCGACGGCGACAAGACCGTCGGCATCTCGGACACCATCCGGGTCACCGAGGACGGCTGTGCCTCGTTCTTCGACCTCGAGGAGAACTTCACGCTCAAGCCCGAGGAGGCGACCAAGGGGCCGGTGTCGCACCCGGACCCCACCGCGCCCCCGCCGTCGATCCCGCCGATGCGTACGGACGACGGCACTGCCGGCTCGCAGGCGTCGGCGACGAGCTGATCCCCTGCCCACACCACGCGTTCTTCAGGAGTACCCACCATGCTGACGGCCACCGACCCCACCACCGGCGAGGTCCTGCGCAAGATCGAACCCGCCACCGAGGCACAGGCGAAGGAGGTCATCGCCGGCGCCCAGTCCGCCTTCGAGCAGTGGCGCATGCGCAGCTTCGACGAACGGGCCGAGGTGCTGCGCGCCGTCGCCGCGAAGATGCGTGAGGACGTCGAGCGGCTCGCCCCGTTGATGACCGAGGAGATGGGCAAGCCCATCACGGAGGCCCGCGGCGAGGTGCAGAAGGCGGCCTGGTGCGCGGAGCACTACGCGGAACACGCCGAGGCCTATCTCGCCACCGAGACCCTGGGCTCCGACGCCACCCGGAGCTACGTGCAGTACCTGCCGCTCGGTCCGGTGCTGGGCATCCTGCCGTGGAACGCCCCCTTCTGGCTGGCGTTCCGGTTCGCGGCACCCGCGCTGATGGCCGGCAACACCTGCGTGATGAAGCCCGACCCGCACGTGCCCGCCTGCGCGGAGGCGATCGCGGACGTCTTCACCCAGGTCGGAGCGCCAGAGGGCATCTTCTCCAACCTCTTCGCCGACATCCCGGTCGTCGAGGCCGCGATCCGCGACGAACGGATCCGTGCCGTCTCCTTCACCGGGTCGGAGGCCGGCGGTTCCGCCGTCGCCTCGATCGCGGCGGAGGAGATCAAGCCCCACGTGCTCGAGCTCGGCGGCTCCGACCCGGCGATCGTGCTCGCCGACGCGGACCTCGAGACGGCCGCCGACGTCATCACGACCTCGCGGATCATCAACGCCGGCCAGTCCTGCATCGCCGCCAAGCGGGTGATCGTCGAGGACGCCGTGCACGACGAGTTCGTCGAGCTGCTGCGGGAGCGTTTCGCGGCGCTCACCCTCGGCGACCCCCGCGACGAGGAGACCGATGTGGGGCCGATCGCGCGGGAGGAACTGCGCGACGAGCTCCACGACCAGGTGCGTCGCACCGTCGACGCCGGTGCCGAGTGTCTGCTCGGCGGACAGGTACCGGAGGGCGACGGGTTCTTCTACCCGGTCACGCTGCTGACCGGGGTGACGACCGACATGGCCGCGGCGTGCGAGGAGACCTTCGGGCCCGTCGCCGCGGTGATGCGGGTCGGGGACGCCGACGAGGCCCTCCGGCTGGCCAACGACACGCGCTACGGCCTGGCCGCCGCCGTGTGGACCGACACCGCACGGGGCGAGGCCATGGCCCGCGAGCTCGTGACCGGACAGGTCTCGGTCAACGGCATCGTCAAGACCGATCCGCGCCTGCCCAGTGGCGGGGTGAAGCGGTCGGGCTACGGCCGCGAGCTCGGGCCCCACGGCATCCACGAGTTCGTCAACGCCCAGCAGGTCTGGGTCGGGCCGAAGCAGGACTGAGGGCCAACTCCGGGCCGCTCATCGCCGGCCGCCCGCCGTCGCGCGGGCCGTGGCGGCGCCGTGCTGCCCACGGCCCGGAGCTCAGCCTGCCGTCGAGAGCACGACCCGGTCCCGCCCGGCGGCCTTGCCGGCGTACAGGGCCCTGTCCGCCCGCCGCAGGGCCGCCTCGAGGTCGTCGGGGTCCCGCAGGTCGCTGATGCCCGCCGTGAACGTCAGCGGGGCCTCGCCGACGTGGACGGCCTCGCTCACCCGGCGACGGAGGCGGTCGATCGGGTCCTCGGCCTCCCGGGCCGTGGTCGCCGGGAGGACGAGCAGGAACTCCTCGCCGCCCCAGCGCGCCGCCAGGTCGGTCGCGCGGAAATGCTGGAGAACCTCGGCGAACCGCTCGAGTACACGGTCACCGCGGTCGTGCCCGTGCTCGTCGTTGACGCGCTTGAAGTGGTCGAGGTCGAGCAGGACGAGCGCGGCGGGCATCGCCACGGTGGCCAGTGCTCGGTGGGCGCCGGTCCGGTTCAGCAGGCCGGTCAGCGCGTCGTGGTTGGCCAGGTGCGTCGCCCTGGCGAGCAGCCGGGCCCGGTCCAGGCCCACCGCGACCCGGTGGGCGAGCAGTCCGACCAGGCGCTGTTCCGCGTCCGTCAGCGGTGCGGTTCGCCACCAGTCCAGTTCGTCGTCCTCTCCCGCCGAGGACAGGGGCCACCGCACGTCCGGTTCGGACGCCGGAAGGCCCGGGGGCCAGCTGAAGACCTCGCCCTCCAGCCGGGCCCGGACCCGGGACGCCCCGAGGTAGCCGCACAGCAGGCGGCACGTCCGCTCACCGATGCCGGCGAGGTCGGTCGCCGTTCCCAGCTGTTCGGAGGCGTCGTAGAGCGTCTGCAGGTCCCGTTGCCGTTCGGCGAGTTCCCGGGTCAGGGTGGTGAGCTTCGCCGCCGCCGTCGTGTACCGGCTGACGTCACGCAGCGACACCAGGACCCGCCCGTCCGCCACACTCACGGCCGCATCCCAGGTCGCGCCGTGGCGGGTGACCACCTCGATACCGGTCCGTGGCTGTGCGAAGCACGCGGTCAGCTTCTCCCAGCTCGGTTCGGTCAGGACCCCGACCAGGGGTTCCGTGCCCAGCAGCTCGTCGGCGGCCGCATTGCGGCCGAGTTCGTCGCCGTCACGGTCGAGGAGGACGACGGCCTCGGGGAGATCGTCGAGGTGGACCGGCGTGCTCACGCGCTGCTCCCGACCAGGCCGAGCAGTCGCGAGCCCTGCGCGTGAGCCTCGTGGGCGGACAGGCAGACGGTCACTCCCGCCGGTGGTCGGAAGCCCTCCGGGTGACGGGCGAGCGGTCCTCCACCGAGCAGGATCGGGACCTCGGCACCGACCACCTCCCGGATCCCGTCGAGTTGGTCGGCCAGGTCGTCGAGTTCCACCTCGAGCCCGACCGAGAGCGCGATCAGTTGGGCTCCACGGTCCCGGGCTGTTCGTGCGATGTCGAGGGCCGGGGTCTGCGCAGCCATGACGATCGGCTGCCACCCCGCGAGGCCGAGTGCGTCGGTGGCCATGAGCAGGCCGACCCGGTGGCGGTTCGCGGGGGTGCAGGCGACCACGGCGACGTGGTCGGAGCCCGTATGGCGACGCGAGAGGTCGGTGAGCACCTGTTCGGTCAGCGCGGTGATCAGGTGCTCGTCGCCCACCGTGAGTTCGTCGCGTTCCCACCGCCGTCCGACCTCGACGAGCGCGGGACGGACGAGTTCGTCGTAACCGGCGAGCGGCCCGACCTCCTCGATGGTCTCGTCGAGCAGGCGGGCCAGGCCGGCGAGGTCCGGTTCGAGTGCGAGGCGGATGTAGCGATCGACCGCGTCCATCGGGTTCTTTCCGAAAGGCCCCCGCGACCCCCGCGAGAGACGCGGGTACGGGTCTGTCCTTCTCTGTGTACCTCCTCCGGGGCGTGGTGTCGCGTTTTGAGCGCCGCTCTCTGCCGCCAGGATGACGGACGACGGGCGTGTCACGCCGGCGGTTCTGGCGCGCAACGGTCCCGAAACGTGGCCCGCCCACGCTTCCCGACCATGAGCACACACCAGAACTCCGCCACCCCGTCCGCAGCCGACCCCCGCCGGATCGTCGTCGTCGGCAACGGCATGGTCGGCCACGAACTCGTGCGCGGCCTTCTCGCCGCTGACCGCGGCGACGAGATCGTCGTCCTCGGCGCCGAACCGCGCGCCGCCTACGACCGCGTGCGCCTGAGCTCCTATGTCGCCACCCGCGACGTCGGCTCGCTCGCACTGCCGGAACCCGAGGTGTACGACCACCCGGACGTCGACCTGCGGGTCGGGGCGCGGGCGGCGGCGATCGACCGCGAGGCCCGCGTGGTGGCGACCGCCGCCGGTGAGCGCATCGGTTACGACGAACTGGTCCTGGCCACCGGCTCGTATCCGTTCGTGCCCCCGATCCCGGGCGGCGACGGGCCGGGTGTCCACGTCTACCGGACCATCGAGGACCTCGACGCGATCATCGCCGACGCCGAAGGGGCCGAGCGTGGTGTGGTCATCGGTGGTGGCCTCCTCGGCCTCGAGGCGGCCGAGGCGCTGCGGCACCTCGGCCTGGACACCACCGTGGTCGAGTTCGCACCGCGGCTGATGCCGGCCCAGCTCGACGACGGGGGCGCCGGTGCCCTGCGGGCACGGGTCGAGGAGCTGGGGATCGAGGTCCGCACGGGCCACGCGACCTCGGAGATCGTCCGGGACGAGTCGGGGGCGTTGGCGGGGCTGGACTTCGGTGACGACGGTGCCATGGCCGCCGACCTGCTGGTGTTCTCCGCGGGGATCCGCCCCCGGGACCAGTTGGCGCGCGACTGCGGCCTCGAGACCGCCGAGCGTGGTGGCATCCTCGTCGACGTGACCTGCCGTACCGCGGACGAGCACATCTGGGCGATCGGGGAGTGCGCCGCGGTCGAGGGCACCTGCTACGGCCTGGTCGGTCCCGGGTACGCGATGGCCCGGTCGGTGGCGGACCAGTTGGGAGGCCAGGAGGGCCGCTTCCCCGGCGCCGACATGTCCACGAAGCTCAAGCTGCTGGGGGTCGACGTCGCGAGCTTCGGTGACGCCCACGGGGCGACGCCCGGTGCGCACGCGGTCGTGTTCGCCGACGCGAGCGAGGCGATCTACAAGAAGCTGGTCGTCGACGACGAGGGCCGGCTGCTCGGCGGGATCCTCGTCGGCGAGGCCGACGACTACCCGGTGCTGCACCAGCTCTGCCTCGGCGGCGAACCGCTGGAGTCCTCACCCGCCAGCCTGATCGCCCCCGCCGGCGAGGGCCAGAGCGCGGCGCTCGGGCCGGCGGCGCTGCCCGACAGCTGCACCGTGTGCACCTGCAACAACGTCACCAAGGGCGACCTGCGCGAGGCCGTGGTCGGCTCCGGGGCGCTCGAGGGCGAGGACGGGGCGATCACCACCCTGGCCGACCTCAAGGCCGCCACGTCGGCCGGCACCGGCTGCGGCAGCTGTTCGACGCTGTGCAAGTCGCTGCTGGACCACGAGTTGGAGTCCGCCGGTATCGAGGTCGACCACAGCCTGTGCGAGCACTTCGCCTACACCCGAACGGAGCTGTTCGACATCGTCCGGACCCGCCGGGTGCGGACGTTCACCGAACTGATCGAGGGTTACGGTGAGGGGGCCGGCTGCACGGTGTGCAAGCCGGCGGTGGCCTCGATGCTGGCCAGCCTGTACTCCGACCACATCCTCGACGACGAGCACGCGCCGCTGCAGGACACCAACGACCGCTACCTCGCCAACATGCAGCGCGACGGGACCTACTCGGTCGTGCCGCGTGTGCCGGGCGGGGAGATCACCCCGCGACAGCTGATCGTGCTGGGAGAGATCGCCGAGGAGTACGACCTGTACACCAAGATCACCGGCGGCCAGCGCGTCGACCTCTTCGGGGCACGCCTGGGCCAGCTGCCGGTCATCTGGGGCAAGCTCAACGCCGCCGGGTTCGAGTCTGGGCACGCCTACGGCAAGGCGCTGCGAACCGTGAAGTCGTGCGTGGGGACCTCGTGGTGCCGCTACGGCGTCCAGGACTCCACCTCGCTGGCCATCCAGCTCGAGCTGCGCTACCGCGGGCTGCGCTCACCCCACAAGATCAAGTCGGCCGTCTCCGGCTGTTCCCGGGAATGCGCCGAGGCGCAGTCCAAGGACGTCGGCGTCATCGCCACCGAGAAGGGTTGGAACCTCTACATCTGTGGCAACGGTGGGATGCGGCCCCGGCACGCGGAGCTGTTCGTCGAAGACCTCGACACCGACGAGCTGATCAGGATCATCGACCGTTTCCTGATGTTCTACATCCGCACTGCGGACAAGCTCGAGCGCACCGCGACCTGGTTCGAGCGCCGCGAGGGCGGCATGGACGAGCTGCGCGAGATCCTGCTGGAGGACTCGCTGGGGATCTGCGACGAGCTCGAGGCGCAGATGGCCGAGCATGTCGCCGGCTACGAGGACGAGTGGGCCGCGGTGCTCGCCGACCCCGCCAAGCTCGCCCGCTTCCAGCACTTCGTCAACGAGGACGTGCCGGACCCGGATCTCGCCTACGTCCGCGAGCGGGGGCAGCGACGTCCGGTCTTCGACCACGAGCGGCCACGCCTGCCGGTGCTGTCCCAGCCACCCGAGCCCGAGGAGGTCCGCGCATGAGCGCCACCACGACGCACGAGATCAACCAGACGGTGGAGACGGCCCGGGCCACCGGGCGACCCGGCGTCGACCACGGGTGGGTGCGCGTCTGCACGAGTGAGCAGATCCTGCCCGACACCGGGGTCGCCGCCCTGGTGCTGGGCCGGCAGGTGGCGGTCTTCCGTCTGCGGGACGGTCGGCTGTTCGCCATCGACAACCACGACCCCTGTTCGGGCGCCAACGTGCTGGCCCGGGGGATCGTCGGCGACGCCGACGGGGTCGCCGTGGTGGCCTCGCCGATCCACAAGCAGCGTTTCGAACTGGCCACCGGCTACTGCCTCGACGCGGACGTGCAGGTAGGTACCCACGAGGTCCGGCTCCGCGACGACGTCGTGGAGGTCGCGCGCCCCTGAGGTCGCGCGCCCCTGAGGTCACGCGCGCCTGAGGTTGCGCGTCCCTGAGGCCGCGCCACCTGATGGCAGCGCCGTCCGCCGTCCGGGACGACGCCCTGGGCGGTGACCGTGTCGGGCCGCCCCTCCGGTGTGCAGGCAGGGTGGCCGCTGCCGTGGCCGGTAGGCTCGGGTGCCACCCCGCGGACCGCTGCCGTGGTCCTCCCGACCCGTGTCGAGACAGTCTTCCCGTGACCTTTCCCGTCGAGCGCATCCGGAACTTCTGCATCGTGGCGCACGTCGACCACGGCAAGTCGACGCTGGCCGACCGCATGCTGCAGTTGACGAATCTGGTCGATGAGCGGCACATGCGGGCGCAGTACCTCGACAAGATGGACATCGAGCGCGAGCGCGGCATCACCATCAAGGCCCAGACGGCGCGCCTTCCCTACCAGCCCCTGGGCGACGCCGGCGACGAGTATCTGCTCAACCTCATCGACACCCCCGGTCACGTCGACTTCTCCTACGAGGTCTCGCGGGCGTTGAACGCCTGCGAGGGCGCCATCCTGCTGGTGGACGCCGCACAGGGGATGGAGGCCCAGACCATCGCCAACCTGTACCTGGCGCTGGAGGCCGATCTCGAGATCATCCCGGTGCTGAACAAGATCGATCTGCCGGCCGCCCGTCCGGACGAGGTCGCCGAGGAGATGACGGCGATCATCGGCGGCGAGCCCGAGGACGTGCTGCGGATCTCGGCCAAGACCGGCGACGGGGTGCAGGAGGTCCTCGACCAGATCGTCGACCGGGTGCCCGCACCGAAGGGTGACCCGGATGCGCCGCCCCGCGCGCTGATCTTCGACTCCATCTACGAGTCCTACCGCGGCACGCTGGTCTACTTCCGGGTGGTCGACGGGCAGCTGCGGCCCGGAGAGAAGATCCGCATGCTGGCCACGGGATTCGAGGGCGAGATCGACACTCTCGCCGTGCACTCGCCCGAAGAGGTCACCATCGACGCGTTGGGGGTCGGTGAGGTGGGGCTGCTGTCGGCGGCCATCAAGGAGGTCGACGAGGCGCGGGTGGGTGACACGATCACCCATGCCGGCAAGCGCGCGAAGGACGTCGAGCCCCTGCCCGGCTACCGGGAACCGTTGGCGACGGTCTTCTCCGGCCTGTACCCGGTCGACTCCGACGACTTCTCCGGGCTGCGCGACGCGCTCGACAAGCTGCGGTTGAACGACTCGTCGTTCACCTTCGAACCCGAGACCTCGGCCGCACTCGGTTTCGGGTTCCGCTGCGGCTTCCTCGGGCTGCTGCACCTCGAGATCATCACCGAGCGCCTCGACCGGGAATTCGGCATCCCGCTGGTGACGACCGCGCCGAGCGTGCGCTACCACGTCACGCTCGAGCACAAGTTCGACGAGACCACCGGCGAACCGAAGGTGATCGAGGTCTCCAACCCGCAGGACCTTCCGGAGCCCAACCAGATCCTGCACGTCGCCGAACCCACCGTGGTGGTGATGATCCTCACCCCTTCGGAGTACGTCGGTGCGGTGATGCAGTTGTGCGAGGGCCGGCGCGGCGACATGCAGGCCATGGACTACCTGACCGCTGCGCGGGTCGAGTTGCGCTACCGGATCCCGCTGGGCGAGATCATCACCGACTTCTACGACCAGCTGAAGTCGCTCACCCGCGGGTACGCGTCCCTGGACTACGAGGCCGGTGGCTACCAGCAGGCCGACCTGGTCAAGGTCGACGTGCTGCTCAACGGTGAGCCCGTCGACGCCTTCTCCTCGATCCAGCACCGGGACAACGCCTACCGGTTCGGCAAGGAGATGGTGGAGCGCCTGAAGGAACTGATCCCGCGCCAGATGTTCGACATCCCGATCCAGGCGGCGATCGGCGCGAAGATCATCGCCCGCGAGACCATCAAGGCCCGGCGCAAGGACGTGCTCGCCAAGTGCTACGGCGGCGACGTGTCCCGGAAGCGCAAGCTGCTCGAGAAGCAGAAGGAGGGCAAGAAGAAGATGAAGTCCGTGGGCTCGGTCGACATCCCCCAGGAGGCCTTCGTCTCCGCCCTGAAGTCCAGCGGCCCCAAGGACGACTGAAGCGCCCACGCGTCCGTGCCCCGCGCGCGGTCGGGAGCACCGGGGCGGCGGGGTCGGACGTGGGTGACACGGCGGACGCGTCTGGTCAGAAGGGACAGTCCTCGGGCGGTTCGGCCTTTCGGGACGCACCCGATGCCGGTCGATAGGACACGGGCCCCGGCGGGGGGCCGCCGGCTGGAGGCAGCAGCCCATCGGGGGGAAGGGCCGGCGGGGGCCCGTCGGGTGGTGGCCCGTCGCGGGGTGGTGGCCCGCCGTTCGGGTCGGGTGGCCGGCGCGTGGGGCCATGGCGGGGGAGGGTGGTCCAGGTGCGTCCGCGTCGCTGGAGGGTGTAGGTCCCGTCGTCGCGGAGCGTCTGTCGCCACCCGCGCCGGTGGACGGTCGTGTGGTGCCGGCGGCAGAGCAGGACCAGGTTGGTGGGATGGTGGTCGAGGTGCCGGGACTGTTCGATCACGTGGTGCAGGTCGCACCAGGTGACCGGGGCGGTGCAGGCGGGGAAGCGGCAGCCACCGTCCCGGGCCGAGATGGCGCGGCGGGTGGCCTCGCCCACGGATGGCTGGTAGCGCTTCGCGGCGAGCAGGTCGGTCCCGCGCCGGAGCACGACGTCGAGGTCGGCGTCGCAGGTGAGCCGCTCCAGTGCCCGTCGCACGATACGCGGGCTGCGGCCGGAAACGTTGGCCTGCAGGGTGCCGCCGAACCGGTCGGTGATCTCGTCGACGTCGACGATCACCACGGCCCTGGCGGGGGTGGTGGGCCCGTCATGGCCCCGGGAGCACAGACGCAGCAGTGCGGCCGCGAGCTGACCGGCGCGGGGCAGTGGCCGCGGTGGGGCGGCCGGTGCCCCCTCCTCGGTGGGGCAGGGGGCGGCCCGGGGCCCGTCGGCCTCTTCGGCCAGCCGGCCGGCGACCTGCTGGAACGCCTCGGGATGGGCGTAGTCGAACCAGCCCTGCCCGGAGCCGTCCAACCGCGGCGTGAGCACGAGCCGGTCACTCTGGCCGGTCTCCTGCCGGTCGGTGGCCCGATCGAGCCGGCCGGACGGCGTGTGGTCGGCGATGGCGTCGTCGAGCGCCCACAGCCGCCGCTCACCTTCGAGTCGGGTCAACTGTTCCGCCTGGCTGCCGAGTCGTGCATCCAGCGCGGCGCGTCCGTCGCGGTCCAGGGGCCGGACCCCGGCGGTCAGCGCCCGGACGTGACCCCAGGACAGCACGCCGCGGCCGAACAGGGTCGCGGTCGCGGGCATCGAGGCCAGCGTGTCGCCGGCGGTCAGCAGCACCCGCACGTCGCCGCGGGTCCACCCCGTGTGCAGCTGCACGGCGGTCTCGACCGGCATCCCCTCCTCGGCGACCGCGGCGTGGCCGTCGACATCGGCGGCCAGCCGACAGGCGCGGGCCGCCAGACGGTCCATCTCGCGCAGGGTCTCGACGAGTTCGGCGAGCTGGCCGGGCCGGTCGGGGCCGGTGTGTGGGGCGGTTACCGTACTCATGTTCGGTATTATAGATTGTCACTGTGACATCCTGCCCGGGAAGTGTCGCCGATCCGTGGACAGGGGAACGGGTCGTCCGCATCCCACCCGAGGTGGCGAAGGACCCTGTGCGGGGAACAGGCCTCCCCGTAGCGTCTGCAGCGATGACCCTCGACACGAAGGCGACGTGATGCGTGCCCTGCAGATGACCGGTCCCCAGCAGCCTTTCGAACTCCGAGAGGTTGCTCAGCCCGACCCCCGACCCGGGCAGGTCCTGGTGAAGGTCGGTGGTGCGGGCGCATGCCACTCCGATCTGCATCTCAAGGAATGGCCGGGGGAGATGCTCGAACTGCTCGGCTTCTCGTTGCCGTTCACGGTCGGACACGAGAACGCGGGCTGGGTCGAAGCGGTCGGTGACGGCGTGCACGGGCTGGAGGTTGGCCAACCGGTGGCCGTCTACGGCCCCTGGGGATGCGGGCGGTGCTGGAACTGCCGCCAGTCCCGGGAGAACTACTGCGAGGCACCGGGTGAGCACGGCGGCATGGGTGGCGGTCTGGGAATCGACGGCGGGATGGCCGAGTACCTGCTGGTGCCCTCGCCACGGTTGCTGGTGCCCATCGGTGACCTCGACCCGGCCGTCGCGGCTCCGCTCGGCGACGCCGCCCTGACCCCGTACCACGGCATCAAGCGCTCGCTGCACAAGCTGCGTGCCGGCTCCAGCGCGGTGGTGATCGGCGTCGGTGGCCTCGGGCACATGGCCGTCGAGTTGTTGCGGGAGCTGAGCCCCGCGCGGATCATCGCCGTCGACATCGACGAGGCGAAGCTGCGCTTGGCGAGCGACCTCGGCGCCCACGAGACGATGCTGTCCGACGGACACGCCGCCGAGGCGATCAAGACGATGACCGCCGGCCAGGGAGCGGAGCTCGTCCTGGACGTGGTCGGCAACGACGCGACCCTGCCGCTGGCCGCCGCGGTGACGAGGGTGCAGGGCGACCTCACCATCCTCGGCATCGGTGGCGGGACGCTGCCGGTGAGCTTCTTCGGTGTGCCCTACGAGGCCTCGGTCCAGACGACCTACTGGGGGTCGACCACGGAGCTGATGGAGGTGCTCGACCTGGCCCGGTCCGGCCGGATCTCGGCACGGGTGAGCACCCACCCGCTGGAGGACGCCCCGCGGGTCTACGACCTCCTCGAGAAGGGTGAGATCGAGGGACGTGCCGTGATCACGCCGAACGCATAGGCCGGATCGCGACGGGCCGCCGGCTACGCGCCGGCGGCCCTCTCGAGCTCCCGCAGCGATTCCTCGAGGTGGTCGATGAGCCGCTGGATGCGGGGAAGCCGGTCGCGCGCCGCGGTGACCCCGAGCTCCAGCTGTCCGCAGTACGACAGCTGGGTGATGTTCAGTGCGTCGCCGTCGGGTAGCAGCGAGATCGGATAGACCCCGGAGAGGCGGGCGCCGTTCCAGTAGAGCGGTTCGGCGGGACCGGGCACGTTGGAGATGGTGAGGTTGTGGACCGGCGGCATCCGCCCACCGGTGCCCGTCAACTGCGCGAGCAGGGTCGGCGCGGCGAGCACGAGCCCGTAGTCACGCAGTTCGCGGCGGCTGAGCCGCTTCAGGCGATCCTTCCCGTGGTCCATCGAGGCCTTGATCATCTCGAGCCGGGCGACGGGGTCGTCGAGGTGGGTCGCCAGGTTCGCCAGCAGCAGCGTCAGCGCGTTGCCTTCACCGTGCTCGTCGTCCGCGGGGCGGATCGAGACCGGGACCAGGGCGATCAGCGGGTCGTCGGGGAGTTCACGCAGGTCGTCGAGGTAGGTCCGCAGCGCCCCGGAGCACATGGTGAGCACCACGTCGTTGAGCGTGACCTCGAAGCCGTCGGCGACGCTGCGCAGACGGTCGAGATCGTAGGACTGCGCCACATAGCGGCGCGCCCCCGTGAGGGGCTGGTTCAGGATCGTGCGCGGAGCCTGGAACGGCATCGTCTGGGTGACGTCACGTGTGGCCTGCCAGACCTGCCGGGTCAGGGCCCGCGACACGCCGCTGATCGAGACGGCCTCGCCGACGCTCTCGCGGACCAGACCGAGTGCCGTGCCGATGAGGCTGGAACCGTCCGGCTCGGCGGCCACACGCTGCCCGGCGCCCCGGGCCCAGGGCGGGGGCAGATCGCGCTCCCGGGGGTCGGAAGAGAACGAGGCCAGCAGCTGTTTCATCGCCGCGACCCCGTCGAGCATCGAGTGGTGGACCTTGGCGTGGGCCGCGAAACGGCCGTCCTCGAGGCCCTCCACCAGCGTGACCTGCCACAGCGGCCGGTGCCGGTCGAGAAGGGTCGAGTGGCTGGCCGAGACCAGCTCGAGCAGTTCGCGGATCCGTCCCGGCGCCGGCAGGGCCAGATGTCGCAGATGCACGTCGAGGTCGAGGTGCTCGTCGGTGACCCAGTGGTAGATCCCGGCCCGGCCGTAGGGGCGCACGAGCCGCTGGTCGAAGGGGCGGCGCACGCCGTGGTGTCGGCGCGCCGGCTCGATCAGGTGCTCACGGAGGAACTCCGGTCCCGCGTCGGGCGGCGGGTCGAACAGCAGCAGGCCGCCCACGTGCATCGGCCGGTCCGGCCGCTCCACGAGCAGCCAGCCGGCATCGGTCACCCCGAGACGACGCACACCCCATCCTTCACTCCGGTCGCCTCGGAGTTCGCCGTCCGCCCGGCGACCTCCTGCCCGGACCCGCGATCGGCTGCCCGGGTGCTCCCCGGGGGCCTCGCCGTCGCGCGGACGGTCAGGGTTCGAGGAACCGGTCGAGCACCCTGCCCGGATCGTCGTCGGCGTCGTCGACGCGGGCCAGACGCCGGTAGACGGCCGCGGCGCCGTCGTGGAAGTCGGCGGGCAGGCCGTGGTCGTCCATCGTCGAGGCGATCTCGCGCATCTCGCCCTCGAACCGCCACGCCGTGCGCAGCAGCCGGGCGAACGAGGCGTCCGACCGGTCCCGCAGGCCGGGCTGGGACCGGTCCCACTCGTCGAGCAGTTCTTCCTCGACCCCCGCGGCCCGGGCATAGCCACGCACGGCCGTCAACAGTGCGGCCGACGCCTTGGTCCAACCGGCGTAGGCGGCCTTGAGCGCCGAAGCCCCACCCACGGGCCCGTCGAGGACGACCGTGTCCAGCACGCCGTCCTCGAACCAGGCGGCGACCTCCCCGGCACGTTCACCGGCGAGGAACAGGCGCGTCGTGCCCGCCCGGCGGGGTGCGGGGCCCACGATCCCGCCGTCGACGTACGTCGCCCCTGCGTCCGCAACCAGCGCCCCGATCCGCTCGGAGGTCGCGGGTGAGACCGCATTGGCGTCGAGGTACAGGCCGCGGAACCCGGTCCCCGACACGTCGGCGGCGAGCGCCTCGGCCGCCGCCGGGGGGCACACCGAGACAACCGCATCCGCCCAGTCGGTGCACTCCCCGAGCGCCGTGAACTCCTCGAGCCCCGCCTCCTGCGCCCGCCTGCGGGTGACGTCGGAGCGCCCCGCCGAGCACCACCCGACCGTGCCAGAGGGCGAGAGCGCCGCCGCCACCGCCGACCCCATCTCGCCGGGGTGCAGGACCGCGATGCGCATACCACTCTCCCTCGTCGGCCGTTGCCGTCTCCCACGGTCGGCAGCGGGAGACGGTAGGCGCCAGGGGATGACCCCGCACCCGGGTACCGTGACGCGTCATGGATTCGCCCGCCGCCTCCGCGCCCACCAACGCCGGTGACCGGTGGCTCGCCGATCCGCTCGAGTGCGGTCCGGCTGCCGGGTTCGGGGTGTACCTCCACGTGCCCTTCTGCCACCACCGCTGCGGCTACTGCGACTTCGCCACCGCGGCGGTGGGGGACCGGGCGCCGGACGACGTGGCGGTTCTCTACCGACGCTACGCCGAGGCGCTGCGCACCGACCTGGCCCGACAGGTGGCCGCGGGACCGGGGGCGCATGCACCGCCGGGAGCGGGCATGGTGGGCTCCTGGCCGCGGGTGACCTCGGTGTTCATCGGCGGCGGGACGCCAACGCTGCTGCCCGCCGACCTCCTCGCGGGTCTCGTGCGGTCCGTGCGGGACGAGCTCGACGTGGTCACCGACGCCGAGGTCACGGTCGAGTGCAATCCGGAGACCGCCTCGGTGGAACTGTTCGCCACCCTCGCCGAGGCCGGCGTCACCCGGATCTCGATGGGGGCGCAGTCCTTCGCACCTCACGTGCTGACGACCCTCGAGCGGGGCCACACCCCCGATCGGCCCCTGCAGGCTGTCGAGGAGGCCCGGGCGGGCGGCATCGGGCAGGTGAGCCTCGACCTGATCTTCGGCACGCCGGGGGAGACCGAGGAGGACTGGCGTCGCACCCTGGCCACGGTGCTGACCGCCGGGACCGACCACGTCTCGGCCTACGCGCTGACGTTGCACGCCAACACGCCGTTCGGGCGCCGGGTGCGGCAGGGAGAGCTGGCCGCGCCGGACGACGACGTCGCCCGGGACCGCTTCGAGGTCGCCGGCGAACTGCTCGGTGCCGGCGGCTTCGAGCACTACGAGCTGTCCAACTGGGCCCTGGGGCCCGCGCGGCGCAGCGCCCACAACGTCCTGTACTGGCGTCACGGCGACTATCTCGGGGTCGGGGTCGGCGCCCACGGCCATCTCGCCGGCCGTCGCTGGTGGTCCACGCGTTCCACCGAGCGCTACGTCGAGGCGGTCGAGGCAGGGGCCTCACCCGTCGCGGGAGACGAGGTGCTCGACACGGAGCAACGCGGGGTCGAACGGCTGCTGCTGGGGCTGCGCCTCCACGAGGGACTCCACCCCATCGACGCCCCGCCGATCGAGCCGCTGGCGCTCGAGGACGCGATGGCGGCCGGCCTGGTGTCGACCTCCTGCGGGCGCCTGCAGTGCACGCAGGACGGCTGGTTCCTGCTGGACGAGGCGGTCGCCCGGCTGGCGTGAGCGTCGCTCGTATCACCTCTGCGGGCCGGCGCACGACCCCAGGGGCATCGGGCGACCGCTGGTCCGACGGCCGCGCCCACCGCCGAACGCCCGGCCGTGAACCGACTGACGTGGCCGCACGGCCGAGCCGGGTCGCACGAGGGTGACGTCGCAGGCCCCATCGTATGCGCCGTGGAATCGTGAGCGGCGCCGCAGCCGGCGCTCCCCCCCCGCAGACGGAGGACGAAACGTGCGACACGTGTTCAAGCGCAAGAAGAGCTTCATCGCCATCCCGGCGGTGCTGGCCCTGACCCTGGCGGCGTGCGACGCCGACGAGGACGACCTGCCGGAGATCAACGGCGACGACGAGCAGGCCGCCCTGCCGAGCGGGGTGTTCGGTGACGACTGCCAGGACCTGCTGGCCGCCGCGGACACGGACGACACCGACGTCACGACCGACGCGGACGCGGATGCCGACGCGGACACCGACGACGGCTTCGACGATGACGACGAGTTCGACGACAACGGGCTCGACGACGACAACGGGCTCGACGACGAAAACGGGCTCGACGACGATGACGATGAGCTCGGCATCGCGCTGGCCTCCGCCGAGGACACCGACGCCGATGCGGACGCCGACGACTTCGGTGAGGACGACGACCTCGAGACCGACGACGGTGTGGACGCCGACACCGACAACGGCACCGACAACGGCACCGACGCGGAAGCTGACGCCGAGGCCGAGGCGGACGCGACCGCCACGACCGATGAAGAGCAGCTGCGGGACATGACCCTGATCGAGGCGCTCGAGGCCCTGCCGGACTTCGAGACGCTCGTCATGGAGCTGGAGGGTTCGCAGCTCGAGAGCGACCTCGAGGAGGACGCCGACGTCACGCTGTTCGCGCCGACCGATGACGCCTTCGAGGCGCTCAACGGTGACGACGGCATGGACACCGACAACGGCACCGACGACGATGCCGACAACGGCACCGACGATGCCGACAACGGCACCGACGGCGACCTCGACACGGGCACGACGACGACGGTCGACGACCGGATCCTCGCCTACCACGTGCACCTGGACGGTTCGCTGCTCGCCCAGGAGCTGGTCGACCAGGAAGAGGTGACCACGGGCGCCGAGAACGCCGGTGAGCTCCAGGTGACCGCGGACGGCGACGTCGTGACCGTCGAGGGCGACGAGAGCACCGCCCAGGTGACCTGCGCCAACATCGAGACGCAGGACGGCGTGATCCACGTGATCGACGAGGTGCTCGTGCCGCGCGAGGACGACGCCGACGACGCCGACGACGCGGACACCACCGAGACGGACACCGACACCGAGACGGACACCGACGACGACGCGGACACCGACACGGACGCGGACACCGACGCGGACACCGACACCGACATGGACGACGACAACGACATCGACAGCTAGGGCAACCAGTAGCTGACGCGACGGCGGCGGGGACCACGTGTTCCCCGCCGCCGTTCGTGCGTTACCGTCCCGCCGATGACGCTCCCTCTCGCGCTCGCCGTCGGCCTGGTCGGCTGGAGCTTCGTCGGCAACCTGCTGCTGGGTGAGACGCTCTACACCACCCGCAACGTGGTGCTCCTCGTCGCCCTGGTCTGGCTCGCCCGTGGGGCTGGCGTCGGCTGGTCGCACCTCGGCCTCGATCGGGCTGACCTGCGCCGCGGCGCCCGGTGGGGCGGCGTGGCGGTCCTGGTCGTCGCCGTCGTGGTCGGCGTCGGCGCAGGACTCGCCGACCGGGTACCGGGTGTGGGGGTCCTGTTGGCCGACGAACGAGCCGACCTCGCCGGGGCTGAGGTCGCCTGGCACGCGCTGTGGCGCATCCCCGTGGGGACGGCGGCCTTCGAGGAGGTCGCCTTCCGGGCCGTCCTGCTCGGGTCGCTGCTCACGGTCACCTCGCCGGTGCGGGCGGTGGTGATCTCCAGCGTGGCCTTCGGGCTGTGGCACATCGCCCCCACGATGGTCGCCCTGCGGATCAACGACGTCGCGGTGGTCAGTGCAGAAGGGGTCGGCTCGATCGTCGGGGCGGTCGTGGTCACCGCGCTCGCCGGGGTGGGCTTCTGTCTGCTGCGGCTCGGGTCGAAGAGCCTGCTCGCCCCCGTCCTCGCCCACTGGGCCACGAACTCGTTCGGTCTGCTGGCTGCGGCGTTCGTCCCACCGGCGGGCGGCTGAACAGCGCGGGCTCCTCCTCCCGCGCCTTTCGGTCCCGGCCAGGCATCGATGTCGACCCCGGTCGGGCGTCCGGTCACGTGGCACCCCGACGGGGCGTAGGGTCGTGCCAGCCTCGAGTAGGAGCCCGTGTGAACCTCCAGACCGCACGCATCGACGGCGAGGACGTCGCCACCGACGCCTCCACCACCCTCCGGGCGCCCTACGACGGCCGGGAACTGGCTGAGGTCGCCGCCTGCACCGCCGAGCACGTCGACCGGGCCGTCCAGGCCAGTCTGGCCGCGCTGCGAGATCCGCTGCCCACGTGGCGTCGGGCGGAGATCCTCGACCGTGCCGCCGAGCGGTTGGCCGAGTCGGACCTGGCCGAGGAGTGCGCCCGCACCATCGCGTTGGAGGCCGCCAAGCCCATCAACACCGCGAGAACCGAGGTCACGCGGTGCGTGTCGACCTTCCGGTTCGCCGCCGCTGCGTGCCGGACGCTCACCGGGGAGGTCCTGCCGTTGGACGCCAGTGCAGCGGGCGAGGGGCGGCTCGGGCTGACGATACGGGTTCCGGTCGGGGTCATCGGCGCGATCACGCCGTTCAACTTCCCGCTGAACCTCGTCGCCCACAAGCTGGCGCCGGCGATCGCGGCGGGCTGTCCCGTGGTCCTCAAGCCCGCGCAACAGACGCCCCTGACCGGCCTGCGTCTGGCGCGTCTGCTGCTCGACGAGTGCGGACTGCCGCCCGCCTGGCTCCACGTGGTGCCCGGGAGCGGCTCGGAGACCGGCGCCGCCCTGGTCGACCACGACGACGTCGCCATGATCACGTTCACCGGCTCACCGGAGGTCGGCTGGGGGATCCGTGGTGCCGCGCCGCGAAAGCACGTCTCCCTCGAACTCGGCAACAACGCCCCGGTGATCATCCAGCCCGACGGCGACGTCGAGGCTGCCGCGAAGAAGATCGCCGCTGCGGGCAACAGCCATGCCGGCCAGTCCTGCATCTCCGTGCAGCGGGTACTGG
This sequence comes from Nitriliruptoraceae bacterium, assembly GCA_007130695.1. Taxonomy (GTDB): domain Bacteria; phylum Actinomycetota; class Nitriliruptoria; order Nitriliruptorales; family Nitriliruptoraceae; genus SKLC01. The sequence continues at coordinate 18,376 of SLRZ01000115.1, forward strand.
TCCATGAGGACGTCGAGGAGGCCTTCACGCGCCAGCTCGTCGCCGCCGTCGAGGCACTGGTGGTCGGCGACCCCCTGGAGGAGGACACCCAGGTCTCCGCCCTGATCGACGCCGGCGCCCGCGACCGGGTCAGCGACTGGGTCCGGGAGGCCACCGACGGAGGTGCGAGTGTCGCGACCGGCGGGGACGTCCGCGACGGGATCCTGTCGCCCACGGTGCTGACCGACGTGCGCGGCGACATGCGGGTCTGTCGGGAGGAGGTCTTCGGGCCGGTGTTGGCCGTGCAGTCCTACGCCAGTCTCGAGGAGGCGTTCGAGCTCGCCAACGACACGCGCTACGGCCTGCACGCCGGCATCTACACCTCGGATCTCGAGACCGCCCGGCGTGCCGTGCAGCACCTGTCCTTCGGCGGGGTGATCGTCAACGACGTGCCGACCTGGCGCGCCGACCAGATGCCCTACGGGGGCGAGCGGGACTCGGGCAACACCCGGGAGGGCCCGTTCCACTCGGTGCTGGAGATGACCACCATCAGGTCGGCCGTGTTCAGCTGACCGCGGAGTTTTCCCCCGCCGGCAGGGGATCCACCGCCGACCCGGGCGGGCATCTCGGCATGCTCTGGGGCACCTCTTCACGAAAGGTGCCCCCGGTGTCACGACCGCCGTCGTTCCCCGAACCGGTGCGACCGATGGTCACCGAGGAGGTCGAACGGCTGTGGACGGCGGCCGCGGGGCTGACCCGGGTGGCCGACGAGATCGAGACCCGCCTCGATGCGGTGCTCGAGCGCCTCGGACCGCCGATCTGGGCCGGGCGGGCCGCCGATGCCGCGGCGGCGGCCGGCGAGGCGGCGCGGGCGGACCTGTCGGTCGCGGCCGGTTCACTGCGTGAACTGGGTGGCGAACTGTCGCTGGCAGCGGGCCTCCTGCGGTGGCGCAGTGAGGAGATCGGGGTCGGGGCCGCACCGCCGGACTCCGCCTGGTCGGGGCCGGGACGATCCGGGGGTGTTGGGTGACCGAGGACGGGGTGGTCGCGGTCGACGTGGGCCGGGCCGGCGAGCTCGTGGCGGCGCTGGCCTCGGCGGGTCGCGACTTGGAGTCCGCCGCGCAGGCGGCCCGGCACCATCTGCACGCCGTGGGGGAACCCTCCGGTGCCCCCGCGCTGGTGGAGGACGTGGCTGCCTGGACCCGGCGGACCGGCAGCGAACTCGCCTCGCGGACCGAGCAGGTCGTTCACCTCGACACCGTCGCCGTCAGCCGCGTGGGAGGCCTCGGTGCGGCGGGGCGTCCCGGTGTGGCGGCACCTGCCGGCGGCGCCACCGACGGGGAGGAGGGCCGTTTCCACCTCGACGTCCGCGGGGTCGGCGACCTCGACCACCTGTTCCTGCAGCTCGCGGCCGTCGGGGTCCTCGACCGGTGCCCACCTCCCGGCGACGTCCCGGGCAGGGCACGGTTGTTCGCCACCCTCCCGGCGGACCTCGTCGACGGCCTGACCCGCCAGGCGCCCGCGGCGATCGGCGGCGCCGACGGGGTCCCCTTCGCGCTCCGCGACCGGGCCAACCGGCTGCTGCTGGCCCGGGAGATCGCACGCCTCGAGGGGCTCGGGTCCACGGCGAGCGTCGCGGACCGGCGACTCCTACGGGATCTTCGGACCTGGCAGCGCGACACCGATCTCATGGTGGTCAAGCTCGACGCGGCCCGGGGCCGGGTGGTGCTCGCTCGGGGGGACCTCGACCGGGCGACACACGTCGCGGTCCTGGTTCCGGGTGCGGGGCTCACGATCGAGGAACTCTCCCGCCGGCACCTCGGGTGGCTCGACGGGCTGCACGCCCGTATGGGAGACCACGGCGGACCGGGACGAGCCGGCGTGGTCCTGTGGCTGGACTACGACAGCCCCGCCCAGCTCGTGCCGCAGGCGGTGCGCCGGCAGGCCGCCACCGACGCCGCGACCCGCCTGCCGGCTTTCCTGGAGGGGATCGCCGGCGTCGAGCGGGAACTGGTGACGACCCTGGGGCACAGCTACGGGTCGGTGGTGCTCGGCCGCTCGCTGGCCGATCATCCGGGCCGGCTGGCCACCGACCAGGTGGTCGCGCTCGGGAGCCCGGGGATGGGCGTCCAGCTGTCCCGGCACCTGCACCTGCGCGAGGACCAGCGCCTGTACGCCGCCACGCTCGCCGGGGACCCGATCGCCCACGTCGGCCAGTGGAACCCGCTGGTGGGGGAGGCCGGCCGGGCCGTGCACGGGCCCGATCCGCGCCGCCTCGGGGTCGCCCGGACCATCGAGCTCAGCACCCATGACCTGCCGGACGCGGACCCGCTGCAGCGACACATGCAGTACCTCGAGGAGGGCTCGTCCGCCCTGGGGGTGCTGGCCGGGCTGGCGTCGGGCCGGACGGCGTCCGGAGCCCCGGGCCGAGGCCGGCCGGGCCCCCCGGCCCCGGGACACAGGGTGCCCGCGGGCTAGACTCGGCGGCATCCCGGCTCCATGGAAGGTGCGGCGCGATCGCAGTCATCGGCGAGGTCACGCTGCTCGAACTGCTCGCGGTCGTCGGGGCGGCGGCGCTGGGTGGGGCCCTGCAGTCGACCCTGGGCTTCGGCGCCTCGTTCACGCTCGTGCCGACGCTGGCGTTGTTCGCGCCGCACCTGTTGCCCGGCTCGGTGATCGTGGCGATCGTGCCGATGTCGCTGCTGATGATCGCCCGTGACCGTCGCGGCTTCGACCTGCGCGCGGTGGGGCGCGTGTCGTTCGGCCGGCTCCCTGGCATCGCCGCCGGGGGTGTGGTGGTGGCGCTGTTGCCGCTGCGCTGGCTGACGGTCTCCATCGCGGTCGTGCTGCTGGTGGCCGTCGTCTCGATGGCGGCCGGCTGGCAGTTGCAGGTCACCCGTCGACGCGAGGTCGTCGCCGGCGCCCTGTCGGGGCTGACCGGCACCGCCGCGGCGCTGGGCGGCCCGCCGTTGGCCCTGCTCTACCGGGGTTCGGCAGGAAACGTCATGCGACCGACCCTCGCGGGGGTGTGGCTGGCCGGCACCGGGCCGGTCCTGATCGCCCTGGCGGTCGCCGGGTCGCTCACCTCGACCCAGGCCACGGTCGGCGCGTGGCTGGGGGTCGCGATGGTGGTCGGGCTGGGGCTCGCCGCCCCGGGGGTCGCCCGCCTCGACGACACGGTGCTGCGACGGCTCGTGCTGCTGTGGGCGGCGGTCGGTGGCGTGGCCGCCCTGGGGCGGGCCGTGGTCGGTGCCTGAGTCACGGTGCGCCACCGTCGGCGGGGCGGCCCGGCGGGCGGGCCGGCGGATCTCCTAGCCTCGGCCCCGCTCCCGGCCCCGTGCAGAAGGTCCCGCATGTCCACCGACGTCCCGCTCGTGCCCCGCGAGATCCTCTTCGGCAATCCGGAGCGGACGGGCCCGTCGCTGTCCCCCGACGGCCGTCGACTCGCGTGGCTCGCCCCCGACGAGGGTGTGCTCAACGTCTGGCTCGGGGACGTCGACCTCGGCGACGCACGCGCGGTCACCAACGACCGCGACCGGGGGATCCGCACGGTCGAATGGGCCCACGACGGGCGCCACCTGCTCTACATCCAGGACGAGGGCGGCGACGAGAACTGGCGCCTGCACGCCGTCGACGTCGAGCAGGGCACCGACCGCGACCTGACCCCGTTCGAGGACGTCCAGGCCCGGGTCGTGGCCCTCGACAAGCGGTTCCCCGAGCACGTGCTGGTGGGGCTCAACCGCGACAACCCGGAACTCCACGACGTCTACTCGCTCCATCTGCCGAGCGGCGAACTCGAGCAGGTCTTCGAGAACCCGGGCTTCATCGACGTGGTCGCAGACCCCGACTTCCGCGTACGGGCGGGCGTGGTGCCCACCGAGTCCGGAGGGATGTCGATCCTCGTGCGCGACGACGAGGACGACGAGTGGCGAACCCTGCTCGACGCACCACACGAGGACGCGCTGGGCACCGGGCCGCTCGCGTTCAGCCGCGACGGTCGCCACCTGCTCGTGGTCAGTCCACTGGACGCGAACGCCAGCCGGCTCGTGCGTTATGACCTCACCGGCGGGGAGGTCGAGGTGGTGGCCGAGGACCCGAGCTACGACGTCGCCGATGTCCACCTGCATCCCGACACCCGGGAGGTGCTGTGGGTCAGTTTCCTGCGCGAACGGATCCGCCACCGGGCGCTCGACGAGGCCGTGGTCGACGACCTGGCGTTCCTCGAGGAGGCCGAACGGGGCGACGTGTCGGTGCTCGGCCAGGACCACGACGACACGACCTGGGTCGTGGCCTACGTGCGCGACGACGGCCCGGTCCGCTACCACCTCTACGACCGTGCACAGCGCGGCCTGTCCTTCCTCTTCGAGGACCGGCCGGAACTCGGGGCCTACGAGCTCGCCCGCATGGACCCGATCCGGGTCACCGCACGCGACGGCCTGGAGCTGCAGGGCTACCTCACGGCGCCGGTGGGGGTCGAACCGCGGCAGCTGCCGACGGTGCTGGTCGTCCACGGCGGCCCGTGGGCCCGCGACGCGTGGGGCTACGACCCGGAGGCGCAGTGGCTCGCGAACCGCGGCTACCTCGTCCTGCAGATCAACTTCCGCGGATCGGCCGGGTACGGCAAGGACTTCCTCAACGCGGGCGACCGCGAATGGGGCGCGTCCATGCACGACGACCTGCTGGACACCGTGCAGTGGGCCGTCGACGCCGGCTACACCGACCCGCAGCGGGTGGGGATCTACGGCGGTTCCTACGGCGGCTACGCCGCCCTGGTGGGTGCGACGCTCACCCCCGAGTGGTTCGCCTGCGCGGTCGACCTGGTGGGCCCGTCGAACCTCAAGACGCTGATCGAATCCGTTCCGGAGTACTGGAAGCCGCTGATCGCGCAGTTCCACAACCGGGTCGGCAACCCCGAGACCGAGCCCGAGTTCCTCTGGGAGCGCTCACCGCTGTCGCGCGCCGACCAGGTCTCGATCCCGGTCCTCATCGCCCAGGGGGCCAACGACCCGAGGGTCAAGCAGGCGGAGTCCGAGCAGTTCGTCGCGGCGCTGCGCGAACGCGCGATCGACCACGAGTACCTGCTGTTCGAGGACGAGGGGCACGGCTTCGCCAAGCCGGAGAACCGGATGCGGTTCTACGCCGCGACCGAGACCTTCCTGGCCCGTCACCTCGGCGGTCGCGAGGAGCGCTGAACGCCTCTCGGGCCGCCAAGACGCCCGGGCGGGTCTTCTAGTCTGCCGGTCGTGCGTCGCGGTAGCGCTCGGCGAGGTCCAGATAGCCGGCGACGTTCGAGCGCGGCACGTCGGGGACCGGGCGGTCGATCACCTTCGCCGGCACCCCGACCGCCAGCGACATCTCCGGGATGCTGGTGCCCTCCGTGACCACGGCGCCGGCGGCGATCAGCGCCCCGCGCCCCACGTGCGCCCCGTTCATCACGACCGCACCCATGCCGACCAGCACGTCGTCTTCGATGACGCACCCGTGCAGGACGCACCGGTGACCGACCGTGACGCGCTCGCCGAGGACCACGGGCGAGGCCGGATCGGTGTGCACGGCCGTGAGGTCCTGGATGTTGCAGTCCGCTCCGATCGTGACCGACTCGTGCTCCGAGCGGATGACCGTGCCGAACCAGACCGACACGCCGTCGGCGAGGTCGACGTCGCCGGCGACCACGGCGGTGTCGGCCAGGAAGGCCCCCGGGGCGATCCGCGGGGTGTGACCGTTGACGGTGAGGACGGTGGGCATCGTCGTCTTCCTTTTCTGTCGGGGTCCGCCCCGGCGTGGGGCGCGCTCGGGCAGGCTGCTGGCCACGTCCCGCGCGCCCAGTGGATCAGCTCGCGCGGCGGACGGGTTGCCCACCGCCTCGGGGCAGGTCGTAGATGGCGGCCGCACCGCTCTCCCGCAGGAGGTCGACGGTGTGCGGGTGGCAGGTGAAGTACAGCAGCTGCCGTTCGCCGGCGACGGACACCAGCAGCTCCGCGACCTCGCGTGCCCGTTCAGGATCGAAGTTCACCAGCACGTCGTCCATCACGAACGGCAACCGCTCCTGGCGGCTCGCGAGGTCCTCCGCCAGCGCGAGACGTAGACACAGGTAGAGCTGTTCGGCGGTGCCCCGCGACAGCGTCTCCACACCCCAGCTGCGGCCCCGGTCGTCGAGCACGAGGAGATCGTCGCTGCGCTGGACGACGGCCGAGTGACGGCCGTGGGTGACCTGGCGGAAGTGTTCGCTCGCCCGACGCAGGACGCCGGGCTGACGTTCCCGCTCGAAGCCCTCCAGCGTTTCGGCCACCAGCCGCCGGGCCAGACGGGCCAGCCGCCACCGGTGCACGAGTTCGTCGCGTTGCGCGAGCAGCAGGTGCCGGCGCTGGTCGAGTTCCACGATGAGTTCGGAGGTCTCGACCTCCTCCCGGGCCCGACGCGCCTCGACCAGCAACTCGAGGGCGGTGTCGCGGTCCCGCCGCAGCTCTTCCCGCCGTCGGCGCGCCTCGTCCAGCGTGGACCTCCAGCCGTCGCGGTCCCCGTCGGCGAGCTCGGCGCGCCGGCGGTCGGCCTCCTCGCCGGTCCCGAACCGCTCCACCAGGTCGCTCTCCGCCTGCTCGAGACGCTGCTGGAGTTCCGCGTGCGTGCGTACCTGCTCGACGGCCTGCCGGAGCGCCGGCTCGTCCGACACGCCCGCCGCCGCCAGCAGCTCGTCGCGCTCAGTGACCAGACGGTCGCGGCGTGCGTGCTCCGTGGCGATCTCGGTGTCGAGTTCCTGTATCCGTCGCCGCAGCCGGTCACGTTCGGCCCGGTGTTCCCGGTCCGCGCTCACCTCGACGGCCAGGCGACGGATCTCGTCGAGCTGTCTGCGCAGCTCTTGCTGGTCGGGCAGGGAGTTCTCGTCCCGGTCCACGGTCGCCGGGTCCACGACGGGGTCGCGCCCCCCGGTGGTCAGGACGCGTGCGGCCCGGGCGGCGAAGTCCCGGATCGTCGCCCGTAGCGGCCCGACCTCGGAGGCCAGCAGGTCCCGGCGCTCCTGACGTTCCCGTACCCGGTCCAGTGCCTCCAGCAGTTCCGCCGCACTGGTGGGATCGAGCTCGGGGTCGAGCCCGTGCTCACGGCACCAGGTCCGCCAGCGGCGGCGGAGCTCGTCCTCGGCGCCCCGGGCCTGGTCACGTGCCTGCACGGCGCGTTCGAGGGCGGGTTCGGCCTCCGCGAGCTCCGCCGCCGCCTGCTCGGCCGTCGCGCTGCGTCGATCGATTTCCGTGCGCTGGCGTTCGGCGCGGTCGAGCTCGACGGCGAGCCGTTCGAGGTCGGCGAACGTCGGCGAGGAGGGCAGCCCGAGCTCCTGTGCCGGCTCGGCGAGTTCCGAGGTGGCCAGCCGGGCCCGCTGGTGGGCGAGCACGGCGGGGTCCTCGTCCGGTTGGGGGGACGACGGCCGCCGCACGGCGATCGCGACGCCCAGCAACGCGAGTGCCGCGACCGCCAGGACCACCATCACCGCGGTCGCGTTCGCCATCGCGGCCAGGACGCCGGCGACGGCCATCAACACGGTCAGGCCGCCGAGCAGCGGCACGATCCAGTCCCGTGGGGGTGTGCCGTGGTGCTCCTGGAGGTGGGTGACTGCCTGCAGCGCGCTGGCGGCCGCCTCGGCCTCACTGAGCGCGGCCCGAAGGCCGGTCAGTCGTTCCCGGTCGTGCTCGATCTCCTCGGGGCTCGGCGGGTCACCCTCGACCTCGGCCAGCATCACCTGCGCGTGTGCGTGACGGCTGCGCACCAGCTCGGTCGACGCCGAGATGCGGGCGACCGCCGCCTCGGCCTCAGCCACCTCCTGTCCGGCGCGTTCCAGGCGGACCTTCAACGTCCGCAGTTCGCTGCGCGCCTCCGGGGGGACGTCCAGGGCACCCAGCCGCTGTTCGTCCCAGACGCCACCCAGGGATTCGAACGTGCGGACCTGCGCCGTCTCCAGTCGGTCGAGCTCGGCCGTGCACGTGTGCAGCCGCTCGATCCGTTCGCGCTGCGCGGGCCGGTCCTGTCCGAGTGCGAGCGCCTCGTCGGCGACCTCGACGAGACCGTCCTCGACGGTGACCGCGTCGCGGTCCGCCACCAGTTGCCGCCGTTCCTGGTCGAGCTGGTCGATGCGTTCCGCGAGGTCCTCGAGCCCTGCACGCAGTCGTTCGTGCCGCTCGAGCGCGCCGGCGGGGACCTGCGGGGGCGGCCCGGTCGCCTCCAGTTCGCCGGCGGCCTCCTCGCGGCGTCGCCAGACCGGCCAGGCCCCCAGCATCGCTTCCGCGCGCTGTTCGGCCGTCTCCGCGGCCCGGATCTCGGTGTCGAGACGGTCGACCTCCTCGGCGTGCCGGGACTCCGTCGCCAGCCGGACCGGGTACGCGGCGGCGACCTGGCGGGCCTCGTCGAGCCGGGCGGCGACCTCACGCAGCTCCTCCTGGGCCTGGTCGATCGCGGCGGTCCGGCTCCGGGGGGTCCACAGCTCCCGCACCTCGGCATCGAGTCGGTCGTGGACGGCCCGGGCGGAGCGGCCCGCCCCGCGGACGCCGGCGGAGAAGAGCCGGTCACGCACCGCGTCGTCGGTGAGACGCTCGAGCGCGTTGAGGTCGTCGAGGTCGAAGGCGAACACGGCGTTGAACAGCTGGGCGTCGCACCCCCCGGTCAGTGACGCCAGTGCCGCCTCGTCGTCACCCGTGCCGTCGGGGTGGACCACCTTGAGGCCGGTGCCGTCGTGGCGCTCGACGATGACCTCGCCCCCGACCCGGGAGCACTCCTCGTCCGACTCGATGAACAGCCGCCCACCCCGCCGTTCGCCCTCGGTCGGCTCGTAGTGGTTGACGTCCTGGCGGTTGCGGTGCGGGTAGCCGAACAGTGTGCGCTGGATGAACGCCAGCAGGGTGGACTTCCCGGCGGCGTTGGGTCCGTGCAGGACCACCAGCCCGGGCGGCAGGCCGCGCAGGCCGACGTCACGGAGGACGCCGAAGGAGTCCACATGCCAGCCGGCGAGCCGCATTCAGTTCTCCTCGGCCAGGACGTCCAGTGCACGGACCTCGGCCTGTGGCAGCAGCTCGTCGATGTCGGCCGCGGTGGGGGTGGGGTGGAGGTGACGCAGGATCGTGTCGGCGTCACGGGCGAGTTCGGCGAGCGCGTCGGCGTCCTCGCCGAGGCCGTCCACCGTGCGGACCAGGGCCCCGGTGAAGTCCTCCCGGTCGACGAGCACGTCGCGGTCCAGCACGGGCCGGCTCGCATCACGGAGCCGGTCCCACCACAGCGGGGGCCGGGACCCGCGGGCCGCGTCGCGGAGGACCTGCAGCAGACCGTCGAGCGCGCCGCCGTGGGCGAGGTCGCCGTGGAGGAGCGAACGACCGACGAGCCGGGCCCGAAGCACCAGTGCGCGTCCCTCGGCCGCGGTGAGCTGCTCCTGCGCCGCCTGTTGCAGCCCGTCGGCGAGTTCGGCGAGGTCGGCGACGGCGCCCACGTCGAGATCGACCGAGGCGAAACGCACCGAGTCGAGGGCGACGAACTCCGGCTCACCGATCGGTGAACCCTCGGCGTCGGGGGTCACGTCGACGACGTAGCAGCCCTTGGGTCCCTGTTCGCTGGGCTTGGGGCTGCGCCCCTGGGTGTTGCCGCTGTAGACCACCCACGGGTGGCCGCGGTGTCGGCCCCGGTGCAGGACCTCACGTCGGTGGACGTGGCCCAGTGCCCAGTAGTCCATCCCGGCGGCGAGCAGGTCGTCGAGGCTGCAGGGGGCGTAGGGCGCGTGGTCGGGTTGCGGTCCGACGGTGCAGTGCAAGGCGGCGACGTGCACGCCGTCCTCGTCGTGGCGGCGGAACCGTCGGGCCAGGTTCTCCTCCACCGCGCGGTGGGGGTAGCTGATCCCGTAGACGGTCGCGACGCGCTGGTCGTCGACGAACACCGGGACGGCCCCCACCTCGTCGGGGCCGAAGACGGTCACCTTCTGCGGCCAGGAGCGGATCGCCTGCCAGCCCTCCTCGACCGGGTCGTGGTTGCCGTGGATCATGAACGTCGCGATGCCGGCGGCGTCGAGCCGCTCGAGTGCGGAGCGCAGCCGCAGCTGTGCGCGCAAGCCACGCTCGGTGCCGTCGTAGATGTCCCCGGCGAGCACGACGAACGCCGCGCGGCGCTCCAGTGCGACCTCCACGAGCCGGTCCAGCGCGTCCAGCGACGCATCGCGCAGCAGCGATGCCATCTCCGGGGTGTCGGCGTGGATGCCGGCGAACGGCGTGTCGAGGTGGAGATCCGCCGCGTGCACGAAGCACCAGTCCCGCATCGCCCCTCAGCTCCTGCGTCACTCGATACGTGGTCGTCTGGCCGGCCGCGCCGGGACCCTACTGCCCGCTTCGTGCCCGCGAGGGTGATCGGCCCGTGTTCCGGTTGCGCCGCCGCGTCACACCCGTCCGCGATGCTCTCGGTGGCGCGATCGAGCGTGCCCCGTATCAGGAGTGACCGATGACCGACCCCGCAGCGCAGTGGACCCGGCGTCCCATCGCGGCACTGGACACCGAGACCACCGGGACCGACCCCGCCACCTCCCGGTGTGTGGAGGTCGCGCTCCTGCTCGTGGACCCGGATGGCGCCGAGGCGGCCGGCAGCTACCAGACCCTGGTGGACTGCGGCCTCGAGATCCCGCCGGGGGCGGAGGCGGTGCACGGCATCACCCGTGAGCGGGCGGCGGCGGAGGGGGTCCCCAGCCGTGACTGCCTCCGGGAGGTGGTCACGAGGCTGCAGGGATTGGCGGACGCCGGGACGCCGGTGGTCGTCTTCAACGCCCGGTTCGACTGGCCGTTGCTGGACGCCGAGGCGAGACGGGCGGGCCTGCGGCTGCCGCAGGTCGCGCTCATCGACCCCATGGTGATCGATCGCCGGGTCGACCGCTACCGGAAGGGCAAGCGCCGTCTGGTGGACGTCGCCGCCCACTACGGCGTGGCGCTCGAGGACGCCCACCGGGCGCGGGGGGACGCGCTGGCATCGGCGCGGATCCTGCAGGAGGTCGCCCGGCGCCATCCGGCCGAGGTGGCCGCCCTCGAACCGGGGGAACTGCACGAGCTGCAGGTCGGGTGGTTCGCGGAGTGGCGGGACGGGCTCAACGGCTGGCTGCGTGGCAAGGGAGAGCGGGAGCTCATCACGGGGGCCTGGCCCGGGATCCCGGCGGCATCGTAAGCTCCCACCGCTGGCGCGCGGACGGGAGGTCACCGTGTCGGATGCGGGACGGCAGGGGTGAGCGGCCAGGCCACCGGACCGGACGCAGGCGATGAGGCCATCGGCGGGAGCCGTGGCTCGGATCCGGCCGATCCTGATCGGGTCGCGACGCTGATCGTCGACGCGATGAACGTCATCGGCTCGCGACCGGACGGCTGGTGGCGGGACCGGGACGGGGCGCTGCGCCGCCTCGTGGCGCGGGTCGAGCGGTACGCCCGCCACCACGCCACCGAGGTGGTCGTCGTCGCCGACGGGCGAGCGCCGAGCGACCTCCCGTCGGGGCGCTACGACGGGGTCCACCTCTATTTCGCCCGCCGGAGCGGTCCCGACGCCGCCGACGACCGGATCGTCGAATTGCTGGAGGCGGGCCCCGCCGAGTGGGTGGTGGTCACCGCCGACGGCGGGTTACGGGAACGCGTCGAGGAGCGGGGACACCGGGTGCTGGGGCCGGGCCGGTTCCTGCGGGCGCTCGACGACCTGGACCCGCCCGGGTGAACCCGGAACGGCCCCCGTCTCCCGCGGTGGGTTGTGCTGGTGGGGACTACCACCGAACGACCACCGCTGGACGGCCAGGGTCGGGAGACCCCGTGGGCCGTGGCGCCCGACCCGGTCCGGCCGTCATGATGGGCCCATACGCACCATCCTGCCACCCCACGAAACGGAACGCCGGTGCTCACCCTTGGAATCATCCTGCTGCTGCTCGACATGCTGCTGCTCAACACCGGGATCCTCGCCACGATCGCCTGGATCCTGATCGTCGTGGGCGCCATCCTGCTGATCATCGGTGCGCTCGGGAACACCGTGGGCCCACGCCGCTACTACTGGTGACCCGAGCCCGGCCCGGGACGCACGTGCCG
>SLRZ01000222.1 GCA_007130695.1 Nitriliruptoraceae bacterium
CGCTCCTCGCCCCCGGCAGCCCCGGCCGGTTCCGGTCTCATCGGCCGTCCCGCCGGCCCGATCAATAGTGGTGCCTGGCAGTGGGCGGCCCTCGCACGGCGGCGGATCGACAACCACCCGGCCGCCCACGGCGACCGGGTGATTCAGTCGGTCGATTCCTCGGCGGCGGCCGCCCCGTTCCCGTCCGGGCGTGGTGCGGTCCCGTCGTCCGCCTGGTCGGACTGGTCGGCGTCCCGCGCCTCCGTCGCACCTCCGGGAGCCTCGGGGCTCCCGTCGCCGGTATCCACCGTCTCCGGGGCGCTCGGCGCGGTGCCCTCCTCCGCGACCTCGTCGGCCCACGACTCCCCCGCCGGTGACTCCTCGGGGGGCCGGGGGGCGGACGACGCCTCCTTCGTCCCGTCGTCCCCGGCCGGGGCCTGCGGCGGCGGGGCGGGGCTGACCTGCTCGCCCCCGGGGACCCCGACGTCGGGCGCTTCTGCGGGGGCGTCGGAGCCTGCGGCCGCCGAGCCGTCCCGGCCCGCGCTGTCGGAAGCCTCGGTCCCTCCACCCGTGGGTGCGGAACCGGGAGCGTCGCCGGGGACGTGCTCGACGACCCCGGCCCCTTCCGGCTCGCCGTCCTCCGGCAGGCGGCGCTTGGTCTCGCCCGACGCCCAACGCAGGGCGGCATCGTGCCGGTCGTCGGGGGTGATCCCGGCGGCGACCATCCGGTCGTAGACGGCCTTGGCCGGCTCGTACTGAGCCTTGCGGGCGTGTTCCCACATCAGTTCGCGGTACGTGGGCTCGTCGACGGAGACCTTGGCCGCCTGCAGCGCCTCCAGCAGCTGGGCCGCGGTCCCGAGCTGCCCGGCCCGCACCACGCCGCCGACGATCTTCGAGGCGTCGGAACTGGTCGGCACGATCTTCTGCGCCAGCATGTGCTGGAGCAGCGCCACGGCGTCGTCGGGCCGCTTGGCGGCGACCAGCGCCGAGAGCAGGGAGCCGTAGTGGCGTCCGTGGGTGAGGGTGCCGCTGGCCCGCAGTTGTTCGAGCCGCTCCCGGGCCTCGTCGAGCCGCTTGGCACGCACCAGCCGCTCGACGAGGTCGCGGGCCACCCGGCGGTCGGCCGGCACCCCGTTGGCGACGGTGAGGTCGAAGACGTGACAGGCGACGTCCAGCTCGCCGGCCTTGAGGTGGCGCCCGACGACGTCGGCGGCCTTCTGGGGCGGCACCGGCACGCCCAGCAGCAGCATCCAGTCGATGACCCCGCTCGCCGCGGCCACGCGGTTGCCCGCCAGGCTCACGTCGATGAGGCCCTCGAGGTTGTCGCCGGTGGGGATGCGGCCGGCGGCGAGGAGCTCCATGGCGATGGTCCACGCACCGGCGGTGTCCTTGGCCGCGATCCGGGCCTGCAGCACCGCGTTGTGGTGGAAGCTGGTCGGTTCCGCGCCGTCGCGACGCAGCGCCTCGAGCTCGGCCTCGGCCGCCGCCGGGTCGCCGGCACGGGCGTGTGCGAGCACCAGTTCGGTGCGCACGTCGGCGGGGACCTCGACGCCGGCCTCGCGCAGCAGGGTGAGCAGCTCGCCGGCCCGCTCGGTGTGCCCGGCGCGGGCCATCATGGCCACGAGTTGGGCGGCACGGTCGGGGGCCGGGGCACGGTTGACCGCCAGCATGAGCTCCACGACCGCACGGGTGTCCTTGATCGCCCGGCGGTCGAGGCAGTCCTCGAGGAGGCGTTCGTACTCGCCCGCGTTGGCGGCCTGGCCGCGCCGGGCCATCTGCCGCAGCACCGCCCGGGCGGCGGGATAGCGCCCACCGGTGACGTAGACGCCCAGCACGGCCGGCGCGTGGTCGGCGTCGGGCTCCTGCCCCTCTTCGTGGAGCTGGTCGAGCAGCGCGAGCGCCTCGTCGTTGCGGCCGCTGCGCGACGTCGCCACGGCCAGGTCCCAACGCACCGAGGTGTCCGGCTCGATCCCGGCCGCACGCATCCGCTCGATGACCCGGCGCGCCCCGGGCAGGTCGCGGGCGTCGAGGTGGGCGGAGAGCAGCAGGCGCCAGTGGACCTCGCCGACCGGTGCCTCGCGTTGCACCATCGAGTCGAAGACCTGGCGGATCATCCGCAGGTCGCCGGAGAACCGGCGCATGGCGTCGGCGTACTTGTCGGCGGTCATGGACGTCCCTCCTCCAGCCCGTGACCGGAGCCGTGGAGCGGGTGTGGGTCCACGAGTCCGATGGGCGGCGCACTCGACCCACGTGCGCGGTGGACGGCCGGCCCTCGACCGCGGCCCGACCCTACCGTCTCCGCGGGTCGGGCGGCGCTCGGCGCGAACGGCGGACGGGAGCGGTCTGGCTACCGTTGCCCGGGTCCGAGGAGCGACGATGTCGGTGCGTGAGGTGGTGGTACTGGGCACCGCCAGCCAGGTACCCACGCGCGACCGCGCCCACAACGGCCTGCTGCTGCGCTGGGACGACCACGACGTGCTGATCGACCCGGGCGAGGGCACCCAGCGGCAGCTCACCCTCGCCGGCCTGTCGACCTCCCGGATCACCCGCATCTGCGTCACCCACGCCCACGGCGACCATTGCTTCGGGCTGCCGGGGATCCTGGCCCGCATGACCCTCGACGGCGTCGAGCACGAGGTCGAACTGCACCATCC
>SLRZ01000278.1 GCA_007130695.1 Nitriliruptoraceae bacterium
GAGCGTGCGTTCGCGGTCGTCGAGGCCGGGCGCGGCGGACGCGGGTGCCGGCCCGTCACGCGGCCCCTGGTCCGGGCCGGGGGCGGGTGCGCGCTCCGCCTGCGGAGCCGGTCGGGTCTCACCGTCGGCGGCGTCGGGGTCGAGGGGCCGGCGTGAGGTCCACGGCGGGGGCGGTGACCCGGACCGCCCGTCAGCGGCCCCGGGGGGAGGGACCGGTGGCGGGGGGGTGCGCGGCGCTGGCCGCGGATCGGACGGGTCGGGCACCGACGGCTCCAGAACGCTTGGTGCGCTTCAGGGTACGGCGTGGGGGCGCCGCGCCGGGTCCGACGGACCGGGCGCCGGTTGCGGCGAGCCGGACCGCGGTCGCCGGCGGTGGCCGGCGGCGGGGGTGACCGGGCGGCCGGGTAGCCTCGGGCCCGCTCTCGACCCCGACCCGAAGCCCACCGTGACCGACCCCGACCTGAGCACCGACCAGGCCGCCCAGCTCGGGCGGCTCGTCGACGTGCACCCGGAGGCGCGGGAGCTCGGTGAGCGCTTCGCCGCAGCGGGCCACCAGCTGTACCTCGTCGGCGGCACGGTCCGCGACACGCTGCTGTCGGGGGGTGGGGCCGACCTCGAGCTGGTCGACCTCGATTTCGCGACCTCCGCCCACCCGGAGGAGACGCAACGACTGGTGCGGGGGTGGGCCACCGCCGTGTGGCTGACCGGTGCGGAGTTCGGGACCGTCTCCTGTCAGCGCGAGGAACCCGGGCGCGCCACCCGCAACGTGGAGATCACCACGTTCCGGTCGGACTCCTACTCGCCGGGTTCGCGGCATCCCGAGGTCAGCTACGGCGAGACCATCGAGGGCGACCTCGCACGCCGCGACCTCACGGTCAACGCGATGGCGGTCGCGGTGCCCGACTACCACTTCGTCGACCCCTTCGGTGGCCTGCGGGACCTGCACACCGGCGTGCTGCGCACCCCGATCGATCCGGAGACGTCGTTCGGGGACGACCCGCTGCGGATGGTGCGCCTGGCCCGCTTCGCGGCGGTGCTCGACGCCGAGGCGGAGGAGGCGACGGCCGCCGCGGCGACGCGGATGGCCGCCGAACTCGCCACCGTCAGTGCGGAACGGGTCCGCGACGAACTCATCAAGCTCGTGCGCGGCCGGGCCCCCCGCCGTGGCATCGAGCTGCTGGCCGCGACCGGTCTGGCCGACGAGGTCCTGCCCGAGCTGCGCGAGCTCAAGGAGTGCCGTGACCCGATCCACCGCCACAAGGACGTTTACGAGCACACGCTGGCGGTGATCGAGAACGCGATGGCGCTGGAGGGCGAGGAACCCGATTTCGTGCTGCGCTTCGCGGCCCTGATGCACGACGTGGGCAAGCCCGACACCCGCGAGATCCACGGCGACGGCACCGTCACCTTCCACCACCACGACGTGGTGGGCGCGCGGATGACCCGTCGCCGCATGCAGCAGCTGCGGTTCGACAAGCAGACCACGAGGGACGTCACCCGCCTGGTGGAGATGCACCTGCGCTTCCACACCTACAAGCTCGGCTGGTCCGATGCGGCCGTGCGCCGCTACGTGCGTGACGCCGGTGAGCTGCTCGACCGGCTCAACGCGCTGACCCGGGCCGACGTCACCACGCGGAACCCGAAGAAGGCGGCACGCATCCAGCGCCGCGTCGACGAGCTCGAGGCGCGGATCGCCGAGCTCGCCGAACAGGAGGAGCTGGAGGCGATGCGCCCGCCAGTCGACGGCAACCAGATCATGTCCCACCTCGGCATCCGCCCCGGCCCGGACGTCGGCCGCGCGTGGCAGTACCTCCTGGACCAGCGCATCGAACGGGGGCCGATGAGCGAGCAGGAGGCGCTGGCGGCGCTCGACGACTGGTGGCGGGACCGTGAAGGCACGGGGGCGTGAACCGCCTGCCGCCGAGCTGGCGTGACCACGCCGACCGGCCGGCCGACGCCCCACCGGTCCCGGGGGTCGACGAGGAGGCGTTCTACGTCCCCATCGGGGACTTCCAGGGTGCGGACTACCGGCGCAACGCGTTCGCGGCCGGCACCGCGGAGGAGGTGGACGCCCTCGTCGCGCTCACCGGCCTCGGTGCGGGGGACACGTTGCTCGACGTCGGCTGCGGTGACGCCCGGCATCTGCGTGCCCTGGCCTCGCGGGGGGTGGTGGGTACCGGCGTGGACGTCTCCGCGGGGCTCGTGGAGGCCGGCCGGGCAGCGGCGGCCGCCGAGGACGTCGAGGTGGAACTGCTGGTCGGCGACGCCCGCCGGCTGGACGGGGTGCTGGGGGCGCGGCGCGGCACCTTCGACGTGGCCTGGTCGCTGTGCCAGGGGGCGCTGGGCACCTCGCCCCGGGCCGATCCCGGGGTCGTGTCCGGACTGGCCCGCGCGGTGCGTCCGCAGGGTCTGGTCGTGCTGAGCTTCTTCCACGCCCTGTTCGCCGCCCGCCACCTCGCGCCGGGGGACGTGCTGGACACCGTGCACCTGACCCACCACCAGGTCAGCGAGGTCCACGGTCCGGACCACCAGCGCCGGCGGTTCGATCTGTGGACGGCCGCCTACACGGTGCGTGAGGCCGCACGCCTGGCCACCGACGCGGGGTTGGA
>SLRZ01000272.1 GCA_007130695.1 Nitriliruptoraceae bacterium
GCCCGCATGATCCGGTCGCGTCCCGCGTCCTTGGCCAGGTAGAGGGCGGCGTCCGCCTCCGCCAGCATGGCGGAGCGGTCGAGCGGGCCCGCGTCACTGGCGGACACCCCGAACGAGGCGGTGATCCGACCCACCGGGCGACCGTCGTCGGCGGTGATGTCCAGGCCGTGCAGCGCGGCACGGATCCGTTCACAGGTCCGCACCGCCTGCGGCGCGGTCGTGTCCGGCAGGATGACGGCGAACTCCTCGCCGCCGTAGCGGCACACCACGTCGGCGCTACGCAGGACCCGTTTGGCCGCGGTCGCCACCGACCGCAGCACGTTGTCGCCGGTGGGATGGCCGAACGTGTCGTTGACGTCCTTGAAGTGGTCGAGGTCGAACAGCGCCACGGCGAGGTCCCCGGGTTCGCCCCGCTGGACCTTGCGGCTGAGCCGGTCGACCTCCTCCTGGAGTCGCTGCTGGAAGAAGCCGTGGTTGGGCAGCCCCGTGAGCGCGTCGGTGACGGCCAGTGCGCGCAGTTCGGAGTGCAGCCGGGCGTTGTCCAGGACCAGTGAGGCCTCGCCCGCCAGCATCGTCAGCAGGCGCACGTCGCGCTCCCGCAGGCGTGGGGGCCGACCGACCCGCCGCGGCACCTCGGCGCTGATCAGGCCGATGGTCTGGTCGTCGGTGCCCAGTGGCACGAGCACCAGCGGGGTCTGCTCGCCGAGCATGCGCTCGAGCGCTCCCGGGCGGGGGTCATCGCGACGGACGGGCCAAGGCTCTCCGGCCTTGAGCGCGTTGTGCAGCGGGTAGCTCTTGGCGGACACGCTGCGGTTGCCGAGGTCGGCGGCCGCCGGGGGTTCGAGCCCGGCGCCACCGCAGGCGGTCAGTTCGTCGTCCTCGAGGAGCCAGATGACCGCCCGCTCGTACCCGAACGTCTCCACCAGGGTGTCGGCCACGCCGCCGGAGACCTGGGCGAGGCTCTGGCGGGAGTCCAGTTCGTGGTTGACCTGCCGCAGGACCGCGAGGTCGTTGATCAGCCCGCGCAGTTCCCGTTCGGTGACCGTGCTGAGCGTGGCCACCAGCCCGGCGACGAACCACAGGCCGAGCAGCAGCAGGACGGTGCGCACGGTCGGGTCCAGCGCACTGGCCAGGGCGAGGTCGCTGTCGCGGACCGCCTCGACGATCGACACCAGCGACGGGGGGCCGGTGCTGGCGGCCCACGCCAGGGCGACGCTCAACAGCACGCAGATGCGCACGCCGGTCCACCAGCCGAACATCAGGGTGAGGGCCACGACCTCGGCGTAGAGCAGGAACGCCAGCGGGCTCGCCGGCCCACCGGTGACCGCGAGGGTGATGCCCAGGGCCGCGGCGTCGGCCAGCAGGCTGACGTCCAGCGCGACGCGTTGCACCCGACGGTCGGCGGGCAGTGCCAGCACGATCAGTACGCAGGCGAGGTAGCCGACACCGGCCCAGGCCAGCAGTGTCCAGCCGTCGGGATCGACCATGGAACGACCGGTCGTGCCCAGCAGCGCCGAGACCCCGACCAGGGCGACCAGACGCCCGAGGGTGACCGCACGGAGCCGGGACCGCAGTTGCGGTGCTGGCCGGGCGGCCTCAGAGCTCGTAGCGGACATGGTCGTCTCCGTCCGGCGCGCTGGAGAGTCCGCTCATCGGCAGGTTGCCCCGATCAAGGCGCCGTTGGAAGGTGAGGTACACCCCGAGTATCGCCACAAGCAGGACGGGCACGCCGAAGTCGCGACCGGGCGAAAGGACCGTGTCCACGGTTCTTGCGGTTCCCTCCGCGGCGCGCTCGAAGAACCGGACGGGCGGGCTCGTGGCGGTTTCGGGGGGCGCGGCCGCCTGTGGGGCGAGCAGTTCGGCGACCTCGAGGGTCGAGGTCGGCGGGGCGCTGGCCTGCGGCGAGGTCGTCGTCGGAGAGCCGGTGCGTGCGACCAGCGCCTGACCCGAGGCCGGGGCCGCGTCCGTGGTGGGGGGCGTCGGCTCGGGATCCTGGACCGGCGGTGCCGGCTCGGGCTCGGGGTCGGCACCGTCCGAGGCGGGCTCCGGGGGCGGCCCGTCCTGGAGCCCCGAGGTCGGTGGGGAGGGCGGGGAGGTCGGGGACGACGGGGGGGTCGGCTCCTGGCGGGGCGGGGTGGGGGGGGCGCCGGCGCCCCGAGGGGAGCCCTGTCCGGCGTTCTGGTTCCGATTGGACGGGCGGGTGGCCCCGCCCGAACCGCCGTCGGAACCGCCGTCGGTGGACTGCGCGGTGAAGGAGTCCTCGTCCTTCTGGTGGCCCGGGGGCCCGTTGCCGTCCGGCCCGTTGCCGTGGGGGGCGCCCGCGCTGGCACCGTTGCCATTGCCGCCGTGGGGGGCGCCCGCGCTGGCACCGTTGCCGTTGCCGTTGGCGAACGCGGTGCCGCCACCGAACGCGAGCACGAGGACGAGCGCCGCGCCGATGGTGATCAACGCGTGCGCTCGCCTACTGGCCGTACCCCGTTGCAGTGGCACGATTCGGACTCCGGTCGTCTCCCTACGGGCTATCGGCGCCTGGTCTGAACGGGTGTAGTCCGGACTAGTCCGTTGTGCGTGCACCGCGCGGGCCGGGTGACTGAACACC
>SLRZ01000082.1 GCA_007130695.1 Nitriliruptoraceae bacterium
CCCATCACGCTGCCGAGCCCGGCCAGCCAGACCTGCCATGTCGTCACGGAGCCTCCTCGCGGTCTTCCCGAGCGCTCCCCGCGGTGCGCACCGGACGGTTCGGGACGGACCGCGACCTGGAAGCGGTCGCGTGGCCGTCGCCACGACGGTAGGCGACCGGGCCGATCTCGGCCCCGGAGGCGGGGGCCCGGGTCGCCGTGGCGGGTCGCGGGCAGGGGGACCCTCCCGGCCGCATGGGCGGCCATCCGGCCGGACGGCCGGGACCCGCGCCCCGGCCGGGCGCGACCGGCGCCTCAGGTCACGCCTCCTCCGGTCCGGCATCATTGCCGGACACGAGGAATCGGACCAGAGGGGGGATCGTGAACCGCGAACGCCGCATCGGCCTCCTGGTCCTTCTCGCCGCGCTGGCCGCGATCGTGGTGATGCTCGCCCCGTTGGGGGACCTACCCGTCGTCGACGACGGCGAGGTCGAGGTGCTCGACGAGACCCTGGAGCGCTGATCGTCGGGCCGAGGTGCCGGCCCGCTACTCCAGCAGGTCGGGCTGCTCCGCCACGATGCGCTCGTAGAGCGGCTGGAAGGAGAACCAGCCGGCGAAGTCGCTGCCGACCTGCCCGTGGGTCTTGACCGCCTCGTCCGGGTCGATGTGCACCGTCTGCCCCGCCGCGTCTGCGAGCAACTGCACCTCGCAGGAACGCTCCATGGCGATGAACCACCAGGCGGCCGCATCGACCGAGCCGCCGACGGTCAGCAGGCCGTGGTTGCGCAGGATGCAGGCCTTGTGGTCCTCGAGGGCCGTGGCGATCCGCCTGGACTCCTCGATCTCGATGACGACGCCGGTGTAGTCGTCGAAGAGTCCGTGATCCCCGACGAAGGCACAGGAGTCCTGGGTGATCGGGTCCAGCAGCTTGCCGAGCGTGGAGAAGGCGCGGCCGTAGGGGGAATGGGTGTGGGCGGCCGCGACGGCGTCGGGCCGGTTGGCGTGGATCTGTGAGTGGATGGCGAACGCCGCGCGGTTGACCGGGTAGCTGCCCTCGACGACGTTGCCCTCCTCGTCGACGCAGATGAGGTCACTGGCCCTGATGTGGCCGAAGTACATCGCGAACGGGTTGACCCAGAACAGGTCGTCGAACTCCGGGTCGCGTGCGGTCACGTGCCCGGCCACGCCCTCGTCGAAGCCGTACTTGGCGAACAGACGGAACGTCGCGGCCAACCGCTGCTTTCGGTGGGTGCGCTCGTCGCAGACGTCGTCGAAGGTCGGCGGCATCGGGTAGCGCAACTCCTCCGCGGGCACGGGGCTCGGGCGGCTGGACACGACGGCACTCACGATACGGCTCCCTTGATCTCCCGGTTGCAGGCGTCGGCCACTGCGGACGCCCCTCGAGGCCCCACGGTATCGCGATACTTCGGGTCGCGATGTGAACGTCCGGCGTCGGGGGGCGACGATCACGTCGGGCAAACGTTACACTGATCTCTGTCACATAGGTCCAGGGAGCTCGACGCACATGACGGACGCCACCGCCACGCCCACGCACGCACCCGAGGGCCCCGAGGGCCCACCCGAGCACCTCGACGTCCTGATCGTGGGGGCCGGGCTGTCCGGCGTCGGCGCCGCCTGCCGGCTGCGCCAGCAGCACCCCGACCGCAGCTTCGCCCTCATCGAGGCGCGCGAGTCCCTGGGCGGCACGTGGGACCTGTTCCGCTACCCCGGCATCCGCTCCGACTCGGACATGTACACGCTGGGCTACGACTTCCGGCCCTGGACCGACCCCAAGTCCATCGCCGACGGCGAGTCGATCCTGCGCTACGTGCAGGACACCGCCAGGGTGTACGGCATCACCGACCGCATCCGCTACCGGCGGCGCGTGGTCGCCATGTCGTGGGACAGCTCCCGGGCCCGCTGGACCGCCCGGATCGAACGCACCGACACCGGCGCGACCGAGTGGGTGACCGCCGACTTCGTCTACTCCTGCACGGGCTACTACCGCTACGACGAGGGCTACACGCCCGATTTCCCGGGCACCGAACGCTACGAGGGCGCGATCATCCACCCCCAGCACTGGCCCGAGGATCTCGACACGGCCGGCCGACACGTCGTGGTCATCGGTAGCGGCGCGACGGCGGTGACCCTCGTGCCCGCACTGGCCCGCACCGCCGGGCACGTGACGATGCTGCAGCGCTCCCCCGCCTACATCACCTCGCTGCCGGACCGGGACGTGATCTCGGCGGCGCTGCGACGTTTCCTCCCACCGAGCTGGGCGTACACGATCACGCGCTGGAAGAACGTCCTGGTGCACACCGGCTTCTACAAGCTCAGCCGCAGGCGCCCCGGCCTGGTCAGGCGGATCCTGCGCAAGCGCCTCGAGGCGCAACTCCCCGACGACTTCGACGTCGACACCCACTTCACGCCCGACTACGACCCCTGGGACCAGCGCCTGTGCCTGGTGCCCAACAACGACCTGTTCAAGGCGCTGCGCTCCGGGCAGGCCTCGATGGTCACCGACACGATCGAGACGTTCACCGAGACCGGCCTGCGACTGGACTCCGGCCGACACCTCGAGGCGGACGTGATCGTCACCGCCACCGGGCTCAACCTGCTGATGATGGGCGGCATGGAGATCACCGTCGACGGCACGCCGGTCGACCTCGCCGACACCGTCGCCTACAAGGGCATGATGCTCAGCGGCGTGCCCAACTTCGCGTTCGCCACCGGCTACACCAACGCCTCGTGGACGCTGAAGGTGGACCTCGTGTCCGACTACGTGTGTCGGCTGCTTCACCACATGGA
The DNA here is from genome assembly GCA_007130695.1 of Nitriliruptoraceae bacterium. Lineage (GTDB taxonomy): Bacteria > Actinomycetota > Nitriliruptoria > Nitriliruptorales > Nitriliruptoraceae > SKLC01. The sequence continues at coordinate 2,787 of SLRZ01000082.1, forward strand.
CACCCGTGGCTACGGCCAGGTCACCCCGGTCGAGCCCGGCGACTCCGTGGAGCTGCGGCCGCTGATCGACCTCGAGTCCGGGTACGTGAAGCGCTCCCTCGACCAGCTGCCCCGGCAGGGGTCCCGCGAACCCTGGCAGCTGCACCAGAACTACATCCGCGACGTCAAGCTGTTCCGCAAGGGGGAACTCGACGACGAGGGCGTGCGCTTCACCCGTGCCCCGACCCGCCCGGCCGCGCCGGCCAGGGACCGCGAGCGGACGGACACGCCGGCAGCGTAGGCCCGGGCCGTCGCCGACCCACCGGCGCATACGCTGGCCCGCATGCGCTTCGCCGACCTCGACGACCTCGACGCCGCCGTCATCGACTGCCGGGCCTGCCCACGGCTGGTCGCCTGGCGCGAGCAGGTGGCGACCGAGAAACGGCGCTCCTACGAGGACTGGACCTACTGGGGCCGACCGGTGCCCGGATTCGGGGACCGCGGGGCCGGGGTGCTCATCGTCGGGCTGGCCCCCGCCGCCCACGGCGCCAACCGGACCGGACGCATGTTCACCGGCGACCGCTCCGGCGACTGGCTCTACGGCTCGCTGCACCGCACCGGGTTCGCCAACCAGCCCACCAGCACCCACCTCGCTGACGGGCTCGAGTTGAGCGACGCCTACGTCACGGCACCGGTGCGCTGCGCCCCGCCGGACAACAAGCCGACGACCGACGAGCGCGACCGCTGCGCCGGCTACCTCGAGGCGGAGATGGCGCTGCTCCCCTGGCGGGTCGCCGTCGCGTTGGGCGGCTTCGGGTGGGACGCGGTGCTGCGGGTCACCGGCTGGGACGGACGAAAGCCGCGGTTCGGGCACGGCGCCGAGGCGCAACTGCCGGACGGTCGCGTCCTGCTCGGCAGCTACCACGTCAGCCAGCAGAACACGTTCACCGGGCGGCTGACCGAGCAGATGCTGGACGCGGTGTTCACCCGGGCGACCGCCCTCGCGGCGGGGTGACGGAGCCGGAAGGCGGCCCCCCGAGTCCCTGGTGGGCACGGCGCCGGCCACATGCGCGGCCGCCGACCACCGGGGAGGAACTGCCGGACCCAGCGTCGAAGAAGCCCGCATCGGACGCGGGGCCTGGGCCCGGACCGTGGGGCTGATCGAGCACGACCACCTGCCGCACCTCTCGGGGACCTCGGCCGCCGACGTCACCGCCCACGCACCGAGAGGCCCCCGATGGTTCGCACGTTCCGCCCCGTCGTCTCCCTCCTCACCGCGGCCGCGATGCTGGCCGCCGGCCAGGTGGCCCTCGCGGCACCGCCGGACGCGAACACGGTGCCGGAAGGCCCGCCGGTGGCGGCCACCACGGTGGCCCCCGCGTTGGAGGCCAAGCTCAACGAGCACGGCGCGGCGACCGCGATCGTGACCCTGCACGAGGGTGCGGAGCTGGACGCGCTGGAGGACGCCGGGCTGCACGGCGCCCGCCTCGAGGCCCTGTCGATGCTGATCGTCGAAGGCCTCACCGGGGACCAGCTGGCCGTCCTGCGGGACCGCGACGACGTGCGCAGTGTCTGGGCCCAGGAGGAGCTCGAGCTGCACATGCAGGAGTCGACCTGGGTCACCGGGGCGCGCGACGTCTGGGAGGACTTCGGCCCCGAGGGAGTCGGCTACACGGGCGAGGGCGTGGAGCTCGCCGTCGTGGACACCGGCGCGGACGGCACGCACGCCGACTTCGGCAACCTGGTCGAGTTCTGCAACGCCAGCGCGACCGGGACCGCCGGCCTCGTGGTGTGCACCGACCAGGTCGAGACGGCGGTCGACGACAACGGCCACGGCACCCACGTCGCGGGCACGATGGCGGGGACCGGTCTGGCCAGCGGCGGCATGGAGGACCCGCACTCCACGATCGGGATGGCCCCCGAGGCCGAGATCCGCAGCTACGCCGCCAACGTGGCCGCGTCCCTGCTCAACACCGACATCCTCGCCGCCTACGACGACCTCATCGCGCGTAAGGAGGCCGGCGAGCACGACATCGTGGCGATCAACAACAGCTTCGGTGGCGGCATCGGCAGCGACTACAGCCCCGACGACCCGCAGGCGATCGCCTACCAGCGCGCCAACGAGGTCGGGATGCTCCCGGTCTTCAGCGCCGGCAACTCCGGCCCGGAGGACAACACCCTCGGCGTGCAGTGCCTGAGCCCCTACGTGCTGTGTGTCGGCGCGTCGACCAAGACCGACGGCATCACCGCCTTCTCGTCGGTCGGCCGGCCGGCCGCGCCCCACCCCGACGTCGACACCGACGACGACGAGGTCGTCTCCGGCGGCACGGAACCGGACGAGGACGGCACCGGCGACGCGGCCGAGGACATCGCCTACGACAACCACGACCGTCGCCTGGCCCGCGAATTCGGCGTCGGCGTCTACCGGCCGGGGATCGTGGCGCCCGGTGCGGTGATCAACGCCATGATGGCCAACGCCCCCTGCAAGGCGGGCCTGCCGGAGCCGTCGCAGCAGTCCTGTTACGAGCCGTTGCAGGGCACCTCGATGTCCGCGCCCCACGTGACCGGTGCCGCCGGTCTGGTGGTCGAGGCCTTCCGCGATGCCCACGACCGCGACCCGAGCGCCGATGAACTGCTCGACATCCTGGAGCGCTCCGCGGCACCGCTGCCGGGTCACCCGGCCGAGCAGCAGGGCGCCGGTCGCCTCGACGTCCCCGCGGCGGTCGAACTCGCCCTGGCCTACGACGGTGACGGAGAGACCGCGCCCGAGTGGTTGCCGGTCGGCACGCCCGCCCCGGACTACGCGGCGGGCAAGCACCCCGGAGGCGACGACACGCTGGTCGTCGAGCAGGTCGGCTGCACCGGGCCGGCCAGCTACACGGAGACCGACCTGGCGGGCGTCACCGCCTTCGACGTGCCACCCGGCGCCCACGAGGTGACGGTCGATGTCGACTGGGGCGCCTACCACCCGGAGGCCAACCTCTACCTGGAGCTCTTCCGGCCGGGCCACGACCCCGCGAACTCCACCGACGACCCGGGGCCGACCCGCACCTTCCCCGTCGCGGAGTCCGCCGGCCTCGTCCACACCGACCCGATCATCGACGACGTCGGTCCGCCGGCGACGAGTCGCTCGGTCTCCTTCGCCGCCCCCGAGGACGGCGAGTGGTCCCTGCGCGTCACCCATCGTGTCGGCGCGACGCCGCAGCCGTGCGGCGACACCGACAACACCGAGGACTCCCAGCAGCCGGTGGGCTTCCTCTACGACGTCGAGGTCCACGCCACCCAGGTCACCGCCCTGCCCCACACGGAGTTCTCGCTGGGCCAGGAGGACGGCGATCTCGTCGACCTGCACGGGACGGCCACCTACCCGGAGCCGCTGGAGGGTGTGACCACCTGGGCCGCCCCCGGTAGCGGGCCGACCTCGGCCGCCGAGGAGGAGGACGACGAGGTCGAGACCACCGATCTGTACCTCGACGGTGCCCCGACCGACCTGCTCACCACCGACGGCACGCTCAGCGACGAGGAGCCGGACGGCTCCCTGCCGTTGACGCAGACCGCGCTGACGTCGCTGGGCAATCCGGACGTGCCGTTCAACCCGCTCGCGATCAGCTTCACGGGTGACTTCAGCGGCGAGGTCAACGGTGATCTGGCCTTCGACTGGTACTGGGTCAGCCCGAACCCGCTCGGGGGCGCGATCGACGTCGAGGCGGTGGTGACCGTCTTCGCCGACCCCGACCCCGACGGGGGCGAGCAGACCGAGCGCGTCGTGGGCCAGCAGGAGGTCCGGCTCTCGGTGCTGCCCGGCAACACCACCCCGGCACGCAACGACACCCGTGTTGCCGTGCAGGGCACGTTCGACGACACCCTGCAGGTCCAGGTCACCCCGGTGTTCGTCGACACGGGCCCGGGCCTGACCGCCGTCTACGGCGCCGACATGACCCCGTCGATGGTCGCCGTCCCGGAGGGCGGCGCGGACGAGGGCATCGCCGACGTGGACGCACCCCAGAACCTTCGGGTGACGGATCTGCAGGACGAGCTGCGGGTCGCCTGGGACGAGGTCGACGGCGCCGACGGCTACGCCGTGCACCGTTCGACCGACCCTGGTTTCGCGGCGGACGACGAGGACACGGTGGTCACGCAGGCCGGTGACGAGTCGTGCCCGTCACCGAACGTGCCGACCTGGCCCGGCGCCAGCCGTGACGGCGTCTGCTTCGTGGACACCGACGTGGACCAGGGCACGACCTACTACTACCGGGTCGTCGCCCTCGACGAGGGTGTCGCCGGGCCGGCGTCGCTGCTCGGCTACGGCACGCCGACGGCGCCCGACCGGCAGGCCCGCGTGCAGGTCGACCGGATCCACGGGCCCGGCTACTGGGAGGACGCCCGGGAGACCGCCGTCTGGGTCCAGGCGTGGACCCACCGGTGGAACCGACAGGGTGTCGACGACCCGGACGAGCCGCGTGCGCGGGTCTTCAGTCAGGGGGTCGGCAGCGACGTCGTCGAGCCCACGTCGGAGACCACGCCACCCGAGGGCCCCGAGGGCTCCCTCGAGGTCTCTCCCGGCGAGGTCTCCGGGCCCGACCGCACCCTCCAGATCGAGGCGACGGCCTGGCACGGGGACGGCCCCGACCGGATCGCGAGCATCGATCTCACCGTGACCGGCGACCACGGCCGGGTCACCGAACAGTGGAGCGAGGAGGACTTCACGCAGGAGGACGACGGCACCCTCACGCTGAACGAGGAGCACCGCCTCCGCGGGCCGGCGCCGTGGACGATCCGTCTGGCCGTGACCGACGTCGACGGCAACGTGTTCGACGAGACCCGCACCGTGGACCGCCGCTGATCCGGCGGAATCCCGACGCCCCTCCGGCGTGGCGACGAGCCGCGTCGGGAGGGCGTCACCGGTCCTTGAGCGCCTTGCGCAGCGCCGACGTCAGGGTGTGGTCGAACGTGAACCCGGCCTCCTGCAGCCGCCGCGGGATCGCCCGCTGGCTGACCATCGCCAGGGTCTCGCCCATCTCGCCGTACAGCAGGCGGATGGCGGCGACGGGGATCGGCAGGACGGTGGGCCGTCGCAGCACGTCCCCGATGGCCTTGGTGAGTTCGGCGTTCGTGGCCGGATCGGGCGCGGTGAGGTTCACCGGCCCCGACAGCGACTGGTGGTCGAGCAGGTAGCGCAACGCACGGATGTGGTCGTCGAGGCCGATCCAGGCCACGTACTGCCGGCCCGAACCGACCCGGCCGCCGACACCGAGGCGGAACGGCAGGTCGATCTTGTCGATCAGCGGCCCGCCGTCGGCGATCACGACGCCGGTGCGTGCGTGGACCACCCGGATGCCCGCCTCCTCGGCGGCGCCGGTGGCCTTTTCCCAGTCGATGCAGACCCGGGCCATGAAATCGTCGCCCGGGTCGGAGTCCTCGGTGAGCACCTCGTCGCCGCGGTCGCCGTACCAGCCCACGGCCGATCCGGAGACCAGCACGTCCGGTGGGTCGTCGAGGCCGGCGAGGGTCTCGGCCAGCAGGCGGGTGCCGCGCTCCCGGCTGTCGTGGATACGCCGCTTGGTCTCGTCGGTCCAGCGCTGGTCGCCGATGGGTTCCCCGGCGAGATGGACCACCCCGTCGACCCCCTCGAGGGCGGCGGCGTCGATCTCGCCCGCGTCCGGATCCCAGACGATGTCGCCCTCGGCGGCCTTGGCCGGGTCCCGGGTCACCCGGTGGACGGTGTCACCGTCCGCCTCGAGGGCCTCGGTCAACGCGCCACCGAGCAGTCCGGTGGCGCCGGTCACGGCGATGCGACGACCGCTCACGCGGTGCTCCTCGGGTCGGTTCGGGTCGTGCCCGTGTGCTGGGTCATCGTCTGCATCCTGCCGGTCGGTGACGGCGCGTGGGGCCCCTCGTCAGGGTCGGACGGACGGGAGTCTGGCGCACAACGCGTCCGCGAGCCGGGCGGTGCCGGCGGCGGAGTGCACCAGGTAGAGGTCGGGTTCGGTCGCCTCGAGCTCCACGAGCTGCTGCGCCCCCAGCTCGTCGGTGAGCAGGTCGACGCGGGCGAAGAGCAGCTCCTGCCCGGTCGCCTCGACGACCCACTCGGCGAGCGCCGCCGTCTCGCGGTCCACGTCCACCAGCTCGTGGTGGGCGCCACGCTCCTCCTGCACCCGGTACTCCCCGGCCTGCGGCCGCTTGCGCACCGCGTGGCTGACGGCGCCGTCGATGACCACCACCGACAGCTCCCCGTCGGCTTCCACGGCCGAGAGGAAGGGCTGGAGGAGCACGTCGCCGTGTTCGAGCAGCGCGTCCACCTCGGCCTGTGCGGCTTCCGGTGCAGCGCCACTGATGCGCACGAGACCACGACCCCCGACGCCCACGGCCGGCTTCGCGAGCGCGTCACCCCACCCGCGGCTGGCGACGAGGTCGGCGACCGCGACCCGGTCACCGCGACCGAGCCAGGCCGTCGGCACCACGGGTGCGCCGCGCTCCTCGAGCTCCATCAGGTAGCTCTTGTGGGTGTTCCACCGCAGCACGTCGGGTGGGTTGACGACGGCCACCTGCGCGGCGGTGCGCTCGGCCCAGGCGAGGAACTCCTCGCGCCGTTCGGCATAGTCCCAGGTGGTGCGCACGACCGCGAGGTCGGGCGCGGCCCAGTCCACGTCGGCGTCGTCCCAGCACGGTCGGGACACCTCGACGTCGCGGTCGGCGAGCGCCGCGGCGAGGACGTCGTCGGCCCGCCCCGCCCGTTCCGGGAGGCGGCTCCTGACCAGGGCGACGTGCACGGGTGACCTCGAGGGGTCGGGGAAGTGAGGCGCGAGCCTACCCGCGGGCCCCGCGCCCATTAGGCTCGCGCCCCCCTTCCCCACCCTGGACCCTGGTGGCATGCGCTTCACCGAACTCGCGCTGTTCACCGTCACGCTGCTCGGCGCCGTGCGGCCACTGACGGGCCTGCGGCGCTCCACGGCCCTGGCTGCGGCAGCGGCCGCGGCCACGTCGGTCGCCGCCGTGGTCCACGCCCTGGGTGAGGGACCCCGCTGGCAGCTGGTCCCGCTGTACCTCGCCGCGGTCGCCACCGCGGCGCTGGCGACCCTCGACGCACGAGGGCCCCGGGAGCCCCTGGGACGCCGGACCCCGATCGTGGTCGCGCTGGTGCTGACCGGCGCCGGCGCGGCGCTGGGCTGGGCGCTGCCGGTGACTCAACTGCCGGAACCCGGCGGTCCGCACGAGGTCGGGACCACGCAGCTGGTGGTCGTCGACGAGGACCGCCGCGAGCACTACGGGCCGCGTCCCGGCGGCCACCGCCGGCTGGCGGTGCAGCTGTGGTATCCGGCCAGTCCGGACGACGGCGCCGCCCGTGCGCCGTGGACGACCCAGCCCGGGGCCTTCGCCCGGCACACCGCCGAACGCTTCGACGTGCCCGCCTTCACGCTGTCGCACCTGCGCCTGGTGCGCTCACACGCGGTGGCGGACGCACCGGTCGTCCCGGGCCGGGCACGGCCGCTGGTGGTGTATTCGCACGGCTGGAGCTCGTTCCGTGGGGCCCAGTCGGGACTGATGGAGTCCCTGGCGAGCCGGGGCTTCGTCGTGGCGGCCGTCGACCACACCCACGCATCACTGGCTAGTGTGTTCC
>SLRZ01000200.1 GCA_007130695.1 Nitriliruptoraceae bacterium
CATCGCGTAGCGGGAGCACGCAGGGGTCGGAGCGCATCGCGTAGCGGGAGCACGCAGGGGTCGGAGCGCATCGCGTAGCGGATTAAAACCGTCTATTGACATAGAAACTATCTGCGACGTATATTTGAGAGAAGAGGTGGAGTGGCGCCGCCGGCGCCGCGCACCCGAGGAAAGGCCTCGCTGATGACGAGCCCCGGCACGACGAGCACCCAGGCCACGGACACCGACGCGCCGCTCGACCTTCGGGGGATGGCCGAGATCCTCCTCACCGAGGCGCGCGCCTCGAAGGCCGGACGCACCGCCCGGACCCTGACCCCCGGTGCGGGCCTTCCCCTGAAGCAGACCCTGCTCGCGCTCGAGGCCGGCGCGCAACTGCAGGACCACGTCGCACCGGGGCCGGCGACGCTGTTCGCGTTGGAGGGTGAGATCGTGCTGACCTGCGGCGAGGACCGGCGGACCCTCACGCCCGGCATGTGGATGCCGATCCCGCGTGAACTCCACGGCCTCGAGGCGGCCACCGACGCGGTGGCGCTCATCACCGTGGTGCCCGAGAGCGCCTGACGTGCGGCCCACGTCCGTCGATCCGGCGGCGGTGCACCGTGCGCTGTCGAGTCCGACGCGTCAGCGCCTGCTGACCGCCCTGCGTGACCCCGAGGGTCCCCGGGGCGTGGAGGACCTCGCGCATCGGCTGGACCTGCACCGCAACACGGTCCGGGCGCACCTCGCCATCCTCGAGACGGCCGACCTGGTGCGCTCGGAGCCCGAGGAACGCGGGGGACCCGGCCGGCCGCGACTCGTCTACCGCGCGACCTCCGATCCCGAGCCGACCGGCGTCGGCTACCGGTGGCTCGCGGGGGTCCTGGCCGGGTACGTGGCCTCGGCCACCGCCGATCCGGCGGCCGAGGCGGAACGACTCGGCCGGGCCTGGGGTCGCCATCTGATCGCGAGCCCCCCGCCGTCGCACCCGCCGGCACCGGCGGAGGCGGTGGATGAGGTCGTCGCGCTGCTCGTCGGGCTGGGCTTCCAGCCGGAGGTGGGCGCGGCCGACACAGCGCCCCGGCTGTTGCTTCGGCACTGTCCGTTCCTCGAGGTCGCCGAGGCGCACCAGGACGTCGTCTGCTCGATCCATCTGGGGCTGATGCGCGGCGCACTCGCAGAACTCACCGCCGGGGCGCGCGTGGAGGACCTCGTTCCCTTCGCCGAACCGGGGCTGTGCGTGAGCCACCTGACGGTGGACGCCTGACCGGGATGGCCCCCGGAGGTGGCTGCCGCCACGGTGTTCAGTCGGCACACCGTCGGCACCAGCGGGTGTCGGGCCGGGCCAGAAGACGTTCCCGTGCGATCGTGGCCGTGCAGCGTTCACAGCGCCCGTAGCTCTCGGCCGCCAGGCGTTCCATGGCCGCGGCGAGTTCGCCCATCCGCCGCCGCGCCTCCTCGCGTAGGGCACTGACCTGGGCACGCTCGAAGCCGATGGTCGCGCCCTCGGGATCGTGTTCGTCGTCGGTGTTCGCCTCGGCCGTCGCGTCGACGATGGCTTCGAACTGCCGCGTCAGCGACGCTTCGCGTTCCCGGGCCCGGCGGTGCTCCGCCGCCAGGGCGGCATGTAGCTCGCTCCGGGTCTGTGCGTCCAGGCCCCGCTCGTCCCCGCCCACCGGGCTCCCTCGCTCCTCGAACGGACGGAGGGTACGGCTGCGGCCCGGTCGCCGTTCGCGTGCCCGGTCGGGGACGGGCCTGGTGGCCCATCGCCCGGGTGTGCCTCGGGCCGGCGCGCTCCTACCCTGCGCGCCCGTACGGCTCCGCGCCCGGCGCGACGGGCCGCCGACCAGCCGATCCCCATCAGGTGGAGTCCCATGAGCGACGAGAACGAGTGGGTGCGCATCACCCGGGCCGACCCTGCGCACTCGAGCTGGTACATCGAGCGCTTCCGGGCCATGGCCGCCGCCGGGGACGACCTCGCCGGGGAGGCCCGGCTGGTCGACGCGATGGTGCCCCGGGGCGCCCGCATCCTCGACGCCGGTTGCGGGTCCGGTCGGGTCGGGGCGTTCCTGCACGAGGCGGGGCACGTCGTGGTCGGGGTCGATCTCGACCCCGAGCTCATCGCCGCTGCGGAGGAGGACCACCCGGGACCGACGTGGCTGGTCGACGACCTCGCCTCGCTGGACCTGGCCGAGCACGGGTGGCCGGAGGGGTTCGACGCGATCGTGTGTGCCGGCAACGTGATGACGTTCCTGGCGCCGAGCACGCGGGGTGAGGTCCTCGCGCGTTTCCGGTCGTACCTGGCCGCGGACGGCCGGGCGGCCGTGGGTTTCGGGACCGGACGGGGCTACGCGCTCGACGACTTCCTGCACGACGCTGAGGCCGCCGGCCTCGTTCCCGATCTGCTGCTGTCGACGTGGAGCCTGCACGCCCACCACGCCGACGCGGACTTCGTGGTGGCGCTCCTGCGTCCTGGAGTGAAAGACGCAGCGTCCGGCTAGGCCGTGTTGGCTAGTCACTCCCTATGACCGTGCGGACACTTTCGGGTTCTCGGCCGCTCCCTACGGTGGGTGATGGCACACGAGGCTCGGAGGAACCGATGCCAGC
>SLRZ01000001.1 GCA_007130695.1 Nitriliruptoraceae bacterium
CGACGACCAGGGCGTCCACCGCGTCGACCAGCGCCTGGAGGAACGGCTCGGCGACGTCCTCGTGGACGAACACCCGCTGCACGGAGATGCAGGACTGGCCGGCGTGGGCGGTCCCGGCCGCAGCGATCCTCTTGGCCGCCGCCCGCCAGTCGCCGTCCGGCTGGACGATGATCGGCGAGTTGTTGCCCAACTCGAGCGACACCTTCTTGCGGGGCGCGGCCGCCCGGATGCCCCAACCGACCTGCGGGGACCCGGTGAAGGTGATCATGGCGACGTCGTCGTGTTCGACCAGCGCGGCGCCGGTGGTCGCACCCTCGCCCGTGACGGTGTGCAGCCAGCCATGCGGCAACCCGCACCGGTCCAGGAGCAGCTCCGCGAGCTTGAGCCCGGACAGCGGCGTCTGGTGCGCCGGCTTGAGCACCACGGGACAGCCGGCCGCGATCGCCGGCGCCAGCTTGTGCGCGACCAGGTTCACGGGGAAGTTGAACGGGGTGATCGCGCCCACCACACCGACGGGTACCCGCAGGGTGAACCCGAGCCGCCCCTCCCCCGCCCGTGCGGCGTCGAGCGGCAGGACCTCGCCCGCGAGGGTCCGACACGCTGCGGCGGAGAACCGGAACGTCGAGATGGAACGCGAGACCTCCGTCCGAGCGGCGGTGATCGGCTTCGCCGCCTCCAGCGCGATGGTGCGGGACAGGTCCTCGAAGACGTCGTCGTCGGTGAGGACCTCCGCTGCCCGGTCCAGGATCTCCGCCCGCCGCCACTGCGGCAGCGGCGCCTCGACCATCGCCTGGCGGGCAGCCCGCACTGCCTGGTCGACGTGCTCGGCCGTGCAGACCGGCACCTGCCCGACCCGTCGCCCGTCGTAGGGCGCGAGCACCGGCATCGAGTCGTCGGTGTGGACCGTTCGGCCGTCGATGCGGACCGGGTGCTGGCTCATAAGGGCGCTCCCGTTCGGGATCCGACAACCGGTGAGGATGTCTACATCCGGACCTCGCCGGACGCATCGTCAGCGGCGGGTGTGCCGCCGCTGACGATCATCGTGCCCCAGCCAGGTCGGACCATCCAACCAGGTCGGGCCACCCAACCGGGTCAGGTCAGGCCGTCCAGCCGCCCTCGGGCCGCTCGAACCACACGTGGACCTGCCCGGTCCCCGTGGCGTTCTCGTAGTCGCTGAACAGCTCGCCCGGGGCCCGGCAGTCGCGGCCACCGATCGCTGCGGCCATCGCCAGGTAGTGGCCGAACCCACCCTCGGGTGCGTGCGGGTGGTACTCGGGCATCCGGTCGATGACCTTCGCGTGGTCGCCAGCGAGCATCCACTCGATCCGCTCCTCGTCCGCCGCCCGCGCCTGCGGGGTGACGATGTGCGAGGGGTCGGAGGCCTCGTGCTTGGTCAGCTCCTTCAGCGGGTGGAACGTGTGGCTCATCCCGCCGCTGGCCAGCACGACCACGCGCCGATCGGAGGCGGCGACCGCGTCGCCGATCGCCCGGCCGAGGGTGAGGAAGTCGTCGTCCTCGCCGGTCTGCACGATCGAGACCGACACCCACCGCTCGTCCTGCTGGAGGTAGTGCACCAGGTTGACGGTGGCGTAGTACACCGGCAGGTAGGGGTCGTCCTCCGCATGGGTCGGCGTGCCGAGTTCGTTGCCGTGCTTCTCGATCAGCCGGGCCAGCTGTGGATCGCCGTCGAAGGCGTAGGGGACCTGCTTCATGCCCCGCGGCAGCTCGGACGAGGTCATCCGCCCCTCGCGACGCTCCTGCGCCGCGACCACGTGCTCGACCGTGGTGAACCAGTGGGTGTCGAGCACGACGATGGTGTCCGGCTGCAGGCGCGTGAGCACCTCATCCTTGAGCCGCACGAGCCCGGGGACCAGCGAGATCTCCTTGCCGTCGTTGAGCTCGCGGCGCACCGGCTCGTCGAACATGATGGTGGGCGCGTGCGAGACGAGACCAGCTCCGACGATCTCTCCCATGGTGGTGCTCCTTCGTGTCCGATGATGGGGCGTCGAGAGGGCGCGGGGACCTCACTCGTCGTAGGTGTGTAGCGTCGTTCCTCCCGTGAAGGTGGCACCGACCTGGCGGTAGTACGCACCGAGCATCTCACGCGGCGCCAGGTGGTGGAACTCCTCGGCCGGGCTCTCGAACAGATCGAGCTCCGCATCGCCGACGTAGACCGGGCCGGCCTCCACGTCGGTGGTCTTCATCGTGACCAGCTCGTGCATCGACGGCGGCGCGTCCGGTCCCTCGATCGCCGGCATGAAGCGGGTGTGGGCCATCGCGTGGGCGTTGACGAACCCGCCGGTGTCGCTGGTCCCGGTGATGGTGAAGCGAGCCTCGGCGAGCCGGCGGTCGTAGGCGGCGAGCGTCGCGCCGAACCGTCCACCCGGCGCCAGCCGCGGACCGGCCTTGCCGTAGTCGACGGGCCGGGTCATGTGGATCGAGCCGAGCTTCTTCGGGTACCCCTGGAAGTGGCCTCGCACCATCGAGAAGTCGCTGTCGACCCAGATGTAGGCGCACCGCGAGTACGTCTCGCCCTCGAACACCCCGCGGATCACGAAGAACACCTCGAGGTACTGCG
>SLRZ01000047.1 GCA_007130695.1 Nitriliruptoraceae bacterium
ACAGGATCCAGCCGAGGTAGGGCACCAGCAGCAGTGCGGCGAGCCGGTCGCGCGCCGAGAACACCCCGACCAGCGTGATCACCAGCAGGTCGAGCACCACGATCACGAGCAGGGCCCAGCCCGGTTCTCCCAGACCGAAGAACACCCCGGGCCAGGCGGCGTTGACCGCGAGCTGGACACCCCACAGCGCCAGCGCCCGGACGTGGTCGACGGTGCGCCAGACCCGCCAGGCGGCCACGGCGATCAGCACGTACAACACCGTCCACACCGGGCCGAAGACCCAGGGCGGCGGGGCCCAGGCCGGCCGGTCCATCGCCAGGTAGGTCCCCTGTACGTCGCCGCCCTGTGCCAACGACCCGACGCCCGCGGCGGCGAAAGAGACCAGCAGGAAGCCCAGGAGCGCCAGCAGGCTGCGCCCGCGCCTCGGGGGCTGCGCCATCGCCTCGTTCCTTCTCGTCGCGGGCCGGTGCCACCGCGACGAGGGTCGCACGCGCCGTCCGCGGCCGCGGTCAGTGCCCGCGGTCGTCCGGACCCGGGCGGGCGCCGGACCGGAGGTGGACGGCGTCGGGCGGGACGATGGCAGGAGCCGAAGAGGGCCGGGCGGGATCCGGCCCGCGTCCCGCCCGTCACCGCCCCCGTTCCGACCCGACCGGGCCGGACGCGCTGCCGGGGCGCAGCGCCGTGGGTTCGCGGTTCGCTGCCCGCCGTGGAACGATGGCCCCAACGGCTCCCGGAAGGCCAGAAACGTGTCCATCCCCAACGTGCTCGCCAGCCGCTACGCCGGCGAGGCCATGACCGGTCTGTGGTCGCCCACCGGGAAGGTCGTCCTCGAACGCTGGCTCTGGCTCGCGGTCCTGCGGGCCCAGCGGGACCTCGGCGTCGAGGTCCCCACGGAGGCGATCGACGCCTACGAGGCCGTGGTCGAGCAGGTCGACCTCGACGCCATCGCCCGGCGTGAACGCACGACCCGTCACGACGTCAAGGCCCGCATCGAGGAGTTCTCCGCCCTCGCCGGGCACGAACAGATCCACAAGGGCATGACCTCCCGCGACCTCACCGAGAACGTCGAGCAGCTCCAGGTGCGTCGTTCGCTGGAGATCGTGCGAGACCGCTGCGTGGCCGCGCTCTGCCTGCTGGCCGACCGCGCGGCCGAGCACGCCACGCTCGTGATCGCCGGGCGCAGCCACAACGTGGCGGCCCAGGCCACCACCCTCGGCAAGCGGTTCGCCAACGCCGGGGAGGAACTGCTCTCGGCGCTCGCCCGGGTCGAGGACCTGCTGGAGCGCTATCCGCTGCGCGGCCTCAAGGGACCCGTGGGCACGCAACAGGACCTGCTCGATCTGTTCGACGGGGACACCGACCGCCTCGACGAACTCGAACGTCGCGTGGCCGACCACCTGGGGTTCTCGGCGCGCCTCGAACACGTCGGCCAGGTCTACCCCCGCTCCCTCGACCTCGAGGTCGTCTCCGCCCTCGTGCAGGTCGCGGCCGCCCCCTCCAGCCTGGCCACCACGATCCGCCTGATGGCCGGCCAGGAACTGGCCACCGAGGGCTTCCAACCCGGCCAGGTCGGCTCGTCGGCGATGCCGCACAAGATGAACGCCCGCTCGTGTGAACGCATCAACGGGTTCGCGGCCATCCTCGGCGGCCACCTGTCGATGGTGACGGCGTTGTCGGGTGCCCAGTGGAACGAGGGGGACGTCTCCTGCTCGGTTGTCCGTCGGGTCGCGCTGCCGGACGCGTTCTTCGCGACGGACGGACTGTTCGAGACCTTCCTCACCGTGCTGCGCGAGTTCGGTGCCTACCCCGCCGTCGCCGAACGGGAACTCGAGCGCTACCTGCCGTTCCTGGCGACCACCAAGGTGCTGGTCGCCGCGGTTCGGGCCGGCGTGGGCCGGGAGACGGCCCACGAGGTCATCAAGGAGCACGCGGTCGCGGTCGCGCTCGACCAGCGCGAGAAGGGGCAGAGCGGCAACGACCTCGTCGCCCGCCTCGCCGGGGACGAACGCCTCGGCCTGTCCCGGGCAGACCTCGACGGACTGCTCGCCGAGCCGTTGGCGTTCGTGGGCACGGCCCCCCGGCAGGTCGAACGGTTCGTGACCCGGGTGGGCGAGGTCGCCGCCCGCCACCCGGACGCCGCCGGCTATCGCCCCGCCGGCATCCTCTGATCCGCCTCGGCCCGTGACGGCCGCCCGGCGGTGACATGGGGTGAGCGGTGGGGACCGCCCCTCGCCGCCGCCTACCATCCGGGGCGCCGAATCCTTCGAGAGGTCGACATCCCCGTGAGCTCCACCCCCCGCGTGCGTTTCTGTCCCGCCCCGTCCGGCTGGCTCCACGTCGGCTCGGTCCGGGCCGCGCTGTACAACTTCCTCCATGCCCGCCGCCACGGTGGGACCTTCGTCTTCCGCCTCGAGGACACCGACGCTTCCCGGGCGACCGAGGAGTCCGTCACCTCGATGACCGAGGCCCTGCGCTGGGTCGGCCTCGACTGGGACGAGGGGCCCGGCGCCGGCGGCAGGTACGGCCCCTACCGCCAGTCCGAACGCGCCGAGCTGTACGCGGCCGTCTGCCG
>SLRZ01000114.1 GCA_007130695.1 Nitriliruptoraceae bacterium
GCGTCTCCGGGGCCCTGCGTGGGGCGCCGTGACCGAAAGCCTCCCGGGCCGGGACCAGGACCCGGAGTTCCCGCCCGCCCCGGCCGAAGTGTCACCTCCGAACGGCCGTGGTGGGCGGGACGGATGCCGGCCTGCCCTGCGGGCGTCGACCCGTCAGACTTACCAGAGCCGGAGCGAAACCGTCTCCGGTCCCTGAAGCGACTCCGCCTCTGCCTCGCATCGAGCGGTCGCCGACACCGAGGAGATCCCGTTGCAGCCCCAGCCGGCCCAGAAGGCCCAGAAGATCGTTCCCGTTCCAACGCTCGCGTTCAGTGACGGCCACCTCGCCGGTCACCGCGTGCGGCTCGAGGAGGACGTCGCGACGCTCGGTCGACGCGAGGACAACGCCTACGTCGTCGACGACCCCCGCGTCTCGCGCGTCCACGCCGAGATCCGCCGCGAAGGCAGCGCCGTCATCGTCAGTGACCTCGGATCGAGTTCCGGCACGACCGTCAATGGCGAGAAGATCAACGGCTCCTCCGTCGTGCGCCACGGCGACAAGGTCGGCTTCGGTCCGGTCACCGCGACCTTCGAGGACCCGGCCGCCGCGGCCGAGGCCGAGGAGGCCACGATGGTCTTCGAGGCGCCCAAGGTCGAGATCGGCCCCCACCTCTCACCGCGCCAGCAGCAGGTGCTCGAAGGCATGGCCGAGGGCATGACCAACTCCCAGATCGGCGAGCACCTCGGCGTCACCGAGCGCACGGTCAAGGCCTACGCCCAGGAGGTCTACGACAAGCTCGGCGTCCGCAACCGCGCCGGTGCCGTCGCCCAGGGCGTCAAGGACGGCCTGCTCTAGCACCACACCATCTACACGCCCCCACGCCGGGGGCCCCACCGCGGTGACGGTCCGCCCCGGCCCTCACTCCGGTGCCCCGGCGTCGTGGGGCCCCACGCCCCCCGTCACGCTCCGGCGCCTCCCGTGACGGGGGGCGTCGTCGCTTCCCCCGGCCCCCAGGCCCCGCCGCACCGCCGCGACGAGCCCGGCCGTCATCCGACGGGACACCGCCGCGTCGGGGGCGAGCTCCTCGAATCCGTGGAACGTCCCGGGCGTGTCGATCAGCTCCACGTCGACCCCACTCGCGCATAGCCGCGCGGCGTAGTCACGACCCTCGTCGCCGAGTGGATCGTGCTCGGCCGTGGTGATCACCGCTGGAGGGAGGCCGGAGAGATCCTCCGCCCGCGCCGGCGCCGCGTACGCCGACACCGGCCCCCGCGTCCCGGCGGGGCCGAGGTAGTGGTCCCACATCTCCCGCTGCACCTCACGGTGGAAGACCCGCGGGTCGACGACCCGTTGCGACGACGGCGTCTCGCACCGGTCATCGATCGCGGGCTGGACCAGCACCTGCAGGGCCAGGCGGGGCCCGCCCCGGTCACGGGACAGCAGCGTCACCGCCGCCGCCAGGGTCGCGCCCGCGCTGCTGCCCCCCACCGCCACCCGGTCCAGGTCGATCTCGAGCTCCCCGGGCCCGGCCAGCCAGCGCGTCGCGGCATACACGTCTTCGACGCCGGCGGGGAAGGGATGCTCGGGAGCCAGCCGGTAGTCCACGGAGACGACCACCGCGCCCAACCGGTCGCACAGCTCGGCGCACCGCTGGTCGGCGACGGCGAGGTCGCCGAACACGAACCCGCCACCATGGCACCACAGCAGCGCCGCGGGCCACGCGCCGCCCGGGACGTCGAGGGGACGGTAGACCCGCACCGCCACGTCGGGCGCACCGTCGGGCCCGGGGACGGTGAGATCCCGGCGCTCGACCCGGTCACCGTCTTCGGGCTCGGGCGCGAAGGCGAGCGAGCCGGCGATGAACTCGCGCATGGCCCCGATGTCACCCAGCCCGGGCGTCGCCTCTGCGGGCATCCCGGCGATCGCGGCGGCCAGCTCGGGGTCGAGGGTGCCCAGCTGCTCCTCGACGGGACGGTCGGTGGCCGGCCGTAGGCGGGCCCGATCCGTCACGGCGCGACCACCAGCCGGATGGGGTCACCCTCCTTGGTCTCCAGGGCGCGAACACCCCGGTGGATGTCCTCCAGCGGCATGACCTCGGTGACCGACGCGCTGAGGTCCAACCGCCCGTGGCCCACCAGTCGGACCAGTTCGTCGAGGTGCTGGCGCTGGTACCCGAGGTGGCCGAGGACAGCGTGCCGCCCGAGACCGAGCAGCACGCCGGGCCCCAGCTCGAGCGGTTCCATCGACAGGCCGATCATCACCACCCGCCCGGAGCGGGCCAGGCACCCGGCGGCCTCCTTCATCACCGCGTTGGCGCCGACCACGTCGCAGGCCACGTCGAGCCCCTGACCGTCGGTGATCTCGAGGATCCGCCCACGCACGTCGTCGGTGGTCGGGTCCAGTGCGAGGTCGGCACCGACGGACAGGGCCCGTGCACGCGCGCCGGCGCTGGGGTCGACCGCGACGATCGGGGCAGCGCCCACCACCCGGGCGACCTGCACGGCGTGCACGCCGAGGCCACCGATCCCCCACAGGCCCACCGACTCAGCGGGGCGCAACCCCGCGCGCTCGGTCAACCCCGCATAGGGGGTGGAGACGGCGTCGGCGATGATGGCCGCCTGCTCGAAGGGCATCGAGTCGGGGACCGCGGCGAGTGCCGCGGCGGGCACGACGACGTACTCGGCCCAGGCACCGTCGTAGTGGATCCCGAGGATCTGGCCCGCGGCGCAGGCGTCCCCCCGGCCCCGCAGACACTCCAGACAGACCCCGCACATGCGCCCGGCAGCGATGACGACCCGCTGGCCCGGCACCCACCCCGACACGTCCGCACCGGCGAGGTCCACCTCCCCGGCCGCCTCGTGGCCGAGCGTGACCGTCTCGGTGGGGATCCCGAGGCTGCCGTCGAGCAGGTGGACGTCCGACAGGCAGATGCCACAGGCGCGCACCCGGACCCGCACCTCCCTGGGCCCCGGCACGGGCACCGGGACCTCTTCCAGTCTCAGTTCACGGGTCTCGGCCTGCATCCTGGCCGCCAGCATCGTCGTTGCCACCACGCGCTCCCTGCTCCCGACTCGCCCGCCGATGTCCGTCACGTCGGCTCTCACCCGTTCTTCGCACGGAAGAGTAGGCGGCCCGCGGTTCTGGCCCGTACCGGCCCGACCGTGACGGCGACGTGCACCCCGGGGCCGGGTCGGGCAGACTGCCGGACGGCGTCGGCGGGGCTGCACGACGACGCGACGGCGGCAGGGAGGCGGATCGGTGGATCTCTACACCTTCACGGCCGGGGGGTTCCGGGCGGCATGGCGGGTACTGGCCCTCGACGTGCGCTCGCGCGGCCACGCGAACATCCCCGACCACGGGCCGGTGATCCTCGCGAGCAACCACGTGGGCTACCTCGACTTCTGCTTCGTCGCCCTGGCCGCACCGTCGCCCCGCCGGCAGGTGCGCTTCCTCGCCCGGCACGACATCTTCGACAAGCCACTGGTCGGCGCGGCACTGCGGCGGATGGGCCAGATCCCGGTGGACGTCCACGGGGACCCGGCCCCCGCGATGCGTGCCGCCGAGGAACGGCTGCGCGCCGGGGAGATCATCGGCATGCACCCCGAGGGGACGATCAGCCCCTCGTTCGTCCCCCGGGCGGGACGAACCGGCACGGTCCGCCTCGCCCAGCTCACGGGCGCACCGATCGTGCCGGTGGCGGTGTGGGGTAGTCAGCGCCTACTCACCAAGGGCCTGCCGGTCCGGCTGCGCCGCAACATCCCCGTGGTGGTCCGCTACGGCCAGCCCCACGTGCCCACGGGCGACCCGGGGGAGGCCACCCGGCGGCTGATGGGCGAGATCACCGACCTGCTGGGGGTCGCGCAGGCCGAGTACCCCCAGCAACCGGCGCCGGGCGACGAATGGTGGCTGCCCCACCACCTCGGGGGAACGGCGCCGACCCCCGAAGAGGCCGAGGAGCGCATCCGGCGCCAAGTGGAGGAGCGGCGTCGCCGGGCGCTCGCCGAGCGGGAGGACCCCCCGGCCGCGGACGAAACGGGCGGGAGCGAGGGCCGCGCCGCGAGCTGAACGGCCACGGCCGCGCGGCTGTGGGCGGCCTGCGGCGCGTCGGATCGACCCGCACACGTCCGACCGGCCGGGGCCCGGCCGGGCAGAGGTGGCAGGCTGGGTGGCAAGCCCCTATGCGCAGACGACGCCGATCGAGGTCCGACCATGGCCGCCGAGCCAGTTGCCCACACCCCGCCCAAGGACCCGCCGCGGGAGACCGACGCCGGCGATCTGCCCACGCCCCGGCACGGTGAGCGACCACGTGTGGTGATCGTGGGGGCCGGGTTCGGCGGTGTCACCCTGGCGCAGGAGCTCGCCGACGCGCCGGTGGACATCGTGATGGTGGACCGCCGCAACCACCACCTCTTCCAGCCACTGATCTACCAGGTGGCGACCGCGAGCCTGGAGCCCTCCGACGTGGCCTACCCGGTCCGGGGCCTGCTCGCGAAGATGCCCAACGCCACCTTCCGCCTGGGCGAGGTCGTGGGCGTGGACCACGATGAGCGCCTGCTCCTCCTCGACGAGGGCGATCCGGTCGCCTTCGACCACCTCGTGATCGCGGCCGGCGCCGAGACCGCGACCTTCGGGATCCCGGGGGTGGACGAGCACGCCTACGGCCTCAAGAGCCTGGCCGACGGCCTGCGACTGCGTGACCATCTGCTGCGTGAGGTCGAGCGGGCCGAGGGCCGCCGTCACGCGATCGAGGAGGACGGCTCGTTGAGCGTGACGATCTGCGGCGGCGGCCCCACCGGGGTCGAGCTCGCGGGCGCGACCGCCGAACTGTTCAACCACGTGCTGGCCCGCGACTTCCCGGAGCTGGACATCGGCCGCGCCCGGGTCGTGCTGGCCGAGATGGACGAGAACGTCCTGCCCGGCTACCCGGCCGACCAGCAGCGTTACACCGCGGAGCAGTTGCGCGAACGCGGCGTGGAGCTGCGCCTGGGCCAGCCCGTGACCGAGATCCGCGACCGTGAGCTCGAACTCGAGGACGGCACCGTCATCCGCTCCGGCACCATCGTCTGGGCCGCCGGCGTGCAGGCCAACCCGCTCGCCGGCGCGCTGGACGTCGAACAGGGCCCGGGTGGACGCATCGTGGTGCAGGACAACCTCGCCGTGCCGGACCGGCCGGGGGTCTGGGCGATCGGGGACATCGCCGCCGTCGAACGCGAACCCCACCCGCAGCTGGCGCCGGTGGCGATCCAGGGCGCCAAGCACGTGGCCGAGGAGATCCGTCGTCACGAACAGGGCGAGCCGGCGCGCCCGTTCCGGTACCGCGACAAGGGCACGATGGCCACGATCGGACGTCGTGCGGCGGTGGCGAACCTCCCCTTCGGCCTGAAGCTGCGCGGCACCCTGGGCTGGGCCGCCTGGTTGGTGCTGCACCTGCTGATGCTGCTCGGTGCCCGCAACCGGGTCAGCGTGCTGACCAACTGGGCCTGGGCCTACTTCACCTGGCACAAGCCCGGCCGCCTGATCATCGGTGCCAGCGAGCCTCAGGAGGGGCTGCGTGCGGAGCCCGACCCACCGGAGTGATCCGGCGGGCGACCACCTCAGGCCTCGGGGCGCGTGCGCTGCACCCAGTCGGCGAACCCGGGGACGCTGAAGGCCAGCCGGCCGCGTGACGGGGCCCAGCACAGCCCGAGGTCCAGGAGCGCGCGCCGGGCGGGGGAGATGGCCTGGTGGGTGACCTCGATGCGTTCGAGCACGTCCCCGATCGGCGCGTCACCGCCGGCGTCGGCCAGGGCGAGGACCAGCAGCCCGGCCCGCCCGGAGGGCACCCGCCGCCAGCGGCTGAGGTAGAAGTCCTCCACCCGCAGGTGGACCCGCTCCCCGGCCTCCCGCGCCACCGGCAGTCGCAGCCGGTCGGTCTCGGTGGCCAGGTCCCACAGCGCCTCCCCCCACAGCTGCACGAACCAGGGGTAGCCACCCGACCCGTCGTGGACCGCGTCGATGACGAGGTCGTCGACCTCGAGGTCGGCGTCACGGGCGAAGGGTCGCCGGACGGCCTCGGCCGTCCCGTCGCGTTCGAGGAGGCCGAGGTCCACCCGGGCGAGCCGTTCGGTGTAGGTCTGCCCCTCGTCGAAGAGGTTCTCGGCCGCCGTCGGCAGCCCGGAGAGCAGCACCCCGAGCGGCCGTCCGTCCTGCGCCACCCGGTGCGCGGCGCGCAGCAGGGGCTTGAGCAGCCGGTCACCGGCCTCGTGGACCTCGTCGACGGTCAGCAGCACCCCGCGACCGGCCGCTTCGGCCAGGCACGCCACGTCGTCGACCATCGACTCCAGGGTGGCGGAGGGGCCGCCGCGGTCCCGCAGGCGCGGGCCGTCACGACCCGGCCGGATCGTGGCCAACCGGTCCACGATCTCCTCGTCCGCGGACGCGAGCAGGGCGGACGCGTCCCGCAGGATGGACTCCCGCGCCGCCTCGAGGCGCTCGTCCTCCCGGTCCGCTTCGAGGTGGATGGTGTGCAGACCCCGGGCTCGGGCCTGGCGCCGCACGTAGGCCAGCAGTGCGGTCTTGCCCACGCCCCGGACCCCGCGGTAGAGCACGAACTCGGGGGTGTGCCCGGCCACGAGCTGGTCGACCGCCACCTTCGCGCGCAGCAGCGGCTGTTCGCGCCCGCCGAAGTCGGGTGGCACGCGGCCCATGCCGGGACGGAACGGGTTGATCGACGGGTCCAGTGCCCGGTCGTCCCCGGCCTCGTCCTCGAAGGGGTTGGCCATGCGCGCGCTCGATCCTCGAAGAATCTAGAAAGTATAGGACAAGCGAGCTCCGGTCCAGGAGGCACCCCGACCGGGACGCGGAACCCGGGCCCGCTCGGCGTGGCCTGGGCGGGGCGCTCAGGCCAACGGCAGTGTGTAGCGCCACACCGCGTAGATGTGGATCGCGCCGGCGACGACCACCAGGACGTGGAAGACCTCGTGGAACCCGAAGATCTCCGGCCACGGGTCGGGGTGCCGGCGTGCGTAGACCACGCCCCCGACGGCGTACAGCAGACCCCCGGCCACGAGGAGGGCCAGGCCCGTGAACGGCAGCACGTCGATGATCCGCAGCAGGGGGATGGCCACCAGCGAACCGAACGAGGTGTAGGCCGCCACCGTCAACCAGCGGGGACCCTGCAGCGGGGAGGCCGCGACCACCGCCCCGACCACGCCGATGGTCCAGGCGACCGCGAGGCTCCAGGTGCGCCAGGCCCCGGTGAGGGCGTGCACCGCGATCGGGGTGAACGACGCGGCGATGAACAACTGGATCATCGCGACGTCGAGGCGGGCCAGCCACCGGCGTACGGGCGCGGACCACTGCGGCACGTGGTAGGCGCTGGAGGTGGCGTACAGGCAGATCAGGGCGACCCCGAACACCGCGGCGCTGAGCCGGGGCGGCCCCGGGACCGCGTCGCGCCACAAGAGCCAGGTCACCCCGATGGCGCCCGGCAGGGCGGCGGCATGGACCCATCCGCGCAACCGGGGTCGTGCCACCATCCCCTCGGTTGCCGTGGTCACACTCGCTCCGGTCCTGGCCGTCCTGCGGCGCTCGCTTTCGTTCGCCGGCCCTGGCAGTCATCCGGCGTTGGACCCGCGACCGTACTGGGAACCCCCGGGCCCGCGGAACCGGCGGACGGCCGGTCCCACACCTGACCAGAAGGGCGGTCCGCCGCGACGCCCGACGGCCTGACGGACGGACGCTGTCCGAACGGTCGGGCACCGCGTCCGTTCGGGCGGGACACGTGGCGGGTGGCGCCACGTATCGTTCCCGGTCCCGTCACTCGAGGAGAGACCTGTGAAGCGTACGATGATCAGCAAGTTCGCGATGGGCAGCGCCGCGGCGGCCCTGGCGCTCGGCGCCGTCGCCTGCGACGACATGGAAGCGGGCGACGACCTCGACCCCGGCATGGAAGACGACGGCATGGGCGACGACGGCATGGACGACGACCTCTGATCCCCTGAGTTCGGCAGACCCAACGCCGCCGCGGCCTCTCCAGGTCGCGGCGGCTTTCTCGTGTGGGCACCTGCGGCGGCACGGGTGTGGACAGCGGTGTGGAGATGTGGACGACGACACCGGTGTTTTTCCACACCTGTAGTCACACGTGTGGAATATGCCTGCCAACGCTGTCGCGGGGTTGGCGGTCCGCACACGAACGGGCCCACGCGGGGTGTCCCGCGCGGGCCCGTGACGATCGTCTGCCCGGAGGTCAGACCGAGCGGGGCTCCTCCCAGAGCGCCTCGTCGAGCTCCTGGTCGCGCTTCTTCTTCAGCACCAGTGCAGCCGCGGCGATGGCGCCGAACACGACGGCGAGCTTGCCCTTGCGCTTCTTCTTCTTCTCGCCGGTCAGTTCCTCGATGCGGTCCTCCGCGAGGTCCTGCAGGTTGCCGGCCTTCTTCTCCGCCTTCTTCCGCAGGTCCTCGGTCTTCTTCTCGAGCTTGTCGACCTTCTTGGACAGGCCGCTCTTCTTGCCCATTCGTGGCTCCTCGCGTCAGACGTCTTCTTCGAGCCTAGCCCACGGCCGCGCGCGTGAGACGGGCCGTGTAGCCGCCCGATCACGGCCACCCGTGCAGGCCACCCGGTCCTCGTGGAACGACCACGACGAAGGAGCGGGCCCCATCCGGGACCCGCTCCTCGTCGGTGCGGTAAGGCTGCTCGTTCGTTCGTGGGCCAAGAAGGACTTGAACCTTCGACCTCACCCTTATCAGGGGTGCGCTCTAACCGGGCTGAGCTATTGGCCCTCGTGCATGGCTCGTGGGTGGCATGCACCACCCACGGCCCGGCGCAGACTACCCAGTGCCCCCCGGGGTTGGCGAGTCGGGCCCGGGCGGGTGCTACCGGGGTCCCTGCTCGGAGCGGTCCCCGAACATGACCTCGCCGGAGTCGTCCTCGCTCTTGGAGCCGGGGGCCCGGGGATCGGGCTGGGGACGCTGCTCGGCCGTGGCGCCCGAGGTGCGCCCCTCATCCCGATCCGCACCCGGGTCGCGCTGCAACGGGGGGACCGGCGGCGCGCCGGTCCCGCGGGCCGCCTGCGTCCGGGACCCGTCCCGGGTCGCCGTCTGGGGTGCCGTGCGACTCGACTGGGCGGACTCCCGGGCCGCGCCCGGGGTCGTGTCGGTCACGGTGACCGTCAGCCCACCGGTGAGGTCGGCCAGCAGATTGTGCAGGAACGAGAAGAAGACCAGCACCGCGGTCTGGACCACGACCCACAGCAGCCCCAGCAGCAGCAGCGCCCGGAAGAGGTTGCCGAAGTTCACGCCGCACTGGGTGAAACCGACGTCGAGGGCGATCTCACAGATCTGGTCGACGATCGCGAGACGGTCGACGATGAACCACACGACCACGGCGACCAGCAGGAACATCACCAGCAGCACGACGTTGGCGACGAACCCGAACTTCAGCACCGACCACGGGTCGAGCCGCTTGAGGGTGAGCCGACGACGAACCACGGGGACTCCTACAGCGCTGTCGATTGGCGGAGACTACTCGGCATCGGGAGGTTCGGACCCGACGGGACCCCGGTCATTTGACCCCTCGAGGTCCTCCTCGTCGTCGACGACGAGGGCCAGTCCGACCACGGCGGCACCGTCCCCCGGGCGCATCGCCTGCACCCCCTGGGTCGCCCGGCCGGTGGGCTTGACGTCCTGGACCGGCATGCGGATCACGGTGCCGGTGTCGCTCATCAGCAGGATCTCCGCCTCGAGCGGGACGACCAGGGCGCCGGCCAGACCGCCCTTCTGGTCGGTGAGCTTGGCGGTGATGACGCCTCGCCCGCCGCGCTTCTGGGTCGGGTAGCGCACCAGCGGGGTGCGCTTGCCGTAGCCGCGGTCGGTGACCACCAGCAGATAGCCCTCGTCGCGGGCCGGCGCCATCGCCAGCACCTCGTCACCCGGGTCCAGCCGCATCCCGCGAACACCGGCCGCGGTGCGGCCCATCGCCCGGGCGTCGGTCTCGTGGAACCGGATCGAGTACCCCCGGCGGGACACCAGCACCACGTCCTCTTCCCCGGAGGTCACGGCCACGCCGATCAGTTCGTCGTCCTCGTTCAAGTTGATCGCGATCAGCACGCTGCGCGGCGAGTCGAAGTCGTCGAGGCGGGTGCGCTTGACCGTGCCCTGGCGGGTGGAGAAGAACAGGTAGGCGTCGTCGGTGAATTCGCGCAGCGCCATCACCGCCGCCACACGCTCCTCGGGCTCGAAGGCCAGGCCCGGCACGTTGGCGACGTAGACGCCCTTGGCCGTCCGGGACTTCTCCGGGATCTGGTAGGCCTTGATCCGGTA